>JBKJUQ010000134.1:0-7319 GCA_046590685.1 Hymenobacteraceae bacterium
TGAAATTATTGCCTACCCTTAGCTGTTTCTCTTTGGCTTTCGCCCTCAGCGCGATGGCCCAAACCAAGGAGACCACCACCGAAACAACCACGACGCGCAATCCTGATGGTTCCGTGAGCGAAAGCACTACCACCACCACCCACTTCAACCCGGAATACCAAACCAAGGTGGTGCAATATTTCGATACCTATAAAACCAGTCCCCATGGGTTGCCTCCTGAATGGTCCACCCAAATGAAGATCAAGCAGATCCCCCCTGCATGGAGGACGACCCGCATCGCCCCCGGAACGGTGGTCACCGAGGAACAACGCGCTTTCCTGATGGAAACTCCTGCACCCTTGGTGAAAGTGCTTCCGCCCCCTACAGCGGACGTGCGTTATTTCGTTGCCGGCGGCAGTGTGGTTGCGGTCGATAAAACCTATAAAGTGGTCGATTCCATCCGGGTGCCTTCCCTGAAGTTTGACGTTGAGGTGGACGACGATGGCGACGAAATCAAAATCGAGAAAAAGGAAAGGACGATTAGCAATAACCGATAACCTTTGTTATCCAGCGCTAAAAAAACCAGACTCGGTTGAGGCCACCCCTTCGTGGGGTGGCCTCTTCCCTCTGTTTGTATCCGGGCCTACGCCCCGGACTTCCGCAATTTCCGCTACTCCCTATAATTGGATCGACCGATCCAAAATCCCCTACAGTTGTCCCAAACAATAGCAGCTTGCGGAGGCGGAAGGGCTATTGGTGCCGCTTTGATGCCGATCCATTCTCGGCGGGGATAAAGGCCGGGTTTGATTTCTGGCGGGCAGGATTTGTTCGATAGGTTAGGGAGAGGGACGGCTTGGGTGAGGTGATTGAGGAGAAACGCCAGCGGTGGCCTCCCAGGCGATGCAGGCATCGGTGCGATGTTACAGGTGCCGATTTTTTGCACGTTTCGGCGATGTTCGAGCGAGGGCGACCTCGGTGCCGTCGTTTCTGCGAAATCGAACGGATGACACGGAAGTCGTTCCTTCCGGGTGCGTCCCTGATCAGCTCTCAACCGTTGCAGGCTAACCCACTAATGTCCGGCTGCCCTTTTCATTCCACCACCATGCCGCTGCCTCAGTCGCTTGGGGGGGAGCCGGGTGGCACCCCCGACGCCGAGTTGGCATTTCTCGCCGAGGCTCACCACGCCGCAGCTTTGCCTGAACGCGTCGCCGTATGCCGTGCGGCCCTTGCCGCGGGACAACCCGCTCCGCTGAGCTCCGCGGAACTGACGTGGGCGGGCCGGATCGCTTGGCGCAATCACGCGCGTTGCATCGGTCGTTTGTATTGGCGCTCTTTGGTCGTGCGAGATCATCGCCATCTTGACACGGCGGACGAACTGGCCGCGAGCCATGCCGCAGCCACGCGCGGGCGCTGTGGGGATCGTCGAAGAGGCGAATGGAAATATACCGCGCGGCAAAGCGGGCGTAGTCCTGGTGCGCGAGGCGGGCAGATGGGTCGGCGGAGCGCACCTTGGCGACGAGGTTGACGCCGAGCTCAACCAGGCGGGGAAGCATATCATACTGCATCCACGGCACCAGTTCCGACCAGTCGCCGGTGGCGCCGGAGCCGTCGGTTAGTACGGCGCGGCACTGCAACCCAGGCGGGATCATGTTGAGCGTCACGTGAATGGCAGCCTCCACTTTTTCCGCGTCGAAGTCGCCGACCCAGCGACCGACCAGCAGCTGGCCGCCCTCCTCGAGGCTCATATACCCCAGCAGTTCGCCGGCCGCGGTAAATACCGGGTGGTTGAGCAGTGGCGTACTCGTGTTAGGTAGAAGGATTTCAGGACGTCGCACGTGGGAATGGCTTTCTGATTGGTCAACCGCTGATGCGAGCGCGATCGTCCGAGTGGCATAAGTATCCATCGCGATGGCTGACGCAATAACATTTAAGTGTCCGGCTCGCCAAAGCTAGGCTAATTCTTCGCAATAACCAAGAACAGGCGCTGCGTTTAGGGGGGGGCGCCACGCCGTCAACCACCTCGGTTTCGTGACTCGACCGGAGGATTTGGGCGCCTCAGCGAACGCCTCTACCGCGATCTGTTCGGGTTGTGCTAATCGCTGATCCGCACCGGTGATTTAACCGTGCCCGCGATGCGCGCCGTGGCCAGCAACTGGTGTAACCATTCGCGCGCCTGGCCGGGCTCGTCGAAAAGGCGAATTGTCAGGTAACGCGAAGCGAATTGGGCGTAATTCTGGTGCGCTATCCGACTCGCGGGATCAGGTGATCGCACGTTCGCGATGAACCGCACACCCGTCTCCACGAGGCGGGGCAGCATATCGTACTGCATCCACGGAATCAGATCCGACCAATCGCCTACGGCGGCGGAACCATCGCTCAAGATCGCCGGACACGGCTGGAGGGTGAGCATCTCGTGTGCTACCCGCATTCCTTTGACTACGGCATCGGGCGTGCAATGCCCCACCCAGCGCCCAACCAGCAGCTGGCCGTGCTCCTCGATATTCATCAGGCCGATCAGCTCGCCCCGATCGCCCACGATGGGGCGGTTCAGCAACCGGTTGGCCGCGCTCGTAGGCGCAACGTCAATCCGGCTAGCTGATGGCCCCAGGGTTCGGGCAGTGAGGTCGGGTGCTATTCTAAACGGTTGAAGGGAGATAGCATGCATGGAAAACGTTATTTGAAAGTAGATTGAGCTTGGCAAAGCTATACTATTTCTCCGCAAAAACCAACTTGCTTTTGGCCGCACTAAGGAACCGTGGGCCTGGCGCCGTGCACTCAAAATCGGATGACGTTCTTTGCGGGATGCGTTTTTCTTCGCTCTTACCAATTGGCCGCGCCCGACCGGTCTTCCTGACTTTGATGCTACTGCTGTTTGAGCGGGGGCAGCTGGTGAACGCGCAGTCGGTCGCAGCGGCGGGGCGCGGGACCGATGCCGCCGCCACCGCCCTGGCGCTCAAAAAACTGACTGTGCTGGGGTCAGTGCTGTACGTGGCTGCCCACCCCGACGACGAGAATACGCGTCTGATCGCGTGGCTCGCCAACGAAAAGCTGGTGCGCACCGGCTATCTCTCGCTCACCCGCGGCGACGGCGGTCAGAACCTCATCGGCTCGGAGCTGCGAGAAAAACTCGGCCTCATCCGCACCCAAGAGCTGCTGGCGGCGCGGCGCATCGACGGCGGCGAGCAGTTCTTCACCCGCGCCAATGATTTTGGCTTCAGCAAGACGCCCACCGAAGCGCTGCGCATCTGGGATAAGGAACAGGTACTCGCCGACGTGGTGCGCACCATCCGGCGGTTCCGGCCCGACGTCATCATCACGCGCTTCGCGCCCGAGCCGATGCCCACGCACGGCCACCACACGGCTTCCGCGCAGCTCGCGCTCGAAGCGTTTTCGGCTGCGGCCGACCCGAAGCGGTTCCCGGAGCAGCTCGCGGGTGGGAGCGAAGGCGAAGCGCTGCACCCCTGGCAGGCCAAGCGCATCTTCTGGAATACGTCAGCCTTCTTCTTCGAAAACAACCCCAACTTCGATAAAACAGGCCTCGTCACGCTCGACGTGGGTGGCTACAATGCGCTGCTGGGCAAGTCGTACGGCGAGATCGCGGCCTTGAGCCGCTCGCAGCACCGCTCGCAGGGCTTCGGCTCGGCGGGTACGCGCGGGGAGGCCATCGAGTACTTCAAGCTGCTCGCCGGCGACCCGCTGCCGCCGGAAGCCAGCAAGCCCGGCCAGGCCGATTTGCTGGCGGGCGTGGATGTGACGTGGATGCGGGTGCCCGGTGGCGAGCGAATCGATAAGCTGCTGGCTAACACACTGAACCGTTACTACGTCCGCAACCCTGCCTCGTCGGTGCGGGGGTTACTACTCGCCCGGCGGAAATTGCTGGCGCTTCCCGCAAGCGGTTTGGAGAGCAATGTCACTGGGACGGTCGATTTCTGGCGTACACGCAAGCTCGCCGAACTTGATGACGTCATTCGCCGCTGCGCCGGGTTGTTCCTGCTCGCTACCGCCACCGACTGGACCGTGGGTACTACCGCGGGGGCCGCCGCGGTACAGCTCAAAGTGGAAGCGGTAAGCCGGGCAAGCTGGCCAATGGTCAGCCTCGACCGCCTCACCGAAACCATGCTCGGTCTCGATACGGTGGTGAGCCTGGAGCTGAAGACCAATCAAGCGCTGACGTTGCGCCTGAAACGCCGCCCGGTCGTGTCGCTCCCCAGCCAACCCTACTGGCTCCGCGCCGCGCCGGGCGTGGGTATGTACGACGTGGCGGACCCGCGGCTGATCGGGGCGCCCGAAAACGCGCCGCTATTTACCGTTCGCGCTACCGTGCGGCTGACGGCCGGCATGACTCCCGCGGCTAGCGCCACCTTAGATGTACTGCTGCCCGTGGAGTACCGCTGGACCGACCCCGCGCTCGGCGAGCTGCGGCGGCCCGTGGTGGCGGAGCCGCCCGTTTCGGTGCACCTGCCCGACAACGTGCTCATTTTTGGGGATACCACGACGCGGGTGCTGCGCGTGGTGGTGCGGGCTCCGCGCGAAGCGGCAGCGGGCTACGTAAAGCTTCAACTCGCCGGCGCCGAGCGGGCAGCGTGGAGTGACGACCCGGAGTCGGCGCCACGGCAGGCGCTGTTCCGGTTGCGCGCCGGCGCCGATACCACCCTCGCGTTTCGGCTGCGGCCGCGGGCATTCACCAGCCGTACGCTGCGGGCCGTCGCGGTGCTGTCGTCGCACGCGGGCGCCGAAGTCAGTACCGGTGAGGAAATCATTCACTACCCTCACATTCCCGAGCAGGTGCTGTTTCCGGAGGCTACCGTCCGGCTGGTGCACGCTGATGTCCGGCGCGGCGCCACCAACCGCGTGGGGTACATCGTGGGGGCCGGCGACGACGTGCCCGTCGCCCTGCGCGGCATGGGTTACGCCGTCGTGCTGCTCAACGAAGCCGACCTGACTCCCGCTAACTTGCGCACCTTCGATGCCGTCGTGCTCGGCATTCGCGCCTGGAACACCCTCTCCTGGCTGCCCGGCCGGCAGTCCGCGCTGCTCGACTACGTGCGCCAAGGCGGTACGCTCATCACGCAGTACAACACTGCGCAGGGCCTGGTGGGCAATACCCTCGGTCCGTACCCGCTGAAAGTAGCCAGCAAGCGCATCACCGACGAAGCCGCCACGGTCGAGTTTCTCCAGCCGAACGATCCCTTGCTGCTGCGCCCCAACCGCCTCACCCCGAGCGATTTTCAGGGCTGGGTGCAGGAGCAGGGGTTGTATTACCCGGAAGTTTTCGATTCCAAATACACCCCGCTGCTCCGCTCTCACGACCCCGACGAAGCGCCCCTTGATGGCGCATTGCTCATTGCGCGTTACGGCAAGGGAACGTATGTTTACACCGGATTGAGTTTTTTTCGGCAACTACCCGCGGGGGTCCCCGGGGCGTTGCGCGTGTTTGCTAACTTGTTGTCGGGCAGTAGATAACCTGCGGATAATCACCTTCGTACAAGCTCTTCTGTTCAACGGTCGCCGTCCTGGGGCGGCAGACCGATACACCACGCTATGTTGCCCACTGATCTGCCCCCCGACCTCCAGCTTATCCACAGCGATGCCGTCATCTCGCTCTACTACGATCCCGTGCTGCCTGGCAGCTACGTAATCTGGCACGGCTTCGCGACGTCCGCCGCCTTTCGCGCGGCCTGTATGCGCAGCCTCGAACTCACGCGCGAGAAGCGCACGTACAAGAGCATTTCCGACGCCCGGAATATGCGTGTCATCAGTCTCGCTGATCAGCGCTGGGTTGCGGAAGAGTTTCTGCCGCTGGCGATGGACCTCAACATCAGCGCAAAATTTTATTCGGGCACCATCGTGCCACTCGACTTCTTCGGCCGACAATCGCTCAGCAGCATTACGGAAGAGATACAGGAGGCGCTGGCTACGCATCATCAGGACGTCCAGTCCATTACCCGCTACTTTCAGAGCTACGAAGAAGCGCGCGAGTGGCTGATAAACGTAGATGCGCCGGAAGCACCCACGCACAACCTTATTCCCGAGCAGGCCGACGAAGCTACTCCCCACGCGGAGGCGGTTTAACTCACCGAGCTCTTATTCCCTTGGTCAACAAGTGAAAGGCCCCGGTCGGATGCTGAGTCCGGCCGGGGCCTTTCACTTGTTGCGGGGTAGCCGATGACTACTGAAGCTCGAACTGCAGCCGGAGCAGGTTGGCGTAGATGCCCCCGTCACGCTGGCTGAGCTCCTCGTGCGAGCCCTCTTCGGCGACGCGCCCCTGGTCGATGACCAGAATCTTGTCGGCCTGCCGGATGGTGCTCAGGCGGTGGGCGATGATGATGCTCGTGCGGCCTTCGAGGAGCTTGTCGAGGGCGTCCTGCACGAGGCGCTCACTCTCGGAGTCGAGCGACGAAGTGGCTTCGTCGAGAATCAGAATCGCGGGGTTCTTGAGCAGCGCCCGCGCGATCGCCACGCGCTGGCGCTGCCCGCCGGAAAGCTTCACGCCGCGCTCGCCGACTACCGTATCGAGGCCTTCAGGAAACCCTTGGATGAACTGCCACGCGTTGGCTTGCTGCGCGGCTTCGATCAGCTCCGCGTCGGAGGCGCCCGGCCGGCCGTAGGCGATGTTTTCGCGGATGGTACCGCCGAAGAGCAGCGTTTCCTGCGGGACCACGCCGATCGCCGAGCGCAGGGTGCGCAGGTCGTAGGCGGCGGCGGGCTGGCCATCGATGAGGATGTCGCCCCCGCTCAGCGGGTAAAACTGCTGTAACAGGCCGGCTACGGTGCTTTTGCCCGCCCCGCTGGGGCCGACGAGGGCTACCTTCTCGCCGGCGCGGATGCGAAAGCTGACGTCGCGCAGCACCTCAATGTCGGGGCGGGTCGGATACGTGAACGAAACGTGCCGGTACTCGACCTCCCCACGGATCGGGCTGGCAATGGGCCGCGCGCCGGGCGTCGACGCGGACTCTTCCCGTTCTTCATCCAGAATATCGAGGACGCGCTCGCTCGCGCCCAGGGTGCTCTGCACTTTGCCGTAGATCTCGCCCAGCCCGCCCACTGAAGCACCAATGAAGGTGGTGTACAGGATGAACGAGAACAGCTCGCCGATGGTCAAATCGCCCTGCTGCACGCAGAGCGCGCCGTACCAGATCACGGCCACGACGCCGCCAAACAGCCCCACAATGATGAACGACACGAAAGCGCCGCGCAGCCACGCGGCCTTGAGGGCCGCCCCGACCGAGCGGTCGAGCCCCGCGTTGTAGCGCCCCACCTCGTACTCTTCGTTGGTAAAGGCTTTCACGACCTGAATGCCTTGCAGGGTTTCTTCGACCACCACGTTCGTCAGGGCGAGC
>JBKJUQ010000253.1:0-36254 GCA_046590685.1 Hymenobacteraceae bacterium
CCCGCCATGAAGTACATCTCCACCTCCCCCTTATTCTTCGCCGCGACCTTGCCGCGATAGTCGCAGCGGTAATCCTCCTTCACCAGCTCGTAGGTGCTGTGCGAAATATTGATCTCACCCGGCGCACCGTGCTGCTCCATTCGGGCGGCCGTATTCACGGTGTCTCCCCAGATATCGTAGGCAAATTTCTTTACGCCGACGATGCCCGCCACCACCGGGCCGCTGTTGATGCCGATTCGTACTTCAAAAGTCCGCTCCCGCGTCTTTCGGTCTTCAATAAAATCCCGGATTTCGATCGCCGCCTGCACCGCTTTCTTCGCGTGGTCCGCATCACGTACCGGTAAGCCGCCGACGGCCATATACGCATCGCCAATCGTCTTTATTTTTTCCAGACCGTTGCGTTCGATGATCGCATCAAAAGCGGTGAAGCACTCGTGCAATTCCTGCACAAGCTGCTGGGGGCTTAGCCGCTCGGAAGTGCCGGTGAAGTCCACGAAATCGGTAAAGAGCACGCTCACCTCGTCGTATTGCTGAGCGTGCGCACCGCCGGTTTGCTTTAATTCTTCAGCTACTTCGGCGGGCAGAATATTGAGCAGCAGGGTGTCGCTGCGATGCTTTTCCCTTGAGAGCAGCACGTTGGAGTGCTGCTGCCGACGGAAGCTTCTGAACAGAATTCCCATAATGCCGAGCAACAGCCCGATCCCGGCCAGGAAGAACCAGCGCTCATTCCGCTTCTTGGCTACTGCGAGCTTCGCTATCTCGATGTCTTTGTCTTTTAATTCTACCGCCCGCTGAGTTTCAAGCTGGGCAATCTTAATTCCGTTATCGCCCCTGAAGAGCGAATCCTTGAGCACCACGCTTCGCTGAAAAGTCGCCAGCGCCTGCTGATAGCCGCCCTTCGCGGCATACGCCCTTGACAGCAGTTTTAGGCTCGCGGCAATGTCAGATGGCAAGTTCAGCGTGCGGTACACCTGTTCCGCCTGCTGTAAAAAATCAATGCTCCGGTCGAGGTTTACCGCGCGGCTCGCGGCCACCAGGCTGTCGGCCGGTGCGCCGATGCTGTCCGTAGCCAGCAGCAGATACGTCTCCCCGATCGACGATAATTGGTCGCCGGTTCTCGTGGGGTTGTGCAGCAAACGAAAAGCCCGGAGCGCGGCAAAATAATTACGGAGCGCCAGGCCGTATTTCTTTTGCAGCAGCCACGCGCTGCCAACCAATCCGAGGCCCTCTGCCCGCTGGTTGCCGTAGCCATTAACGCCGGCCAGGCGCACGGCCTCCTGCGCATAAGTCAGCACGTGCGCCGGGTCACGGAGCTGGAGGTAGCATTGGGCAATATTGAGTCGCTCGATGACTTCATTTTCTGTCAGGCCCAGTTGCAGACACAGCTTCAGGTCTTTGAAGTGGTACTCCAGCGCCTTGGCTGGCTTATCCTGATCGGAGAATATATTCCCGATATTGCCCGTTACCCCTTCTACCCCCCGCAGATCGTTCTGCTGCTCGTATAGCCGCATCGCCGCATAGTACGTCTCCAGAGCGGCGGGCAAATTGCCCAAGCCCGCATCTGCATTGCCGACAGCGTTGTACGCCCTTGCCAGACCCGGCTTCCAGTCCAGCTTTTTTGCCAGCGCCAGCGCCTTATGACCATACGTAAGTGCCGCCTGAGGCTCAAAATCCAGGTATTCGTAGGATAGTTGATCGAGCAGCTTCACGCCGCTGCTATCCTCCCGCATCTTCGGCACTTCGGCCAGCAGGGAATCCAGGCGCGCCTGGCCCTGCTTTTTTTGCGCCGAAGCGGCAGCAGGGAGCAGCAAAAAGGCGAGCAGCGTGAGCAGCAGGATATGGCGCATCGTAGTCAACTTTTATTTTAATCGTTCATAAAATGGTTTCGTCTGTTTTAAGAAATAATTGCTCAGTCCGTCTTTTTTGTCAATTTGAATGAAGTCGATGATATCCTCGGGTTTTAAAAATTGCTTTGCTGTAAAACCCGCTTCATTTGTTATACTTTGAGTTTCGCCCTCAATGTCAAGTGCAAAAATATAATGTGGTGGTTCTCCGGAAGACGGGCTGAAAATCCAACCCAAATATGCTTTTCTAACTGTCGGCTTGCTGGCAAATAAAATTTTAAGCGAATTAATGATGTCTGCAGGATAGTTTGCAGGCTGCCCGATCTGAATTTGAGTTTCCTTTTCAATTACAATTTGTTTGTGACTGTCAGTTAATACAGTTCCGTTGAGCATACTTTCTATTTCGCGTGGAAGTAATTCCTTTGCATAGTCGGAGTATGGGTTTAAAACGAAAGTCGCACCTTTTGCAAGATTGAATATGTCTTCGCCTTTCATTTCTAAAAACGCAACTTCTTCTTTTACTACGCCTTTGTCAAAGATTTTTCCTACAGATGTAAATACTGGGATTTTTCCGCTTGAAAATGAAACAATATTTACTTTAGCATCTTTTTCTAACGTCTGAACACCTTCAGGCAATTCTTCCTTTGCAGTCAAAACTACTAGTTTTTCTGTAAGAAGTCTTTTGTAAAACTCTGGTCGATAAGCGGCTTCTGTCGCAGCTTTTCTTAAAGCTGTCTCAAGTCGGTTTTCGTTGTCGAAAGTCGGCTCGGCTTTCTTTTTAAATATGTCGAATAATCCCATTGTCGTGTCTTTTAAAATTGCCCATAACATCCTGCTGCCCGCAAGTAGCTTCAACCGCGAAGTTGTGGCAATAAGCGATTTTTTCCGTAAGTAAGCTGCGGGAAGCAGGCTTCCTGAGGGCTGCGTCCCGCAGGTTGCAGGGTTAGCAAATGTATCTCCCCGGCTCGTTGCAAACCACGCGGCTGGTTGCGGTGAGCCTTGCCCTCCAGCACTTACAGCCGCCGCGCGCCACCGCGTATAGAGGAGTAGGGCAATCTCAATCGCCGCCGAGGCCGACCGCTCCAACATATATTTGCAGCCTCCCCTCATAACCGTATATTCACCCCCCAAAACCCACTCCTCCCCCTCCCAATGGCTAAAACATCCTCCACCCCCAAAGGGCTGCGCCGCAAATACAAAGGCACCGACAGCCAAATGGCGACCGTCCTGCTCGCCATCCTCAAAAACGCCACCGACCGCCAGCCCGACCTCGCCAAGCGCCGCTCCCGCTACACCCCCGCGTTTTTCACCACCCTCAGCGACGACCTCGCCGCCGTCATCCGCGAAGTCCTCGGCCTCGATCCCCACGCCCTCGTGCAGGGCCTCACGGCCACCGTCGTCGAGAAACAAACCGAAGCCCGCCTGCTCATCTCCGCCCTCAACCGCGACCTCATCGACGGCGCCGCCGACGCCGGCCTCTCCGCCCGCCTCCCCGAGCTGCGCGCCCAGCTCGGCCTGCGCGACCACTTCGACGGCGTCCAGCGCGGCAACCAGCAAAGCACCTCCCAGTTCCTTACCCAGTTCGCCGCCGCCACCGACGCCCCCACCGTCTACGACGAGCTAACCAAAACCCTCGACATCTCCGCCGCCGAAGTCGTCGACAAGCTCCGCGCCCTGCGCTCCTTCATCACCCTCGACTCCGACCAGGAAGCCGCCAAAGGCACCGCCCGCGTCGTCACCGCCGAAGGCCAAACCCGCCTCAACGACATCTACAACCGCCTGATGCGCGTCAGCGGCCTCGGCCGCAGCCACTACAAAGCCCAAGGCCTGCCCGCCACCGCCGACCTGTTCTCCTACTCCGCCGTGCGCCGCAAAATGACCGGCGGCCAGCCCACTCCCCCGCCCACCCAGTAGCCCGTCCCTCTCACCAACCCAAGCCGCGCCCCACGGAACCGGCTCCAGACACCGCCCCCCAAACCGCGCCCCCCAAACCGCGCCCCGACATACCAGCGAACCCCAAAGGGGTTCTGTAGACTAGCCCAGGGTTGCCCTCCCGCAGGGACGGCTACCCTGGGTACCCGCAGCACGCGTCGCCACCAATCCAGCACGCGTCGCCACCAATCCAGCCCCCTGCACCACCAGTCCGGGCCACCGCGCAAGTAGTCTGGCTCATTCCCCCCCGACCCGGCTCCCCGCGCAACCCTGCCGGCTCCCTACGCAATCCGTCTGGGCGATTCCTACCTCATCCGGCTTACAGCGCAACCTATCCGGGGCACTGCGCAACCCGTCTGGGCCACTGCGCAACCCATCCAGCCCGCAGCGTGCCCTCCCGGCAGAGCGTGTCCGGCACCAGAAGCCATCTTCCAACCGAGCGCTACCGCCCCTCATAACGCGCATCACCCGTTGAAGAAGCGCGCAACGGGCTCCTCCAACGGGTGATGGCTGTCCGGTCGCAGACCGTTACCCTACCCAGCTAGGCAGAATACGCGCTATCCAGCTCTTGCTACCCGAGCCTTCGGCTTTGGCCAGGTCGAACCGCCCCAGGTTCATCATCTTGCTCCACACGGCCACGAAGTCGTGCACGAACTTCTCCTGAGCATCCGCGCCGGCGTACACTTCGGCCAGCGCCCGCAGCTCGGAGTTAGACCCGAAAATCAGGTCCACCCGGGTGCCGGTCCACTTCACGTCCCCGGTCTTCCGGTCGCGCCCGTGGAAGGTGTTTTGCGCATCCGACGTGCCCTTCCAGGTGGTGCCCATATCGAGCAGGTTCACGAAAAAGTCCGTAGTCAAAGCGCCCGGGCGGTCGGTGAAAACGCCGTGCTTCGACTGATCGAAGTTGATGTTGATCGCCCGCAAACCCCCAAACAACACCGTCAGCTCCGGCGCCGTCAGCGTCAGCAGGTGGGCTTTGTCGATCAGCATTTCCTCCGCCGCCGCCTGGTGGTGGGGCTTCAGGAAGTTGCGGAACCCATCGGCCGCCGGCTCCATCGCCGCGAACGACATCACATCCGTCTGCTCCTGCGAAGCATCGCCCCGGCCCGGCACGAACGGCACCGTCACGGTCTGCCCCGCCGCCTGCGCCGCCTGCTCCACCCCCGCGCAGCCCGCCAACACGATCAGATCGGCCATCGATACCTGCTTGCCGCCGCTCTGGGCGCTGTTGAATTCCTGCTGAATCCCTTCCAGCTTCCGCAGCACCTGCGCCAGCTGCGTCGGGTTGTTGACGGCCCAGTACTTCTGCGGCGACAGGCGCACGCGCCCCCCGTTGGTGCCGCCCCGCTTATCGGAGCCGCGGTAGGTAGCGGCCGACGCCCAGGCCGTCGCTACCAGCTGCGACACCGACAGGCCGGCCGCCAGCACCTTCGCCTTCAGCGCCGCCACGTCCTGGTCATCGACCAGCGGATGCGTCACGGCCGGAATAGGATCTTGCCAGAGCAGCTCTTCCGTGGGCACTTCCGGGCCCAGGTAGCGCTCCTTCGGACCCATATCGCGGTGCGTCAGCTTAAACCACGCCCGGGCGAACGCATCGGCAAACGCGTCCGGGTTCTGCTGAAACCGCCGCGAGATGACCTCATACGCCGGGTCGACCCGCAGGGCGATATCGGTGGTGAGCATGAAGGGCGCGTGCCGCCGATTCGGGTCGTGCGCATCCGGAATGGTCCCCGCACCGCCACCATCGACGGGCCGCCACTGGTGCGCCCCGGCGGGACTCTTGGTCAGCTCCCACTCGAACCCGAACAGGTGGTCGAAGTAGTCGGTGCTCCATTTGGCGGGCGTGCGGGTCCAGGCCCCTTCCAGGCCGCTGGTGATCGTATCGACCCCGTGGCCACGGCCGAAGCTGTTGCGCCAGCCCTGGCTCATTTCCTCCAGACTGGCTCCGGCGGGTTCCTTGTCCACGTATTTGCCCGGATCAGCGGCGCCGTGGGTTTTACCGAAGGTGTGGCCGCCGGCAATCAGCGCCACCGTCTCTTCGTCGTTCATCGCCATCCGGCCAAAGGTTTCGCGGATGTCGTGGGCCGACCGCAGCGGGTCGGGCTCGCCGTTCGGGCCCTCCGGGTTCACGTAAATGAGGCCCATCTGCACCGCGGCGAGCGGGTTGTCGAGCTCGCGCTTATCGGTGTAGCGCTTGTCGCCGAGCCACTCGGTTTCCGGCCCCCAATAAATGTCCTGCTCCGGCTCCCACACATCGGCCCGGCCGCCGCCGAAGCCGAAAGTCTTGAAGTCCATCGACTCCAGCGCGCAGTTGCCCGCCAGGATCATCAGGTCGGCCCAGGAGATCTGCTGCCCGTATTTCTGCTTGATCGGCCAGAGCAGCAAGCGCGCCTTGTCGAGATTCGCGTTGTCGGGCCAGCTGTTGAGGGGCGCGAAGCGCTGGGCGCCCGAGCCGCTGCCGCCCCGGCCATCGCCGATGCGGTAAGTGCCGGCGCTGTGCCACGCCATCCGGATGAAGAACGGACCGTAGTGCCCGTAGTCGGCCGGCCACCAGTCCTGCGAGTTCGTCATCAGCTCAAAGAGGTCTTTCTTGACCGCCTTCAGGTCCAGCTTCTGGAACTCCTCGGCGTAGTTAAAGTCCTTACCCAACGGATTGGAAAGGTCCGCGTGCTGGCGCAGAATACTTAATTTCAGCAAGTTGGGCCACCATTCGCGGTTGGTCCGGCCGCCACCGGCGCTTTGCTTGAGTGCGCCGCTGCTAAACGGGCATTGAGCCGCCGGCTCGTTGAGCTCGTACAGGATAGAGTTCTCGGGTGGGGGGGTGTTTTGGGGGTCGTGCATCTTGAAATTGATTTTTATTCCCGGCCAATACAAGGCGAATGTGCCTGAAAAGTTTCGAGTTTTCCCGGCAGGTGGCGCGGTTACGCCCCCCGCCAGAAAGCTGAGGCGAGCTGGTCGAATCCTTTCCAGCAGCCCGGCAAAATTACTCACTCCTTGATGCGCTTGCCCGCCCCCCTAGCCGCCGCCAACCACAACGGTAGCCAAGGGCAGCAGTAGGTTTGACGGGCGCCGGCGGAAAACGGGCGCTCAGCCACTTATTGCCCCCGATTCCCCCCCTATCTCCCCAATCGGAATGTCCTTCCCCATCACCCTCCACGAGACGGCCCCGGACGGCGTCGCCGCCGAGCTCTACGAAGCGATCCGCGTCTTCAACCAAGGCGCCAGCGGGCAGCCCCGGGGGCGCTTCTTCCTGCTCGACGTGCGCGACCCCGCCGACGGCGCACTGGCCGGTGGCCTGAGCGCTAGCCTCTGGGGGCACACGATGCACATCAGCATCCTGTGGGTCCGCGACGACCTGCGCGGCCAGGGCGTCGGCGCCGAGCTGGTACGGCAGGCCGAGGCGTACGCCCGCTCGCAGGGCGCCCGAGTCGCTCACCTCGATACGCTCTCGTTTCAGGCCCGGCCGTTCTACGAAAAACAGGGCTACCGCGTCTTTGGCACCCTCGAAGACGTGGCGCCCGGTGCCAGTCACTATTTCCTGAGCAAGCGTTTGTAAGGCAGCCACTGCCGGCGGGTGCTATCTTCCGGGCTGGCTAGCCAAGGGGCGGCTTTTTTTGAGTTTTCTTCAGGATGGGTTTTCTTCTTCGCCGGGGCGGCCACGCGGGCGGCAGACTGTTGGTATTGCTGGCGCTCGTGCTCGCATCCGCGGGGCTGAGCTACGGTCAGAAAGGACCAAAGACTTTTACCGCCGCGCGCCGCGGCATCTCGCTGACCCGCCTACCGGGGTGGCACCTGGCGACCGCCGGGCGCGACGAGGAGCAACCCGAAACCCCGGCGCTGCTGGACGGAGTGCTCAACCGCACGTTTTTCTACCCGGCGGGGGGTACCCTCCTTGCGGGGATGCTGCCCGACACGCTCACGTCCCCGTACGTCCTGCCGCTGGTGGCGGTCTGCAGCCTCCCGGCCGACGGGCCGCTCGTGACCGCCTCGGCCGATCTGACTACCTTCATCAACGGCATCATCACCGATCCCGAGTTTACCGTGCGGAGCCCCGTACGGGCCCTGACGGTGGGTGGGCAGCCGGGCGCCACGGCGCGGCTGCTGCTGCGCACCACCCCGGGAGGGGCCGGCGATTTCCGCGAGCAGCACTGGGGCCTGCTACTCGTGCGGCGCCACCGCGACGACGTGCTCGTGTACGTCCGCACCCCGGCCGCCGTACCCGAGGCCACCGTTGATAAGCTGCTCGCACAGCTCGCGAAAGCCCTCTCGATTCAGCCCGACCAGCCGCTGGTGCTCGACCGCGCCGTGCGCCCGTTCGCCGATACGCATCGCGGCGTGAGCCTGACGAAGCCGGCGGGCTGGTATTTCGAGGAAGAAGACCTCGACGAGGCACCCGACCCGGCCCTGGTGGTTGCGGTGCAGCACGACACGCTCGAAGCCTCCGGCGGACGGCTGCTGCTGCGGATTATGCACTACGTACGCAACTCGCGCGAGCAGCCCGCGGCCTCGCTGCGCGAGGCCCTGCCGGACCTGCGCGGGAGCCTCAACCGCTTCCAGCTCCTGCGCGAAGTGCACGATACCACCTTCCAGAACCTCCCCGCCGCCACGCTCACCATCGGGTTTATGCAAACCGACGGCGACACCGGCGAAGTACCCGGCGTGATGCAGATGCTGATGGTGGCCAACGGTCCGCAGATGTTCAACATCATCATGGCGGGCCCGCAACAAACGGCCGGGCGGCTCCGCCCCCGCCTCGACCAGCTGCTTCGCACCATCCGCTTTACGCACGCCACGGACGCGGCGGCCACCGAAGACCTCCACTTCACGGATGCGCTGTCCGGCGTGCGTCTGACGCGCCCGCAGGGATGGATGTTCGTGTACCCGACGCCCCCACCCGCGCCAGCGGCCGGTAAAACCAAAAAGGCCCGCAAGGCCCCGAAAGACACCGATGAGTACCGTGAGCTGGTGCGGATCCAGGAATTTGACGTGCCGGAAGGTCTGCAGAGCCCCCGCCTGGTCCTGATCGGCAGCAACATCGACGATGCGCCCCACCTCGACCTGACGGGACAGCTGGGAAAGGCATTGCCGTTGCTTCGCAAATCATTGGGCACGTGCACGCCCATCGACGGCGTACGCGCCGGCGAGCTGGGCGGCCAGGCGGCGGCCGTGGTCCGCCTGCGGTGCGCCGCTTCCTCGAAGGGCGGGGCGCCCTACACGCTCGCGCTCTGGGTGGTGCGCCACCGCAGTCGCCTGGTATACCTTACCCTGATCGACTCGAATCCTAATCCGGATACCGGTGCGACTGACTTTCAGACCATCCTCAAATCGCTGCAGTTTGCCGATTGAGGGCTCGCCCCTCCGCGCCTCACCCCGGCACGGTTGTTTGGCGTACTGGGAGCGTGAAACGCCTGTCATTCCTCTTCGCCCTCCTCAGCGGGCTCTCGCTTGCCCCCTTTGACTCGCGCGCCCAAGGCAGCGAAGGCCAACCGGGCACGTGGTTTTTTGGCAACCGCGCGGGGCTTGCGTTTACCCCGGCCGGCACGCTACCGCGCGTGCTGGAAGAGTCTTCGATGAATACCGTCGAGGGTTCGGCGGTGGCGACCGATCCCGCCACCGGCCGGGTCTTGTTTTACACCGATGGCGCGCGCGTCTGGGGCGCCGATCACCGCTTGTTGCCGCACGGCCGGGGTCTGTTCGGCTCCCCTAACTCCGCGCAAAGCGCCCTGCTGGTGCGGCAGCCGGGCCAGGACTCGCTGTGGTATGTCTTCACCACCGATTTTCAGGGGGGCGATCAAGGCTTGCGCTACTCAGTGGTGAGTACTACCCGCCGGGGTGGCTTGGGTGATGTGGTGGCGAAAAATCTCCTCGTTTTCGCTCCCGTCGCCGAGAAGCTGACGGCCGTGCGCCACGCCAACGGCCGCGACGTCTGGGTGATTGCCCACCGCTGGCAGTCGCCGCAGTACTTGGCGGTGCTCGTCACGACCGATGGGGTGCAGACGCCGCCCGTACTCAGCACTGCCGGCACGGCCCTCGCCGGCCCCAACTATCAGGCGATTGGCTACCTGCGGGCCGCGCCGGACGGTCGTCACCTGGCGGCGGCTCTCTGGCGGGATGCCAACAAGTTCGAAGTACTTGATTTCGATCCCGCCAACGGGCAGGTTTTTGGCCGCGTAGCCCTGGATACCTACAACCGGGCGTACGGCGTTGAATTCTCCGCCGACGGCTCGAAGCTGTATGGAACCTGCCACGACACCGCGAGCGGCAAAGGCGTGGTCTGGCAATTTGATTTGCGGCCCGGGGCTGGCTCAGCGGCCGACGGCCGCTACAACGTGCTCGTGGGCCGTTCAGCAGCCAAAGAGCTGGGGGCGCTGCTGCGCGGGCCCGATGGACGCATCTACGTGGCGCGCAACGATGGGCGCTGGCTCGGCGTGATCGAGCAGCCTAACGAGCCGGGCGCGGCGTGCGGGTACGTCGACGATGGCATCCCACTCGGCAAGGCTCGTTCGCGCCTGGGACTACCGAACAACTGGTAAGCGCGAGTGTCACGCGGCTCGGGCTTATCGGCAACTACCTGATCAGCTACCCAAGCAGCCGGGCCGCCGCCGCGTCCGCGCTCAGCTCGCCGCGCGCGACGGCCGCTTCGATGGCTGGGATCGCCGCTGCTACGGCGGGAGTAGCGTAAAACCGGGCCTCTACGGCCTGCCGGACCAGCTCGCGCAGGGTAGTGAGCTGCTGCTGGCGGCGCTGATGCTCAAACTGCCCGGTGGTGCGCTGGTGCGCGAAAAATTCCTCTATCGTACGCCACAGCTCCGCGATGCCACTCCCCTCGGCGGCCGAGCATGTGAGAACCGGCGGGAGCCAGCCCCCCTCCGGCGGCCGCAGCAAGTGCAGAGCCCCGGCCATCTCGCGAGCGTGGGCGGCGGCGCGGCCAGCGTTCGGGCCGTCGGCCTTGGTAACGGCCAGCACATCGGCCATCTCGATGATCCCCTTTTTAATACCTTGCAACTCGTCGCCGGCCCCAGCCAGGAGCAGCAGCACAAAGCAATCGGTCAAGCTGCGCACGGCCGTCTCGCTCTGCCCGACGCCCACGGTTTCGATCAGCAGCACGTCGAACCCAACGGCTTCCAGCAGCTGCGCCACGGCACCCGTGCGCGGAGCCACGCCCCCCAGTGCGCTCCCCGCCGGGGAGGGCCGGACAAAAGCCTCGGGGTGCGTTGACAGAAACGGCATCCGCGTCTTATCCCCCAGAATAGAGCCCCCGCTGCGCTGCGACGACGGGTCGACGGCGAGCACGGCGACCCGGTGTCCCGTCCCGATGAGGTGCCGCCCCAAGGCCTCTACCAACGTGGACTTGCCCACGCCCGGTACCCCCGTTAAGCCAATGCGGGTGGCGGGCCGGGGCGATGGACCAAGTAGGGCCACCAACTCAGCCGCGAGCGCCCGGTCGGCGGGGCGGGTACTTTCAGCGAACGTGACGGCGCGCCCAAGGGCGCCGCGATCGAGCACTCCCCCGGTGGCGGCCGGGCCCAAACGGGTGGCAAGGTCGGCAGCGGTCCAGGCAGGTGCAAGCATAGTAAAAGGGGCCGCGCCAACGCCCTATCCGGCGCCGAATCGGGCCGCAAAGAAACGAATTGCAGAATCGGCCGGGCAGTATAGTACATTTGGCGCACGGCCGGCGCGGCCGGTCTTTCGCTACTTCCGCCGTCACCTTTCTCCAAGGCGCTCGGGCCGCCTGTTTTCCCCGCCCGTTTGTCTATGCTACATTCCTACTTCCTGGCCTCGCGGGGTAACCGACGTACGCGTCGGGCCGCGTTGGCCGTCGTCGCCCTAGCCAGCGCGCTACCGGGCTTGGCCCAAAACGAACTATCTAACTTTACCGCAACCGGCCGGGGCGGGGCTATCAACGCCCTGGCGACCGAGTACCAGGCGCTGGGCGTGAACCCGGCTAATCTGGGGCGCGCCACTGGCGTGAAGGTGGCCTTTACGGTAGGCGAGTTCGGAGCAAGCCTTAGCTCACGCACGGCCCCCCGCTCTATTTTCAACGACTACATTTTCAATACGGAAAAGCAGTTTGCGCGCGACGCGAACGGCGTTGAGCCCGGCGCTACGGCCACTAACCCGATCGGCGCCGAGCGCCAAAGCGTAATCAGTGCCTTCACCGGTGAGAACGTGGGCATCGTGCAAGCCGACGCAACGCCCTTCGCCATTTCCTACTACCACCCCAGCTTCGGGGGTATCGCCATCAACACGCGCTACCGGATGCTGGGGTCAGCCGATCTCAGTAAGGATGCGGCGGAGTTGCTCTTGGCGGGCAATAACGCGTCAATCATCCGCACCAATTTTGATCTTCGGACGGGGCAGCCCAAGGTGCCACTCGCAGATATCCCGACGGTTGCGCAAGCGCTCAAGGGTACCCGCCTCCAGATTCAGGCCGTGCAGGAGTTCAATATTGCCTACGGCAAGCGCATTTTTGAGGGTGAAGGCGTGGAGCTGTCGCTCGGCATCGGGTACCGTTTTATTCGCGGGATCGGCATTCTCGACTTCCGCTCCGACGGCAAAACGCTATCGGCTTACGGCGCGCTCTCGCCTGTTTTCGATGCTGAATATCCTTCGAGAATTGCGCGCGACACCAACTTCAACCAGAAAACGGATGCCGGTTCCTCAGCCAAGTTTCCGAGCGTAGGCTCCGGCTCCGGTATCGATCTGGGCATCACGGCCACCATTGCCCAGAAAGTGCATCTGAGCGCTTCCATCATTGATATCGGGAGTATGAACTGGAATGCCAACTCGGTAGAGATTGACCCCACCCAACACATCAAAGCATTCGGGCGCGATTCCTCCGATATTGGAGAGCTGGCATCGCCCAGCGGCTATTTAGGCATCAGCACGTACAACTTCTGGAAATCACTCAAGCGTTTTCAGGTTAACGCAGATGGCTCTTCCTCACCATTCAACTACCGCGCGGCCGGCAAGCGAAAAGTGAACCTGCCGACCCGGCTGCGGCTGGGCGCCGGCACCGATCTGAGCAAGAAATTCACGGTCGCGATCGATGGTCAGCTGCCATTCAATAAAGACCTGCCGGGCTCGTACCGGTCGGCGCTGGTCGGCGCGGGCGTGACGTACAAGCCGGTTTACTGGTTGCATCTGAGCACGGGTGTCAGCGGCGGTGCGGGATTTGGCGCCAGCATTCCGCTCGGCATTTCCATCGTGACCCGTACGTACGAAGGAGGCATCGCCACACGCGATGTCATGGGTTACTTCGGCGAATCCAACCCGTACCTTTCCGTTGTGGCGGGCTTCCTGCGCTTCAAGCTGGGGGCGCCGAACAACCCCGAGTAGAGATTCTGGCAAGCCGGGCAGCAAGGCGTTCGCTCGGCGGTGCTTTTTTCAGTCTCGGCTGGGCAGTACTTGATTTGTAGCCGCAACCGGCGGCGGGGGCTGAAGCTCCCGCCGCCGGTTGTGCTTTTTAATCCTTCGCAGCGCCCGCTATTTTTCGGCCGCGTCAGCGCATTGTTTTAAGCATCCTCTCCGCGACCTGCTGCTTCCCCGATGCTCTTCAATTCGGTCGAGTTTCTACTTTTTTTTCCGCTGGTTACGCTTGGGTACTTCGTGCTCCCGGGCCGCTACCGGTGGGCGTGGCTGTTGGCGGCATCGGTGGTGTTCTACGCTTTCTTTCGGGTGGTGTACCTCGCTATTCTCGCCGCTACGATCGTCATTGATTACGCGGCGGGGCGGCTGATTGAGCAGGCCCACGGTCGACGACGCAAGGCATACCTGGTGATGAGCTTGGTGGCGAATATCGGCGTACTGGCGATTTTCAAGTACTACAATTTTCTGAATGATAACATCAGCGGGCTATACTCGCTGTTGCATCTGGGGGCATACCCGCTGCCGGCGCTGAAGATCCTGCTGCCCATCGGCCTCTCGTTCCACACGTTTCAGGCGATGAGTTACACGATTGAGGTGTACCGTGGGCATCAGCCCGCCGAGCGCCACTTTGGGCTGTACGCGCTGTACGTGATGTTTTACCCGCAGCTGGCGGCTGGCCCGATTGAGCGGCCCCAGCACCTGCTGCCACAGCTGCACGCCCATCACTCGTTCAGCTACGAACGGTTGCGAAGCGGGCTGCTCCTGCTGGCGTGGGGCTTGTTCAAAAAGGTGGTCATCGCCGATCGGGTAGCCGTGGTGGTCAATCAGGTGTACGACCACTACCCGCAGTACACGGGCTTCCCGTTGCTTTTCGCTACGGCCTGCTTCACGTTGCAGGTGTATTGCGATTTTTCGGGGTATTCCGACATTGCGCTCGGCGCAGCCGAAGTGATGGGTTTCCGGCTGATGAAAAACTTCGACCGGCCGTACTTCGCGCAATCGCTGCGCGAGCTCTGGCAGCGCTGGCATATCTCGCTGAGTACGTGGTTTCGCGACTACGTTTACCAGCCGCTGGGAGGCAACCGCCAGGGCAGTGCTCGCCACGCCCTGAATCTGCTCGCCACGTTTACGCTCAGCGGCCTCTGGCACGGCGCTGCCTGGAACGTGGTGGCCTGGGGAGCCCTGCACGGCCTGCTGCTCATCGGAGGCACCTGGACCCGCCCGCTCCGCCAACGCCTCGCCGGCGCAGCTGGCCTGACCCGGGTACCGCGCCTACACGCCGCCCTGAACGTGGCCTGTACGCTGACGCTGTTTGGTGGGGCATTAGCCGTTTTTCGGTGCGCTACGCTGGCGCAGGCCCACCACGTACTCGGTCACATGTTTACGGGCCTCGGCACGCAGCTGAGTCATCCGACCCAATGGTTGGCCCTCGCCAGCGAACTGGGGTTGCCGAAGGCGCAGCTCGCCATTGCCGCGCTGGCGGTAAGCGTTCTCTTTCTGGCCGAGTGGTTACAAGGCGGAGGCGCGTTGCGACTGCGGTTGCTTAATCGGCCCGCGTGGGTACGTTGGCCGGCGTACTACGCGCTCGTACTGAGCATTCTGCTCGGGGCTTACGCCAGCGCCGACCCTGATTTTTTCTACTTTCGCTTCTAACGCCCCCGCCCAAATGGCTGCTGCCTTTCTGCTAACGGTCCGACGACTCTGGCGCCCTCTGGTGCTGCTGCTGGCGCTCGTGGCCCCCCTGGAAGGCTATCTGCACTACCGTTGGCGCCGAATGATGCACCGGCCGACGCAGGAATACCTCGACAAGCTAGCTCGTCCGGCTCCTGGCCAGACCCGCGTCCTCGTTGCCGGCGACTCGCACCCGAATAATGCGTTTACGGCGGGCGCGCTGCCCGATTCAGTGGCGAATATCGCAGTCGGCAGCGACGGGTTACGCGACGTCGAGCTCAAACTCCGCGCGCTGCTGGCGCGGGGCGTGGTGCCGACCTGCTTCCTGCTGGAAGCCGACGACCACGTAGCTGCCATCGCCCGCGAGGCGGTTAATAATGAGAGTCTCGTGGTGCTCGGCGTGGATGCGGCCGACTATAACCGTGTGTATGACCGGGCGATCTCCCGGCTGAAACACTGGACGCTGCGCCACGCTCCGCTCACGGACGTTCGCAACCGAAATGTTCTCTTTCTGGCGCTCTCGGAGCAGCTGCAACAGTCGCTCGGCACGCTGCACCCACCCATGCTCCGGCCGGGGGCGGGCCAGACGTGGACCGGCTTGCCCGCCGCCGATCGCGCGCGCATCGTCGATAACCGCCGCGCGACAATGCTCGGTGCTACTTACGCGCTGAGCCCGCTGTTGCGGGCCTCCTGGATCCGCATCCTGGCCTTGTGCCGCTCCCGGGGCATCCGGGTCGTGGGCGTTCGTTATCCACTCACGCCCGAGTACCTCGCCGCCCAAGCCTACTATTATGACTTACGCCCGATGCGGGCCCTGTTGCTCGCCCACCCGCCGGATACGCTGCTCGATTATACCCACGCGTTCGTGCGCCGACCGGATTACTTCGAAGACGCCGACCACCTGAGTCCGCGCGGTGGGGCTGCATTCACCCCGCGATTGTTGACTGATCTGCGTGGAGTGCTAACCAAGCGACCGGTCCGCGCGCGGCCGTAATTTGGGTCTCTTCTAGGCGCCAGTCAACCGGTGCCGCAGGGTCAGGTAGTCGAGGTAGTACAGGATCTTGACCGACACGGAGTTGTTTTGGGGCGAGTTGAGTGTAGAGCCCAGGTTGTCGAAATAGACGGGCCGAACCTGATCGGCGCGCTGAATAGTAGCAATGGCATCCTTCCACACCAGCGACATCTCGGAGCCCGGCGCAAACCACCACGAGAACACCGCGTCGACGTTGACGGCGTTGAACGTGACGGCCCGGTTGCGGGCATAATCGCTCGGCTGGCGCTCGCCGGCGGGCAGTAGCTCGAAAAACCCATTGTAAGTCGCGGCCGAGAAGTAGTGCCGCACCCGCAGCGTGAGCGACATCCGATCAGTGAAGATGTAAGAGCCCGAGGCCGTGTTGGTCACGGTCCGAAGCTGCCGGCGGCCCATCAGTACCTTGCCCACGTACGGGGCGTCGGCGGGGCTGTCGTCGAAGCCCCCGGGAAAGCCTTCGCGGTTGTGCGCCAGCTCCACGCTCAGGTTGTGACGCACGGTGAGCTGATTGTTGAAGCGGTAGCGCGGGGAGAGCGAAAACTCCGCCTCCCAACGCGGGGCGGGAGTTTGCCAAAACCGTCGGTAGGAATAGCGAATATCGAGCGCGAGCTTCTTGCGGTAATCCGACGAGGCAAAGTTGCCGATCATCCACGAGGGGGGCACCCCGAGCCAATACCGCCCCAAGGGCTCCTGCCGGGGCTCGAAGTAGTCGCGCAGCCCGATGGGGGTCAGGTTCAGATCGGCCCCTACCGTCAGGAACAATTTAGTAAACGTCGTATTACCCCCCGCATAAATACCTAGCTCCTGAAATTGATTCGGCCGAAACAGGCGCGAGTAGTAGCTGCCGCCATAGCCGAAGAAGTTGTTGACTTTCCAGAAGGCGTCGGGGTGGCTATAGTTGAGGTTGATGCCCGTGGTGCGCGAGTTATTCGCGAACAGCAACCCCAAATCATTTGGATTATACTTATCCGACTCGATCGATTGGTACACGTTTCCCGTCCAGGTGCCACTCACTTTGCCGTACTCGCCGTACGCGGTGTAGCCATTAGGGTCGTCGATGCGCTGCGCCGAGTTAAACACCCGGCCTTCGCGGTGGGTCCAGGCGCCACGGCCGGAGAAGGCCCACGAGTTTGTTTTATTAGCCAGCCGCACCAGCCCGCCCGTAAGGTTTGCATCGTAGGTGCTGCCCTGCCGCACGACGCTGGTATTCACCAGACTCACGTAGGAGTTATGGGCGAGTGCTTGGTCGAGCACCACGATATTGTAGTTGGTGAGCGGTTGGGTGAGCACGCGCCGGTCGGCGGGGCCGCCATCAAGCGTGCTTTCTACGGTGGCGTACATCGGCCGGGTGAGCGCGTTGAATACGCCGATCCCGAGTTTTGAGCGGGTACGACCGCTGATCTTGGTTGCATTGAGCAGCCGGCTCTCGCCAGGGTTTTTCTTGATCTGCTCGCCTGCACCGAGTTGGCCTTCTACGTCATAGTAGCCTAAAGGCACTGCTCCTACGCGCCGCGAATAGAAGAAACCGCCTTTGTTGAATAGCTCGGTTCCTTCCAGAAAAAAGGGGCGATTTTCATTGTACTTCACTTCAAACGGCGACAGGTTGAGCACCACGTTATCGCTCTGCGTTTGCCCAAAGTCGGGCACGAGAGTCGAGTTGAGGGTGAAGGCTTCGCTCAACCCTACCTGCACATCCATTCCGCCATTGAATGCCGTCGAAGTGGCCCGCGTCCCGGTAGCGGGGCTACCGGCGTGATTCACGTAGCCCGATACGTACGGCGAGAGCGCTAGCCGTAGCGGGGGGCGCAGGTTTTCAAGCCCCGTCAGGGTACCCCACTGGCTCACGAAACCATTGACCTTGGGCTTGATCTCATTCCAGAAAAAGGCTTGGTTAGTCGCCTTACGCTGACGCATAAAATTCATCCCCCACATCTGCTCGGGAACGGCGGCGAAGCGGATGGCGGAGTAAGGAATCCGTAATTCCGCTACCCAATCGGTGCCGCGGCGTACGGCGCGGCTTTCCCAGACGGCATTCCAGCTAAAATCTTCGCCCTCGTTATCCCCCCCGTTCGAATAGCGCGCATCCATCTGTACTCCGGCGGCACTCAGGAAAAACCCGTACCCGTTGAGGCCGTCGCGGTAGGGGTCGAGGAAAATGCCGAAGAAGTCGGCATTGCCGAAATTGTCGCGCCGGGTGAGTTCGTGGAGCACGGAATCAGGCGTGGCATCGTGCATTACCGCACCGACGTAGAGGGCGGCGTCGTCGTAGAGTACCCGCACTTCGGTGGCGTGCCGCTCGGCTCGGCCGGGAGCCGGTCGGTTTTCCGTGAAGCCCGTAGCGATAGTGGCACCGGCCCATTCCGGCTCGTTTAGCTCGCCGTCGAGGCGAATAGCTACTGCCGTGCGGGTGGCGGGAAGCGAGCGTTTAGGAACTGGCGTGGAGGCGTTGGCAGTGGCTCCAACTTCCTGCGCCTCGGCCTGACTAACCGGCAGTAACAACCATAGCAGCCCAAGCACTACCCACCCCGTGCGCGGCAGACAGGTCAAGAAAACAGAGAAATAATGAGTCACGAAAATGGGCATGGAGTGCCAGAGGCCGCCAGTGATACGAGCCCCGTGTTAAGGGAGCTAACTACGAAACATTTCGTTGCTTGCCCGCGCCAATCGGTGCAAATTTTACAATTGCGGCCGATGCTCTCGCGTCATTCGGCAGCAAGAATGGCCTGCTGCTCAAGCAGGGTCTGACAAACTGATAGTTAAGCTTGCACGCGGCGTAACGTCACGCGGGCGCGCTCGCAAATCCCGCCCAGTGGCGGGTTAAATTTTGATACACTCACCTCTACCATCCCTACGTGCGCAAACTGTTGGAGCACCCGATCCATGATGCGCTGACCAAGATTTTCGAGCAATCGCGCGGGTACGCGCATTTCGGCCAGTACGATGGCGTAGAGCTGCTCGTAGTTGATGGTGCGCGGCAAGGAGTCGGTAGTAGCAGCGGCGGCTAAGTCCACATACACCCGCAGATCGACGCCGTATTTATTGCCGATCTTCTGCTCCTCGTCGTAGAAGCCGTGGAAAGCAAAAAACTCCATGCCTTCGAGCGCGACGCAGTCGAGGGGAGTTGGGGCAGTAAGTGAGTTCACGGCGCGAAGGTCGGCACCAGACGCGCAGTAAGCCCGGTAGCCAGCGGCTCTGGTTGGCAGGTTCGTGACCGCAAACTCGAACTAGCAGGTTACAATCCGAAAAATGCAGCCGTCCGAACAAGCCCGCTTTGCGCGGGCAGCAGCGCCCTATATTTCGTCGAAAAAAGATCCTCCGCCAGCGGGCTTCTCCAAGGGCACGTTCATGGGTTGCGGCACGGGGCTGGGCGGCGCGGGCTGTGGCGTCGGCGCGGGCGTTGGGGGTAGTGGCTCAGGCTGCATGGGCTGCGGCTGACGCTGCGGGGTGATCTCAGGCTGCATGGGCTCAATGCTTGGCCCAGTCGGCACGGGCACAACGCTGGGCTGAATCGGCGCAATTTCGGGCATTCCCGGATGAGGGCCGCCAGCGACGGGCGGGTAAGTCAAGACGGCGGGCATAGCGGGGGCCGCGGGCTTTGGTAGCGCCGGCGCGGACTCCTTATTCGCAACCGGCGGCGGTGGGTTGCTTGTGACAGGTGCTGCCACGGCTGCCGCTCCCGGCGAGCTGGTGGTCGGCGGGCCAGGAGATTTTACGGGCGGCGTGGGCGGCGGTCCCGCTTTCGTTCGGGTAGCCTGAGCGGAGTCGGCTCGGTCGAGCGCGGTGGTCGCGGCGGCACGCAAGTCGGCAAGCAGCTTATCAAAGTGACCTTGCAGCTGGCGATGCTCCCGTTCGAGATCCGCGAAGCGGGTTTGAAGGGCGCCCGTTACGCGCTCCGTCTCGCGCTGGGCATCTTCAACCAGCTTCTTCGCGGTATTACGAGCCTCAGTAAGCACCTTGTCGGCTTCCTGGCGAGCGTCAGTCAATGCTTTAGTGGCTTCCTGCTGGGCGGAAGTGCGGGCGAGATTGGCTTCCTGCTCCGCTTTGCTCCGCACGGTTTGCGCGTCCTGCTGCGCCTGCTGCGTCATGCTCTGGCTGGTATCCTGGGCCGTTTTGAGCGTATGATACAGGCCCGTTTCCACCTCGCGCAACTTGGCCACCTGGCTTTCCGCGCGTTCCAAAGCGATCTTCTGCTGGCGGTTTTCCTCCATCAGCTTGTCCCACTCCTGGGAAAGGGTAGTCAGGAAAGCTTGTACTTCGTCTTTGTCGATTCCGCGAAACGCTTTGGCTTCAAACGTCTTCTGGCGAATCTCAATTGGGGTAATACGCATTAGGGTAGGGTATCTGAACGCAGATTAAATGGACTTAGCAACTGAACTAGCTTAGCGACTCCGCTACGCATCTTGCGTAGGCAATGTCCCGCTCGGATGACGCCACCTTCGAAATTACGTATCTCGTCGAGCCAGCGCCCAGAGGGCCACCGTTCGGTCGTCGCTGCACGAAGCTAGCTCGCGGCGGTCGGCTGGCCAAACCAGCCGATTGACCGAGGTGCCGTGCCCGCCGGCTGCCCGACCACGGTCGAGGACTTGTAGCAGCCGTCCCGTCCGCGCCGACCACAGCTTGATGCTCTTGTCGAGCGAGGCGGTCGCGACGAGCGTGCCATCGGGCGAAAACGCCGCGTGGTTGATCGCGAATAAGTGCGCCACTACCGCCGGGCCGGCTTCGTACTGCGCGTCGGCCACCCAAAAGCGCAGTTGCGCATCGCGGCCAGCGGTCACCAGGGTGGCTTCATCCGGACTAAAAGCGGCGGTAAAAACGGAGTTGGTATGGGTTGCCAGCTCGTGCTTCACCCGTAGCGAATCGATATCGAGTATCCGCACCCGATGATCGGAACCGGCCACCACTAGCTCGCCGCGCGAGGCGGCCACGGCCACCGTACGCAAACTGGCCGCACTCACCGGCACGATGCGGCGCACGGCATAGTCAGCCAGATCAATCTCAGCGAGGCGGCCATCGCCGAGCGCAGCCCACGCCCGGCCCAGCTGTTCGCTAAGAGCCAGCTCGAAGATGGGAGCCGTACCCAAAGCCGGGGCCCGCACGAGCTGTCGGGATGCCAAATCGATTACGTGCACGCCCTGCCGGTTGTGGCCGATAAGCAAGTGGTTGGCCGCCTCTCGCCACCGCACGGTGTACACGGAACCGTCGACCTGCGCCACGAGTGTCCCCGTGGCGTCGGGATCGGGGGCGGCCAGATCCCAAGCAACCACTAGTCCATCAGCACCAGCCGAGAATAGCTGGTTGGGCGCGCCGGGGGCCAAGGCATACACGCAGTCGCGATGGCCACGGAGCACGGCACGTCGCGAAATCACAAATGGAAGCGTAGGCATTAAGAGTAACGACACGTCTGCTAGGTACCTCTACTATGGTGCGCGCCGGGGTCCAAAGGTCAGCCCGGCGAGCGCGTTGTCGACCGCCCCGACCATCCTTTACCGCACAACTTCTAAACCGCCGGCCCGTTAAGGACCACGCCACCGGCGTGCTGTCGGGGGTGTGTTTCTTCTCCCCCTACTTTCTCCGATGATACTCACTCCCACCCTGTTGCGCCGTGGCTTACTGGCGGCCTCGCTCCTGCTGACTGCACCGGTTGCCTTTGCGCAAACAACTACTAAAATAAAAGAAAAGCCTGGTAAGGGGGCAGTAGTCAAGCAAAAGACCGAAGATGGGCAAAAGGTCAAGATGAAGCCCGATAATACCATGATGAGCGGCAGCGACAAGATGATGGCTGATCCGAACGCAGGCGTTATGGTGGGCGGCGCTATGATGATGCCCTCCCGTGATATCGTCGATAACGCCGTTCTCTCCCAGGATCACACCACGCTGGTGGCCGCTGTCAAACAGGCCGGCCTCATCGAGACGCTGAAAGGTGCGGGGCCTTTTACGGTCTTTGCGCCCACCAATGCGGCCTTCGCCAAATTACCGGCCGGTGCGCTTGATAATCTGATGATGGCCGACAGCAAGCCCAAGCTTTCCGGCGTACTTACTTACCACGTAGTGCCAGGCGCGTTGCGTGCCGCCGATCTCAAAGACGGCCAGACCCTAACCACTGTACAGGGCCAGACCCTAACCGTGATGAAGGCTGGTAGCCGGGTGATGTTGAAGGATATGAAAGGCGGGACCGTGAGCGTAACGACTGCCGACGTCATCTCAACCAATGGCGTCACGCACGTCATTGACGGTATTCTGCTGCCGGGACAGTAAGCGATTGGCCCTGCTCAAGGGATCCCTCCCCTGATACTGGACACCCAGCAGACTTACCCACTGCCGGGTGTCCAGTGTCGGTACGTCTCAGCCTAAATGGGGCGTAATTTTGGAAACCGCTTCCAGGGTGCGTGGCATAACCTGGCTGCTTCTGCCACTGCTGCTCTCACCTCGTTCGTTATTGCACTCGTTTTAGCTCCATCTCAAACGAGATAGCTCTGCTATTTCCACCTAGCGTTGACTATGCCCACTTTCCTGCGCTCACTCCTGCTTTTACCATTGCTGGCGCTGTTGTCACTTTCTTCCTCGTTTGAGGTAGCCGCCCAGAAAGCTCCTAAAGCACCTAAGGTAGCTAAGAAAAAATCCAAGCGCAGTGCTCCCCCTACAAACCCCTCTATCCCCCTACCGACTGGGGTTGCTGCCCCGCCGGCACAGGTTGCGCCTGGGGGTGAGTACAACGAAGCGCAGCGAATGGTCCTGGGGCAACGCGAAACAGAAGAGCAGCGCACGTCCGTTATTGAAGCCCGCAGGAGCGGAAAATTCATTGAAGTCGGCGGCGGAGTGATGTTTGATTCCCGAAGTATTATTGAAAACCTGTCGCGCTCTTTCGACCATACCGAATTCATCTCGGCTACCCGCAACCTGGAGGGAATAAATAATGTAAAAAATATTCAAACTGTACTGGCCGTTACTGACTCGGCGTTGATGCAAAACGATTTTCACCGAAAAAGCACCGCCGCTGGTAAAACACTTGAAATGCGGCAGTATATCGTACCGGGCCTGCACCAACTGGCCACTGTGAAATACGAGAAGTGGGTGACGGAATTAGGCACTGAGTTAATCGTCGAGCAAAAGGGGCCCGGAGAATGGACCATCACCGACTCCTGGGGTAACGTGGCTCGGGTTACAACTGCCGATGTACCGTGCAACAACGGGGTGTTTCACGTAATTAATACTCCTTTAACAAGTAAGCTAAAATCTCAAAAAGAGCTGGGGGATACCGATAGAAATACTGACGCTAAAGGGCTAAAAAATCGAACTATAAATCCTCATAAAGCAGAAGACCAGAAAGAGCCTTCGGGTAAGGAGTAAACGCTCCCGGTTTTTGATTACGTCCAAGGCCAACCACGGATGGCAGCCTGGCTCCTCATCGCCCGTCCACGACTCTATCAGGAGCCGTGGACGGGCGCTTTTCCGTCAAATACTTCCAATAGCGCTTTGGCAAGTGCCGCCGATGACGCTCCGGCGAGCGACGAGCCGCGATCGTGGCCGACGCATAGTACGTCTGCCAGAGGTACTGATACAGGGGCTCGCGCTCGGTGAGCGCGGCCGGCAAAAGCCCTGACTTGCCGGCTCCTTTACCTAATGCCGCGTCCGGGCGAATCAACCGCACGCGGCGGCCATCGAAGCGAATACCGTAGCGCCGGCGCTGATCGTAAATGAGCCACTGCTGATCAGCATAGCGGCGCGTGAAATGACCCGCGATAATCGGCAGCACATTCACGTCGGGGTCGATAGTGGCGTGATAGAGGCCGGCCGTGGTTTGCTCAAACCGCACAAAGGCTTCCATTCGGTGTTTCTCGCGACCCAGCCAGCGACTTAATTCGTGGACGCGCCGCACGGTATCGTCGGCATATTGCTCGCTGATATCGGCGCCTTGCTGCGACAGTGCTTTCTGGAGGTACCAATAGATGAGTAACTCGGAGTCGGGCTGTTCGGCCAGAAAGACGTAGTAGAGCCGCTCGCGCGCCTTCTCCGTTAGCCAGCGCAACAGATTAACCCACACGGCGCGCGCCGTTATCTCGTCAGTCGTCACGTGAGCCGTTTCGGCGAATAAGCCCCCCTGCGCCCCTCCTTGCGGACGAATGCTGAGCGCTTCTACCCGCCGCTGCCAGATAGCACGCAGCGTCGTCAGCAAGCCATCGAAGGACCCATCGTAGGTGAAGTGCATGGCGCTTAGAACAGCGAAAGCTGACTTTGCTTGATTGCCCGCCGGGCGCCCGAATCCTGCACCAACAAGCGCCGCTTTAGCGCAATAGAATCGAGCTCGCCAATCAGGCGGTCGGTGAAGGGCACGGGGCCGTCGGCGACGAGGAAGTAGCGCGCGCGGCGCAGCACGACGCCAAGCTTCTTGAGGTGCTCCATCGTCAGGCGCACGGTGCGGCGCGCGGCCACGATACGTTGCGCTGAGCGCACGCCAATACCGGGCACGCGCAGGAGCAACTCGTATTCCGCCGCGTTCACGTCGACGGGAAACAAATCGCGGTTGCGTAAGCCCCAGGCAAGCTTCGGATCAATGTCGAGCGCCAGATTGGGCGCTTCGGTAGTGGTGATTTCCTGCGCATCGAAGCCGTAGTAGCGCATCAGCCAATCGGACTGATATAAGCGATGCTCACGTAATACGGGCGGTGCTACGACTGCCGCTAACGGCCCTTCTTCCCGAATGGGTACGTAACCCGAGTAGTACACCCGCTTTAGGCTGAAATCGCGGTAGAGCTTGTCGGAAAGCGTGAGGATCTGTTGATCCGTTTCCGGCGACGCGCCCACGATTAGCTGCGTGCTCTGACCCGCAGGCGCAAATCGGGGGGCCGATTTGAGCACTTTACCTTCCTCTTTCGCCGCCCGCGCCTGATCGCGGATGAGCTCCATCGGCACTTCGATATCGTGGTAATTTTTCTCGGGCGCCAGCGCCTGCAAGCTCATCTCACTTGGCAACTCGATGTTCACACTTAAACGATCAGCCCACCGACCGGCTTCGGCAATCAGCTCCTCGCTCGCGCCCGGGATCGTTTTGAGGTGGATGTAGCCGTTGAACTTGTGGCTAGTCCGCAGCTCGCGCGCCACGCGCACCAGCCGCTCCATCGTGGTGTCAGGGTCCTTGAAAATGCCTGACGACAGAAACAGGCCCTCGATGTAGTTGCGACGGTAGAAGCTCATCGTTAGCTCCACCACCTCTGCTACCGTAAAGGCCACGCGCTTCACGTCGTTCGAGCGGCGCGTTACGCAGTACGCACAGTCGTAGATGCAGTAGTTGGTGAGCAGAATCTTCAGCAGCGACACGCACCGCCCATCCTCAGTAAACGAATGGCAAATACCCATTCCTTCGGAGTTGCCCAAGCCACCGTTGGCGTTCTTGCGCTTGCCGCCCGAAGAAGAGCACGACACGTCGTACTTGGCCGAGTCAGCTAAAATGGCTAGTTTTTCCTTAATACGATCAGCATCCATTTTTTTCAAGCTTTGGGTCGCTTGAAAACCGCTTTTCGACCTGAATGAATCCCCAAAGCCCGGCCAATTGTCTATTATTTTTAGTCATTATGCTACTCATTATAGCATATTTATGGATACTTTCAGATGACGAAGGGTTTGCCGCAAGCCCCAGCCGTTACTATGACCCAATGGCACTTTGCGCGCGGCCTGCATGGGCAAAAGGCGCAGGGCCTATTTAGACATTTTAAAAATAAGCTTGCTTAGAATCATTCTACACAAGATCTTTGTACCCGCTTACGCGCCGAAAAGCTGCGTGACTCCTCCACCCCTCTCTCCTAATCTGATGACTTATTCGTTCGCTACGCTTTGCGGCTTGTTAACCTTGAGCTTGTTTGCGACCTCATGTAAGAAGGACGACGATCAGCCCAAGGCCGCGCTGACCATCCCGGGCAGCTACGACGCCGCCGCGTTCGACACGAATGCCGCTACGGAGCTGGCGGTCGCCGACCGCTTAGTCGCCATTTCCGTGGAGGCCCGCAAGGGGCGCACTACCGGTACCGTGGTGCCGTTCGCAACCCTTAACGACCTGTATACGACCGGCACGCCGAGCCTGCAATCGCTCGCCACGCCATACTACAACGGCTTGTTGAGTAATGCCAACGGCTATCTCGCCCAGTTGTCGGCAGCGAGTGGTGGTACCTACACCCCCGGCGCCCCCGTGGCGGGCGCCACGGGCGGTACCTACGGCGCTTCGCCGAGCGTGTACTTATTTGATGAGAATGGCACCGATCTGCAAGAGCTAATCATCAATGGACAGTACGGCGCGACGCTCTACAACCACGCGCTTACGCTACTCAACGGCAATCTGAGCGCTACCACCTCCGACCGCGTAGTGGCGATTATGGGCATCAGCCCAACGTTTCCGTCGTCAGGTAACGCGACTAAGCACACCCGCCCTGATCGCCTGCTGGCGGGCTACGCCGCCCGGCGCGACAAGAACGACGGCAACGGGTTCTACTCCCTACTCAAAAACGACCTGATCAAGCTGCAAGCGGCTATCAAAGCTGGCGACCAGTACAAGCCCGAGCAACAGGAAGCCATCGCCGGCATCAAGCGCAACCTGGAGCGCGTAACGGCCGCCACCGTGATCAACTACTGTCACTCCGTCATCAGCACGATGAGCCAGACAACGACGACCGACGCGCAGAAAGCGGCATCGCTGCATTCGTACACCGAGTGCGTGGGCTTCCTGAACGGCTGGCGTACCCACTCGGCAGCCAACAAACTCATCACTGACGCGCAGATCGACGAGGTGCTCGTGCTGCTGAATGCCCCGGTGGACGGGCCGCTTACGACGTACAAGCTCATCACCGAGCCCGTAACTGAACTCCCCAAGCTCCAACAGGTTATTAGCCGGCTGAAGGCGATCTACGGGTTCTCGGACGCGCAAATTGAAGATTTCAAGAAGAACTGGGTCACGGAGCAGGACCGCTAGAATTTTCCATGACCATTCGCCTTTTCCGTTTTTCGCGCCTGCTGGTCGGGTCGCTGCTGCTCGCGGTTAGCGCCGCCACCGTCGCGTGCAAAGACGACGATGACTCGTTGGCAACGCCCGGGTTTGACCGGCCGGCGATGCTGCACGCTTACGCGGATAACCTTATCCGGCCGGCGTTCAATGAGCTGAAGGCGAAGACCGATGCGCTGCAAACCGCCACGGCCGCTTTCACCGACTCACCGGATGCCGCGCGCCTGACGGCCGTTCAGAACGCCTGGGTCGCGGCGTTCACGGCGTACCAGAGCGCCACGCCGTACAACTTCGGCCCGGCGGGCGAAGACGGCCTGCGGAAAAGTCTGGTGGAGGAAATCGCGACGTTTCCCGTCAGTCCATCAAAAATCGAGGGCACGGTGACGAGCGGCGCGGCTAACGTGACGGATTTCAACCGCGACGCCCGCGGCTTTCTGGCCGTCGAGTACCTGCTGTTTGACCCGTCCGGCGATCATTCCGCACAGCTCAGCCAGCTGATCACCGACCCGAAGCGCCGCGCCGTCCTGACCGGCCTGACGGCCGACCTTCAGCGACGCGTCAATGAAGTGCAGACCGCGTGGGCGGGCGCCTACGCCGACCAGTTTGCCGCCGATGCGAGCACGTCGGCCGGCAGCAGCACTTCGACGCTCTATAACGAGTTCGTGAAGAGCTTCGAAGGCGCGAAAAATTTCAAGCTTGGGCTACCGCTTGGCCTACGGCCGGGGCAAATTGGTGCTGAGCCCGAGCGGGTCGAGGCCTACTACTCGGGGCAGTCGCTGCCGATGCTGAAGCAACATTTGGCTACGCTGGAAGCGATTTATCACGGCGGCCTGCAAGCCTATCTGCAAAGCGTAGAAGGCGGCCCGGCGCTGGCGACGGCCACCGACCAGCAGCTCCGCGACGTCAACGCGGCCCTTGCCGCTCTGCCAGTCGCCACTCCTCTTGCCGCCCAGATTGTGACCGTTCCCGCCCCGGTCGAAACCCTGCATACGGAGCTGCAGCAACAGACCCGGTACTTTAAATCGGACATGTCGTCGCTGCTCGGCATCGCCATCACGTACTCGAGCGGCGACGGCGATTGACCGCGTCTGATGTACGCCCCTTCTGGCGCCGCTGGGTTGCTACGGCCGCGGCTAGCCTAAGCGGCCAACCGGTAGCGGTGGCGCCGCTGGTCACGTTCCGCATCGTGTTCGGCGCGCTGGTAGCGGCGAGCACGATGCGGTTTCTGGCGTTGGGCTGGGTCGAGGATCACTACTTGCTGACTCAGGTTCGGTTCACGTATTACGGCTTCGGGTGGGTGCCAGTACCCCCGCCGTGGGGCATTTACGCGTTGCATGGCGTCCTACTAACGGCCGCAGTGGGCGTGGCACTCGGGGCGTGGTATCGCTGGGCAGCGGCCGCCGTGTTCGTCTCGTTTACCTGGATTGAGCTGCTCGATCTCACGTACTACCTCAACCACTACTACTTCGTGAGTCTGGTGGCCGGGCTACTAGTACTGGTGCCCGCGCACGTGCGGTTTTCAGTGGATGCCGCGCGGCAACCCGCGCTGCGCGCTACGCACGTGCCGGCGTGGTGCATCGGCCTGTTTCAGTGGCAGCTGGCGATCGTGTACGTCACGGCCGGGCTGATGAAGATCAACCCCGATTGGCTGGTGCGTGGCCTGCCGCTCCGCATTTGGCTACCCGCGCACGATGCGCTGCCCCTGATCGGCCCGCTGCTGCGGCTCCCCGCGACGGCTTATGCCTTCAGCTGGACCGGGATGCTCTACGACCTCACCATCGTGGCGTGGCTGCTGTGGCGCCCCACGCGCCCGTGGGCGTACGCCACCGTCATCCTCTTCCACGTTCTGACGGGACTGCTGTTTCAGATCGGCGTCTTTCCCGTGGTGATGATTGGCGCGACGCTCATCTTCTTCCCCGCCGAAACGCACGAGAAGTGGCTGACGCGCTTGGGGATGCGCGCCACGACCGACAACCGCGCCGCGTGGCAGCCAAAGCCGCTGACCCGGCATCTGCTGGCGGGTTTTCTGGTCGCGCATCTCACGTTTCAGCTGCTCTTTCCGTGGCGTTTCGTGCTGTACCCGAACAGCATGTTTTGGTCGGAGGAAGGCTACCGATTTGGCTGGCGCGTGATGCTGATGGAGAAGGCCGGCACGGCCACGTTCTACGTTCAGGATACCCGTACGGGCCGCGAGGGCGTAGTCGATAACCGTGAGTTCTTGCGCGATCATCAGGAAAAACAGCTCGCGATGCAGCCCGATATGCTGCTGCAGTACGCGCACTGGCTGGGCCGGCACTACGCGGCGCAAGGCGTGTACCGCCCACGCGTGCGCGCCGAGGTATACGTCACCCTCAATGCCCGCCCAAGCCGACTGCTGCTCGATCCTAAAGTCGATTTGATGCAGATTGAGGATGGTTGGGAGCCGAAAACGTGGGTTACGCCGTGGTAGCGTCCGGCGCACCCATCTCCCCCGACCGACCTTTGCGTTTCTGTTTGTCTGCTGCCTTGCGCCTTTTCTGCCTGTTTTTTCTATCCCTGCTGGCGTTCAGCGCCGTTGCCCAGCGCGCGGCCGTTCGTGGCCGACTGACGACCGCCGATAACGAGCCCGCACGGCACGCCGTGGTGGTGCTCCAAGTCGCGGGCCGCGCCGTCGCGCGCGCCGAGCTGATGCTGGATGGCCGCTTTGAGCTGCGCGAGATCACGCCCGGCACTTACCAGTTCGTGGCTTACGCCGATGGTTACCCCGCGGTGGCTCGCCCCTTGGAGGTGGTCGCCCCCGAAACCCGCGCTGACGTCGTGCTTACCGGGTTCACCACCGAGCTGGCCACCGCCACGGTACGGGCCGAACGTGAAAAAACTTTCGGCGCGACACGGCTCAACGCGGTGGAGAATTTCGGCCTCTACGAAGGCAAAAAGACTGAAGTCGTCGAGCTCCGCGATCTCACGGCCAACCTCGCCACCAACAACGCCCGGCAGGTTTTTGGGCGCGTGGTAGGCCTCAACATCTGGGAGTCCGACGGCGCCGGGTTGCAGCTCGGCATCGGCGGGCGCGGCCTCTCGCCCAACCGGACGGCCAATTTCAATGTGAGGCAAAACGGCTACGATATCTCCGCCGACGCCCTCGGCTACCCGGAAGCCTACTACACCCCACCTACGGAGGCACTAGAGCGCATCGAAGTCGTACGCGGCGCGGCCTCGCTCCAGTACGGTACGCAGTTCGGCGGTATGCTCAACTTTCGTTTTCGGCGGGGGCCTACTGATCAGAAGCTTCAGCTCACGACCCGCCAGACGGTGGGCCCGTGGGGCTTCCTCGGGTCGTTCAACTCAGTCGGCGGCACGGTGGGCAAGACCGACTACTACGCCTTCTTCCAACGAAAACAGGGGAATGGATGGCGCCCGAATTCTGGGTTTGCCGTCAATACGGGCTACGCGCAGGTCGGCTATCAGCTGACGGAAAAGCTGCATGTCAACGGCGAAATCACGCTGATGCACTACCTCGCCCAGCAGCCCGGCGGCCTGTCCGACCGGATGTTCGCCGACGATCCGCGCCAGTCGGTCCGGCCGCGCAACTGGTTTCAGGTCGACTGGAAACTCGCCGCCGCCACCTTCACCTACGCCTTCACCGACCGCACGCGCCTCAACTCGCGCACCTTTGGCTTGCTGGCGAGCCGCGAGTCGCTGGGCAACCTGGAACGCATCAACGTGGCCGACGCGGTGGTGAAGAACCGCACGATCATCGACGGCGAGTTTGAGAACATCGGCAACGAAACGCGCCTGCTGCACCGCTACGGCGCCGCCGGACAAAACCACCTGCTTGTCGGCACCCGCGTGTACCGCGGGCTCACGACGGCCCGGCAGGGCGATGGTTCACCTGGTGCCGACGCCAACTTTGGCTTTCTCAACCCCAACAATCTCGAAAACTCCGACTTCCGCTTTCCGAACTACAACCTCGCCGCGTTCGCCGAAAACATCTTCCAGCTCACGCCCACCCTCACCCTGACGCCCGGCGTGCGCTGGGAAAGCATCAGCACGCGCTCCGAAGGCTACTATACCCAACGCGTGCTCGATTTCGCCGGCAACCTACTCAGCAGCAACGCCCTGCGCGACGACCGCCGCCGCGACCGGAGCTTCGTGCTCTTCGGAGTCGGGGGTTCCTGGAAGCCCGTCGAGCGCCTCGAAGCCTACGCCAACATCTCGCAGAACTACCGCGCCATCAACTTCACGGACCTGCGCATCGTCAACGCCAACTTTGTAGTAGACCCAAACCTGCGCGACGAAACCGGCTACACCGCCGACGCCGGCGTCAGAGGCGGCCAGCCAGGAGTGTTCACCTTCGACGCGTCAGTTTTCCTGCTGCGCTACAACGACCGCATCGGGCAGCTGCTCAAAGCCGATCAACCGCCGCTCTACCTCGATTACCGCCGCCGCCAAAACATCGCCGACTCCCGCAACCTTGGCGTTGAGCTCTTCGGCGAAGTCAATCTGCTCGGCCTCGGTGCCGCTCCCCCCACGCCACGCCGCCCCACCCTGACGGTTTTCGCGAACCTGGCGCTGGTCGACGCCCGCTACGTGAACACGCAGGACAACACCATTCGTGGCAAGCAGGTCGAGATGGTACCGCCCGTGGTGCTGCGGACCGGAACGTCGTTTCGGCGCGGCCCGGCGAGCGCGAGCGCGCAGTTTTCGTACGTCAGCGAGCATTTTTCTGACGCGACTAACGCTCGCCGGACGGCCACGGCAATCGAGGGCGTAATCCCGGCGTATCACGTCGTCGACGTCTCGGCTGCGTACACCTGGCGCTGGCTGACGGCCGAAGCCTCAGTCAACAACCTGCTCAACGCCAGATACTTTACGCGTCGCGCGGAAGCCTATCCCGGCCCCGGCATCATCCCCTCCGACGGGCGCGGGGCCTACCTGACGGTGCAGGCCGTGTGGTAAATTCCAGCGACCGATTTGCAACTATGGCTGCCGCTGCCCGTACCTTTGACCCGATGTCGAACCTCGCCACCCGTTTTTCCTTGCTCGCTGCCCGTCCCGCCCCCGGGATCGCGGCCGGCGCGGCCGTGGCTAACGTAGCGTTCCACCATCATCATCTGCACGTGCTTCCAGCGGGCAGGTTTACCTGTGCTTTTCTGATCTGACGATTCTGCCGCTAACCCGGCGAATCTTTCATCCCAGAGGGCGGCCCGCGATACGCGGGTCGCCCTTTTTGCTTTTCGCCTGTTTCCCTTTTCCCACTCCTTTTTTGCAGCCCGATGCTTCGTTTGGCCATTCAGAAATCCGGTCGGCTCGCCGACGAAACCCTTTCGCTGCTGCGCGCCTGCGGCATCAGCTTCTCCGTGAGCCCGGCGCGGCTGCGCACCCGCGCCAACAACTTCCCCCTGGAGCTGCTGTTCCTGCGCGATGACGACATTCCCGGCTGCGTGGCCGATGGCTCGGCCGACGCGGGCATCGTTGGCGAAAACGTGCTGTTTGAAACCGGCCTCGCCGAACTGCGCCGCGAGGGCCTCGGGTTTGGTCGCTGCCGCCTGGCGCTCGCCGTCCCGCGCGAAAGTGAGATGACGGCCGTGGCGGGCTTGGCGGGGTTGCGCATCGCCACCTCGTACCCCCGCCTGCTGAAAGATTATCTCGACGGCCAGGGCGTCCGCGCCGATATCCACCCGCTGAGCGGCTCGGTGGAGATCGCGCCGAGCTTAGGCGTCGCCGATGCCATTTGCGATCTGGTTTCGTCGGGCGCCACGCTCGTTGCCAACGGGCTGCGGGAGCTCGAAACCGTGCTCATTTCGGAAGCGGTTGTTGCGGCCCGGCCGGGTCTCAACGGCGAAGCGGGCGCGGCGCTGAATCAGCTATTGTTCCGGGTGCGGGCCGTGCTGCGCGCCCGGCGCCACAAATACATCGTCCTCAATGCCCCCGATGCCGCTCTCGCGACTGTCCGGGCACTCCTGCCGGGCCTGAAGGCGCCGACCATCACGCCCCTCGCGGAGGCGGGTTGGAGCGCGGTGCAGTCGGTGGTCGCCGAAGATGCCTTCTGGGAAATCATCGGCCAGCTCGAAGCGGCCGGCGCCGAAGGCATTCTGGTGATGCCGATTGAGAAAATGATCGGCTAAGCCAGTCAGTTTTAAGCTTTCCCTGCTATGCAAGTTTCTCGCTTTCCGGAGCCCGCTACCTGGCCGGCCCTCTGCCAGCGCCCGGCGGCGGACCTGAGTCGGCTCCGCCCGCTTGTCCAAACCATTTTTGATGAAGTAGCTCAGCGCGGCGATGCTGCCTTAGCCGACTATACCGCCCGGTTCGATGGCGTGGCCGGTGCCCCGCTGGTGTGGGATGAAGCCGCCATCGCCACGGCGGCCGAAGCCGCCGCCGACCTGCAACCCGCGCTCGCGGCGGCCATTGCCAATTTGCGCGCCTTCCACGGGGCCGGCGCGGCCGGCGATTACGCCGTGGAAACACTCCCCGGCGTACGCTGCTGGAGCCGCCGGGTGCCGTTGCGGCGCGTCGGACTGTACGTGCCGGGCGGGTCGGCGCCGCTGTTTTCGTCGCTGCTGATGCTGGGTATTCCCGCGCAGCTCGCCGGCTGCCCAGAGATCGTGATTTGCACGCCGCCGGGGCCGGGCGGTACCCTCGCCCCCGTGATTGCGGCGGCCGCGCAGGCACTCGGGCTACGCCGGATTTTCGGGGTTGGCGGCGCGCAGGCCGTGGCGGCTATGGCCCTCGGAACGGCCACCATCCCGCGCGTCGACAAGATCTGTGGTCCCGGCAATTCCTGGGTGACGGCGGCCAAGCAGCTCGCGCAAGCCGAATACGGCACGGCGCTCGATATGCCCGCGGGTCCGTCGGAAGTCCTGGTGCTTGCCGACGCCTCGGCTAACCCGGCGTGGGTTGCGGCGGACTTGCTCGCGCAAGCCGAACACGGGCCGGATTCGCAGGTGATTCTGGTTACGAATGATGACGATTTACTCGCCGCCGCCCTCACCGAAGTCGAGCTACAGCTCGCGCGGCTCCCGCGCCAGTCGGTCGCGGCCGAAGCCATCGCCGCCAGCCGCGCCGTGCGGGTGCGCGACCTGGCTGAGGGCCTCGCGTTCGCGGAAGAGTATGCCCCGGAGCACTTGATTCTGGCCGTGGCCGATCCGGCATTGTTGGCCGTGCAGGTGCGCCGAGCGGGGTCCGTATTCGTCGGCCACTATGCCGCGGAGGCCTGCGGCGATTACGCCAGCGGTCCCAACCACACGCTGCCAACGGCCGGCGCAGCCGGAGCCTACAGCGGCGTATCGGTCGAGACGTTCTGCCGCCGCATCACCTTTCAGGAGCTGACGCCAGCCGGGCTTTCTGCTCTGGCGCCGACCGTCATCGCGATGGCGGAAGCGGAAGGGCTGGCCGCCCACGCCGAAGCGGTGCGGGTGCGGTTGGCGCTGGCCGAGGCGGCACAAATCGGGGCTACTGAAATCGGAAAGGAGACGCGCCGTGGATAAACCATCCTTTGACCTTTCGACCTGGGTCCGGCCCCACGTGCTCGCGCTGAGCCCGTACACGTCGGCCCGCGACGAGTTTACCGGCGCGGCGCGCGCGGCGCTCGATGCCAACGAAAACCCCTTCGGCCACCCGGCTATCGGCGGCGCGTGGGCGCGTTATCCTGATCCGCATCAGCGTGACCTCAAAGACCTTTTAGCCGCTCGCCACGGCCTCGACACCGCGCAGCTACTCGTTACGAACGGCTCGGATGAGGCGATCGACCTGCTGGTGCGCGCCGGTTGCCAACCCGGGCGCGACGCAATCCTCACGGCCCCGCCGACCTACGGGATGTACGCCGTGACGGCCGCCGCCCACGACGTGCGCGTGCGGCCGGTGCCGCTCAAGCTGCCCGCCTTCCAGCCCGATGTGCCCGCCCTGCTCGCCGCGATCGACGAGACCACCAAGCTGCTGTTTCTGACGACGCCGAACAACCCGACCGGCAACCTGCTCGACACGGCGCCCATCGAGGCGCTGCTGCGCGGCTTCCCCGGCCTCGTGGTGCTCGACGAAGCGTACCACGAGTTTGCCACGACGCCGAGCTGGACGACGCGACTAGCGGAATTTCCGAATCTGGTGGTCCTACAAACCCTGTCGAAAGCGTGGGGACTAGCGGGCCTGCGAGTAGGCGTCCTGTACGCGGCGCCGGCGCTGGTCGCGCTGCTCGCCAAGCTCAAGCCGCCGTACAACGTGAGCGGTGTCAGTCAGGAATTGGCCGCCCGCGCGCTGGCCGACCCGACCGCCGCCGCGGCGACCGTTACCCGAATCCGCGCCGAGCGCGAGCGATTGACGACGACGCTGACCGCCATTCCGGCCGTGGCGGAAGTACTGCCGTCCGACGCCAACTTCCTGCTCGTGCGGCTCGCGGTGCCCGCCCGGCCGGTGTACGAGGCGCTGCTGACGCGCGGCGTGGTGGTCCGCGACCGCTCGCGGGAATACGGCTGCGCCGATTGCCTGCGCGTTACGGTCGGCACGGAAGCCGAAAATGATCTGCTGCTGCGCGAGCTGGCCGCCGTGACAGCTGCGGTGACGGCAGTACCAACCACCTAAGGGCCACGCGCTGCCTGCTATCCCCGCGAACCCTCTCTTTAACTTTGATATGCAACGCCTCCTTTTCATCGACCGCGACGGCACGATCCTCATTGAGCCGCAACCCGATCAGCAGATCGACTCGCTGACGAAGTTTCAGTTCGTGCCCGGCGCGATTACGGCGCTGGCGCGGCTGGCGCGCGAGACTGACTTTCGCCTCATCCTCGTCAGCAATCAGGATGGACTCGGCACGGCCTCGTTCCCGGAAGACACGTTCTGGCCGCCGCAAAACCTGATGCTCGACATCCTCGCCGGCGAGGGCATCACGTTCGACGCCATCCATATCGACCGCTCGTTTCCGCACGAGAACCTGCCGACCCGCAAGCCCGGCACCGCGCTGCTGACCGAGTATTTCGACGCCACGCGGTATGATCTGGCCAACTCCTACGTCATTGGCGACCGCCTCACCGACGTGCAACTGGCGCAAAACCTCGGCTCCCGCGCGATCCTGTTGCAGGACGGCGAGCCGGTGGCGGGCGCGGAGCTGACGACGATGGATTGGGACGCCATCTACCGGCGGCTGCGCTGGCCGGCCCGCACCGCCGCCGTGCGCCGCACGACCCGCGAAACCGACATCGAAGTCCACGTCGATCTCGATGGCCCCGCCCACGCCGATGTACAGACGGGCCTCGGTTTCCTCGACCACATGCTCGACCAGCTCGGCCGGCACGGCGGCATCAACCTCTACATCCGCACCACCGGCGACTTGCACATCGACGAGCACCACACCGTCGAAGACACGGCGCTGGCGCTGGGCGAGGCGCTGAAAACGGCGCTCGGCGACAAGCGCGGGCTCACCCGCTACGGCTTCGTGCTGCCGATGGACGAG
>JBKJUQ010000416.1:0-1513 GCA_046590685.1 Hymenobacteraceae bacterium
CCCCCACCACCTCGGCATCGGCTTAGGCGAAGACACGGGCGTGCTTATCACCGGCGGTTCGCAGATCGAAACCATCGGCTCGAACCTCGTCGTCATCGTGGATGGTCGCGAGATCAGTCACAACAACGCCTTCGACGCCGCCAAGGGCGAAATGCTATCGGTCGCGGGGATGGTCGTGCACGTGCTCGCCAAGGGCAATGTGTATGACTTGCGCCGCCGGCAGTTCTACGCCGGGCTGCCGGCGCCAGCGCCGCTGGCGATCTGAAATTCGGTGGTCACTTTTCTGCTCGGAATTATAATGCTCACCTCATTCGGCCGAGGGTACTTTCATGTTGCGCTGGCTTGCTCGGCTTTTAGTTCGTTACCAGTAGTCCCGGCAAAATGGGATCAGCATCTTCTACCTGGAGGTTGGGAAGTTTATACACCTGCTGGCTTTCACGTTAAAAGGTTCGTGGGCATCGATTCCGAGCCAGGGATCATTACCTCAGAACACGACAGCCTGAAGATAGCATTCGATTCTGGCGTTAATTTTAGTCCTGAAACTTCTGCATTCGTAGCTCGCCTTAAAAAGACGGAAACTGAAATTACAAGTGGCGCTTACAAAAAACTTTACAATATCCCTACTGACCATACTGCATCGATTGACACAGTCAATCACATGATAGTGATAACTGTAAGACCGGTTAGAGTTCAAAACGGCAAGGTTTGCATCTATCTTTACGACTACGCCTCTGATAGGTACTTGGGATTGAAATGCGAAAATGTCTCTGCCTCGCACGAGCAGCTTGCCCTAGCCATTTTCAAAACCATAAAGCTCAGAAGAGAAAAGTAGGCATTGGCAGCGATCTATTTTCAGCGAGCGCCTATGTCAGACTACAGTTCCCGATAAATCGCCACACCCTCGCTCCCACCGCTGGTTCGCCACGCGCGGTACATGCCCTCCGAGTTGAACGGCAGCTCCACGTTGCCGGCGGCATCGACGGCTACGAGCCCGCCTTCGCCACCCAGCGGCTGGAGTTTATCGAAGAGCACGACGCGGCAGGCCTCGGCGAGCGACAAGGATTTGTACTCGATCAGGCAGGCAATATCGTACGCCACGACACCCCGGATGAAGAACTCGCCGTGCCCCGTGCAGCTCACGGCGCACGTGCGGTCGTCGGCCCAGGTACCGGCGCCGGGCAGCGGCGTGTCGCCCAGGCGTCCCCAGCGCTTATTGGTCATGCCGCCGGTCGAAGTAGCCCCGGCGAGGTGGCCGTGCTGGTCGCGCGCTACGGCGCCCACAGTGCCCATTTTAGACGGCGGCGAGCCCGCAGAGGTCGCCGGTACATCGGTGGGGTCGGGCTCCTGGAGCGGAGCCGAATGATCGAGCTGGACGCGACCGGCGGTGCGGGCCTCAATCCACTGCTTGTGGCGGTGTTCGACGAAGAAGTACTCGGGGTCGGCGAAGGCCGCGCCGTGCAGCCGCGCGAACTCCTCAGCGCCCGCCCCGGCTAGTAAAACGTGTTCGGATTTT
>JBKJUQ010000494.1:0-4532 GCA_046590685.1 Hymenobacteraceae bacterium
CACCACGGCGCGGGTCATGGCGGCAATGTCGGTGCGGCCGGCGGCGGCCAGGTGGCCGATGAAGCCGCCCGCGAAGGTGTCGCCGGCCCCGGTTGGGTCGAAGACATCTTCCAGGGGCAGCGCGGGGCAATAGAAAATTTGCCCGTCGGGCCCGAACAGCAGGGCACCGTGCTCGCCTTTCTTAATGATGAGCGTGTGCGGGCCCATCGCGCGAATGACGCGGGCCGCCTTCACGAGCGAGTATTCGCCCGAGAGCTGGCGGGCTTCCTCGTCGTTGATACTCAGCACATCCACCAGTTGCAGGGTTTGTTTGAGATCGTCGAGCGCGATATCCATCCAGAAGTTCATCGTATCGAGCACGATGAGTTTCGGGCGGCGGCGCAGGCGCTCAATCACGGTGCGCTGCACGGCGGGCACGAGGTTGCCGAGCATCAGGTAGTCGGTGCTCTGGTAGGCTTCGGGGATGACGGGATCGAAATCGGCGAGCACGTTGAGCTCCGTCACGAGGGTGTCGCGCGAGTTGAGATCGCGGTTGTAGCGCCCCGACCAGAAAAAAGACTTTTCGCCTTTTTTGATTTGCAGACCCGTGGTATCAACCCCGTGCTGTTGGAGCAGGGAAATGTCGGCGGCGGGAAAATCGTCGCCGACCACGGCCACGAGCTGCACCGGTTTGACGCTGTACGACGCCGCCAGCGAGATGTAAGTGGCCGCGCCGCCGATGATTTTATCGGTTTTGCCGAAGGGAGTCTCAATGGCATCAAACGCCACCGAACCAATAACGAGGAGGGAGGAAGACATGGAGCAAAGGTCGGACAGGTTTTGCTTTTGAAGTATGGCGGCCATCTCGTGCGCCCGGGCCGTCTATATTCGTCCCCCCATCTCCTAATCCTTGGTGTTATGCGTTTTCCCCTCCTCTTCCTTGCTTTCGTAGTAGCGGGTCTGCTGCCGTTGGCGGCTTACGCGCAGGATACGCCCGAGCCCGAGCAGACCGACACCAAATCGGAGCAGCCGGCTGATTACTGCACGCTCATCTTTGAGGGCGACGGTAATCCGGATAAATTTTACGCCCTTGACTTTGGCAAAGGCACCAAGACGAAGGCGTACGACGTGAACCAGCTCGCCATCCAGGAGAAAATAAAGATGATGACCTCCGTGACGCGCGCCATCAACCACCTCAGCCAGAAGGGCGGCTGGAACCTGCACAACACCTACGCCACCCGCGACGGCAGCAAGGTGTACCACTACTACATCTTCCAGCGCAAATAGACCGCGGATTTAGCGGATTGCGCAGACGGAGTGAACGGGCGTCGTTTAAGGCGCTGAGCGGCTGAGCGGGGTTAAACGCCGAACGCCCCGCCGACCAAAAGATCAGCGGGGCGCCCGTGCTCGTGAAAGCGGCAAAAGGCACAGCAATGGGGTTCGAACCCACGACCTCCAGAATCACAATCTGGCGCTCTAACCAGCTGAGCTATGCCATGCGTGTGCGGTTTGCGTGGGCAAAGGTAGGGCGGGCCGTAGGTATGGCGCAAGCGAAACCCCGGCTTTGGTGGCTGGCGCCCGGCGCGGCTACTCCCCTGACCACTCTTCTTATGCCATCTTATGCTACGTGCTGCCCACCCCTTATTTTCGCCCTCGCCCGCTAGCCAGGCCGAACCAGCCGGAGAACCGGCCCCGTATTCGGCGGCCGAACGCGAGCGGCTGCGGGCGGCCTTTGCGCCGGTAGTGGCCGCGTATCGGCGTTACAAGCAACTGACGATGGTGGGGATCGGGCTGTTTCTGGCCGGGCTGGTGCTGCCGCTGGTGCTGCCCGACGGGTTCGGCGGCTGGCTCTGGCCGCTGCCGGTGATCGGCTTCCCGCTGGCAGGGTACGCGACGTTTCGAGCAGTGCGATTGCTCAAGTGCCCCGGCTGCGCGCAGGCGCTCGAAGGCAAACTTGGCCCATACTGTCCGGAATGTGGCGCCCGCGAGCTGCAAGCCGGCGACTGGCTTCGACCGTCCGTCTGCGGTGCCTGCGGCAAGCACTTCAAACTGGAGGCGAAGCGCGCCCGGGCTTACCTGATCCGCGCCTGTACGCATTGCGGGCTGCGGCTTGATGAAGCGGGCCTGTGAGGCGCCTCCGGCGGTACCTCTACCTGGCTTTCGTGGGCGGAACGCTGTTTTTGCTGGGCCTGCTCAACCTGCGCGCTCACGCGCCGGCCAGTGGCTATCCGTTCATATTTGTGGGGCATTTAGCCGCCGTGACGTGTTCGTTGCGCCGTTTGCCCTCCACGTCAGCTCCTCGTTAGTTGTCCGGTCAGCGGACCCGGGGTCTGACGAGGCGCTCTATCACCTCATTGCGGCTAACCGCGAACAGCTACGGCGCTATTTGCCGAAAGTGGTGGAAATTGACTCTATCGCTATCGCTATCGCGGACGCGCGGACGCACCTAGAGCGTGTGCAGCGACAGGCTGAGCAGTCAGCTTCTTCAACCGGCGAACCTCAAATGCGAGCGGCGAATACAGTCAAAATTTCCCTGTGGAAAACGTCATCATTCGAGTAGGCCACGCCGCGCTTACATTCTCGGAATTTTCGCCTTCGGAGGCTAATTGGTGCAGCTTTCGGGTGACGCTTGAGGATGATGGCCTACGGGCTTCCTGTATGGTAGAAGACCATCAGGGGCTTGGCTTAGCAGATAATCGGGCCGGCACTTCCTTACTAGCGGCCCTGCTGCAGGAAACGGCTGACGAGTTCCGGGGCTGGAAAGGCGTAAAGCAATGGCGATCCTTGGAGGATCAGCTCAGTATCGCCGTCACCAGCAACCCTACTGGCGCCGCATCCTTTGAAATCAGCCTTTCTGAACAGGGAGGCGGATGGGGCTGGACCGCTCGAACGACCTTTGAGCTCGACGTGATGGAGCGCGAACGAGCGGCGAAAGCACTCGCGCGGTTCTTTCAGCAGACGTGATACTGCAGGTTCCTCATCCCCCAAACCCCACCGCCTCACCCATCCGCGAGTCGTCAATCTTTCCGTTGGCCCAAGCTAGGTGGCCGCTGACGAAGGTGTGCGTGACTTCGCCGCGGAGCGTTTCGCCTTCCAGCGGCGACCAGCCGACGTGGTAGAGCAGGTCTTCCTTGCGGACCACGGGGCGCGCGGCGGGGTCCACGATCACGACATCGGCGAAGTAGCCTTCGCGCAGGAAGCCGCGCTCCTGAATGCGAAAGAGCGTGGCGGGGTTGTGACAGGCTTTCTCCACGATCTTTTCGATGGGAAGGAAATCCATTGTTAGCAGCATCTGGAGCGAATGCTGGATAAGCGGCAGGCCGCTGGGCGCGCTCGGGTAGGGCTCGTGCTTCTCGGCCCAGGTGTGGGGGGCGTGGTCGGTGGCGAGGATGTCGAGGCGGTCGTCGAGCAGGGCCTGACGCAGCGCAGCGCGGTGGCGCGGCGCCTTGATGGCGGGGTTGCACTTGATGAGGTGGCCGAGGCGGGCGTAGTCGTCGGCGGTGAACCAGAGGTGGTGGACGCAGACCTCAGCCGTGATGCGCTTGCCGGCGATGGGGCCGGGCGCGAACTGCGCCAGCTCCTCCTCGGTGGTGAGGTGCAGGATGTGCAGCCGCGTATCGTGCCGCCGGGCCAGCTCGATGGCGAGGGCGCTCGATTTTCGGCACGCCTCCACCGAGCGGATGATAGGGTGAGCTTCGGCGGGAATGTGCTCCGCGCCGCCGTACTGCGCCACGGCGGCGGCGTAGTTGGCGCGCACGGTGGCTTCGTCTTCGCAGTGGGTGGCGACGAGCGTGGGGGCTTCGGCGAACAGGCGCTCCAGCGCGGCGGCGTTGTCGACGAGCATATTGCCCGTGCTGCTGCCCATAAACACCTTGATGCCGGCGATGCGGCGCGGATCGACGCAGAGCACGTCGATGAGATTATCGTTGGTGGCGCCGAAGAAGAACGCGTAGTTCGCCACCGAGGTGCGGGCCGCGCGGGCGAGCTTGTCGTACAGCGCCGCTTCGTTGGTGGTGGTCGGGTTGGTGTTCGGCATCTCCATGAACGACGTCACCCCGCCCGCCACCGCCGCGCGGGCCTCCGAGCCGATCGTGGCCTTGTGTGGCGCCCCCGGCTCGCGGAAGTGCACCTGATCGTCGATTAGCCCCGGCAGCACGAGGCGGCGCGTACAGTCAATCTCCGTCACGCGGCCCGGTACCTGAATCTGCGGGGCAATCCGTTCGATGCGCTGGCCGCGAATGAGCAGATCGGCGCGCGTCTGGCGGCCTTCGTTAATGAGCAGGGCGTTTTTGAGCAGATACATCAGCAAAAGGGCAGCTAACCGGTGTCGTTGCAGCAATGACGGTCATCAGATCACGTAGTGCAGTCGTCAAATAGTCGCTTACCGCCGTCGAAATCCTACTTACAATCGAATTAATCCAAGTTGCAGTCGTAAAATCAATACCGCACTACCGTAAAAATCCTACGTACCGCCGTCGAAATCCTACTTACAACGAAATTAATCCTACTTACCGCCGTAAAAATCCTACTGCCCCCCGTCAAATTGACCCGTA
>JBKJUQ010000217.1:0-16251 GCA_046590685.1 Hymenobacteraceae bacterium
CTCCTCGACGATGGGCTCATCGACGAATTTGTCGGACGATTTCAGGTATTCCTGCCACGCCATCAACGACGAGAGCGGCGTGCCGAGCTGGTGGGCCGTTTCCTTAGCTAGCCCCACCCACACGCGGTTTTGCTCGGAGCGCCGCGCCGACGAAAACACCAGATACGCGAGCACCGCGAAGCACCCGAGCACCGTGAGCTGCACGTACGGAAACTGTTCGAGCTGCACGAGCAGGTCGGAGTTGCGGTAGTAGATGTGGTTGCGGAAGCCCTCGCCGGCCACCAGAATCGGCGGGTGCTGCGCCTTCATCAGCGCCAGCTCCTTGGCCAGGCGCTCATCGCGCTGCGCGGGCGTTTGGGAGGAATCGAGCGGGAGGTTTTTGTAGTCGATCACCACGTCGTGCTCATCGGTAAAGATGATCGGGACGGTGGTGTTGGCGTTGATGATCTCGTCGAGAATAAACCCCGTGTTATCGCCCTCCGAGGTAATGATAAACTGCTGGGCGCGGGCGTAGAGGTCGATCGCCGCCTGTTCGCGAGCGGCGAGCTTGGCCACCAAAAAGTTGGCGTAGAGCACCGTCGCCGTCCCGATCAGCCCGGCAATGAGCACGATGAGTACTTTGAGGCGCGATTTCTGGGAAGCAGCGGGCAGCAGCACGGAGTAGGCGAAGGACGAAGCGCGACCACGGGAGCCTGGGTAGAGGGCGGGTCCGCTGGCGAAAAGTACGTCCGAAACCGTGGGTACTGTTTTGTGGTTTCGCACTGACTCCCCCCGCCCGCTGCCCCAAGTCCAGGGTCTGCCCGAGGATTAATCGCTCAACTCCCCTCAAAAGCTGACGAATGTCAGCTCGTGACCCCCGCAGGGGGCGTAATTTTGCCCCGTTAACGGCTCGCCCCCGCGCGGCCGTTCGTTACAGGCTCGTTCCTCGCTGTATGTCGTTTTCGTTTAAGGCTGTTACGCTTTCGCACCGTCTGGCGCCGCTCGCGATTCGCGAGCAGGTCGCGCTCGACGAGACGGGCTGCCAGCGCCTGCTGCTCAATCTGAAAGAGGAGTTGACGGAGCTTGGGGCTACCGACTTGTTCGTCATCTCTACCTGCAACCGCACGGAGGTGTACTACGCGGCCCCCACCGACTTCACCGACCGGATTCTTGCCGCTCTGGCCCGCGAGAAGCGCCTGCCGGCCATCGAGCACGAGCTGCGGCCGTACTTCACGAGCCTGCTCGATTCCGATGCCGCTACCCAGCACCTGTTCGAAGTCGGACTCGGGCTCGACGCGCAGGTCGTCGGCGATCTACAGATCACCGGGCAAGTCAAGCAAGCCTACCAGTGGGCCGCCGACGCCGACACCGCCGGCCCCCTGTTGCACCGCCTGCTGCACACCATCTTCTTCGCCAACAAGCGCGTGGTGCAGGAAACGGCGTTTCGCCACGGCGCCGCCTCCACCTCCTACGCCACCGTGGAGCTGGTGGAAGAGTTGACCGCCACCGGCCCCGCGCCGCGCGTGTTGGTGGTCGGGCTGGGCGAGCTGGGGGCCGACGTGGTTCGTAACCTCCACGCCGCCGGCTTCGAGCACCTCACGCTCACCAACCGCACCCGCGCCAAAGCCGACGCCCTCGCCCTCGAATGCCCCGGCGTGACGGTGATTGATTTTGAGGAGCTGACCGGCGCGTTAGCCGCTACCGACGTCGTCATCTCGTCGATCGCCGCCCCGACACCGTTTTTCAACGTCGATGTGCTGCGGCACATCCCGGTCGTGACGTTCAAGTATTTTATCGATCTGGCCGTGCCGCGCTCGGTCGCGCCGGAAGCCGAAACGATTCCCGGCATTCTCGTCTACAATCTCGATACGATTCAGCAGCGCGCCACCCGCGCCCTCGAAACGCGTCTGGCCGCCGTGCCCCAGGTCCGACAAATCATCACCGAGGCGCTGGCGGGTTTCACCGACTGGTCGCGCGAGCTGCTCGTTTCGCCCGCTATCCAAAAGTTCAAGAATACCCTGGAGCAGCTCCGGCAGGAAGAGCTCGACCGCTACCAGCGCCGTCAGCTTCCGCCGGAAGAGATGAAGCGCCTCGACGAAGCCACTCGCGCGCTCCTCCAGAAAATTCTGAAGCTGCCGGTCGTGCAACTCAAAGCCGCCTGCCGCCGCGGCGATGCCGACGTCCTCATCGATTCGCTCACCGAGCTATTCGATCTGGAGAAAACCGTGGACGGCGCTGTCTCCGCGACGGCGTAGTTCAGAAACAATCAGTATTGCGAGTCGAGGCGCCGATTCAACGCCGTCGCTGGGGTATCATCGGCTATGTCGACCAAAAAAACGCCCGCCGGAGAAGCTTCTCCGGCGGGCGTTTCAATAAGGCCAAATGGCCCGTAATTACATCTTGGCGATGTTCTCTTCGAGGCAGCGAATCACTTCCGTGAGATGCGGCACGAGGAGCGAGTAGTAGATTTTCGTGCCGGCCTTCTCCGACGTCAGCACCCCGCGATCCTTCAGGGTGATAAGGTGCTGCGAGGCAATTGCCTGCGGCATGTCGAGTTCAGTGTAGATCTTCGTAACGGTCAGCTTTTCTTCGCGGCCGAGCAGGTCCACGATAGCCATCCGTTTCGGGTGAGCGAGTACTTTTAGCATCGCGGCGGCGCGCTCCATTTTCGCGGCGTCAACGGCGGGAAATTGGGAGCTTTTCTTCACGGTGCTGGTCGTAGCGCCTTTGGTGTCTTTAGCCTTGGCTGGTTTTGATGCTTGAGTGGGCATTGATTGAAAAGAATTGAAAAAGAACGTAAACCCCAGTGGGGATGCAAAGTTGCAAAAATTTGCCTATTCCAGCCCGCTGGTCGAGCCTGCAATACGCAGTGATGACCGCAAGGTTAACACTGCGTATCCGGCTTACCGAGTGGTAGGGCTGATGTCAGGCACCTCGCTCGATGGCGTTGATCTGGCGCTTATAGCGTTTCACGCCCCCGCCGCCGGATCCGGCGAAAGGTGGCACTGGCGGCTGGAAGCGGCCCAAACCGTGCCGTTGCCGCCCGATTGGCGACAGTTTTTTGGCGGGGTGGTCGGCGAGCAAACGCCCGATGCGCAAACATTGTTTCAAAATGATGTTAAATTCGGAGAATATTTAGGTGGGTTAACAAAAATTTTCTTAGCGGCAGTCGGTGGACCCCCGCCAATACTCGTTGCTTCGCACGGGCACACCCTGTTTCATCAGCCGGGTTCGGACGGAAAAGCGGGCGGCTTTACGGTACAGCTTGGGCATGGCGGGGCATTAGCCGCTGCCGCCGGACTGCCCGTCGTATGCGATTTCCGGGCTGCCGACGTCGCCCTCCGGGGACAGGGCGCCCCACTGGTACCCCTCGGCGACCGATTGCTGTTTCCGGAATTTGCCGTCTGTCTCAACCTGGGAGGTATCGCAAACATCTCGGCTGAAGGCGCGGACGGTAGACGCGTGGCCTACGATGTGTGCGCCTGCAATCAACTGCTCAACGTCCTCGCCACTGAGGCTGGGTTGGCCTACGACGATAACGGCCAACTCGCGCGCGCGGGACGGCCCGTGCCAGCCCTGCGCGCGGCGCTCGACGCCCCGGCCTTCTTCACCGCGCCGGCGCCCAAGTCGCTCGGGCGCGAGTGGGTGGAAACGCACGGGCTAGCCGTCCTCGCCGATTTCAGGACGGAGTCGCTGGCCGATCGTCTGTGCACCGTCGTGGCGCACGTAGCCGGCCAGCTTGCTCCTGCCATTCGCGGCCTGCTTGAGGCGGCCCCGGCCGTGAGTCGACAAGTACTCGCCACTGGCGGGGGGGCATTCAACGGCTACCTCATGGACCGGCTACGCGCTGAGCTAGGCGATGCGGCGGAAGTAGTGGTGCCGGCGCCCGAAATAGTCAACTTCAAGGAGGCGCTAATCTTCGCGTTGCTGGGCTTGCTGCGGTGGCGCGGCGAAGTCAACACGCTGGCATCGGCCACCGGCGCCCGGCGCGATTCAAGCGGCGGCGCCATCTACGCTCCCTGATGCCCGGCTTCCTCATCGCACGCTTGGGCAAACGCACCGCCGATGCGCTGCCGGTAGTTCTGTTACTGCTCGTTCTGGGCGCGCTGGCAGCGTGGTTTTACCACGATTCCCTGCTACTTGGCCCAGCACACCACCACAGCTGGGCGCAGGCCGATTGGCTGGCCCTTGCCTACCGGTTTCGGGAAGACGGATTCGATTTTTTTCACCCTGCTACCTACAACCTGATGACGCCTGGGGGCCACACGCCGGCCGGGTTTCCGCTGCCGCCCTTTCTGGCTGCCGGACTGATGGCGATAGCCGATTCGCGGGCACCGGGCTTGATGAGAGCGCTCACGCTGGCGGGCGGCACCGCCGGACTGTTGGCGCTGGTAGGACTGGTACGCCGCGCGGCCGCTCAAATGGGGGTGTTGCCGGTCAGCGCGTGGGTACGCGGCACGCTGGCCGTGCTACTGGTCGCTTGCTCCCCCTTGTACGTCTATTATCAAGCGGGCTTTCAACCATCGGTACCCGCTCTGGCGGCGGCGCTGGGAGGATACTATTGTTTCGGTCGCGCCCGGTGGGCCTCGGAGCAGTGGGGGGCGCGCGGCTGGTTGGGGGGCGCTATTGGTCTGCTGGCTTTAGCGGGCGCAATTCGCACCCCCTTGGCGCTGCCGTGGCTCGTGGTAGGGGTACATCTGGCGCTGGAGTGGCGTGCTACCGCCCAGCGGTATGGGTGGCGGTGGGTGGGAGTGGCTTACGCGCTCACAGCCGCGTGGCTCGGCGGCTACTTCCTCTATAACGAATACCTCACGCGCCTCTATCACGGCGCCATGTTTCTGGCTCGGCCGCTTCCCCCACGGTCGTTGGCCGAAATCGCCGCGATCTGGGCAGTGGTCGTTCCTAAGTGGGGAGACGCCCTGTTGAGCGGCGGCCAGTGGCTGGCACTGGTGGGGTTGGTAGGTACAGTGGCCTGGCAGCAGCACCGCGCGACACGGCGTTGGCGGGCGTGGTTTCTACATGGGTTATTGCTCCTGTTGGGTGGTGGCTCATACACGGTACTGATGAGCCCGCAGCTCATTGATCACGATTATTACTTCATCGATTCGCTGCTGCTGCCACTGGCGCTCGCAGGGGGCGCGGCACTGGCGCTGGTGCGGCTACCTACCCTGCCTAAGGTCTGGCAGTGGACGAGCGTTCTGGGGCTACTGGCAGTGGGTGGTTGGTGGGCCGGAGCGGCTCGTGCCGAGCAAACCCGCCGCTACGCGCCCGCGCCCGGTGATCGGAGCGAGCTGACGCGCGCCAATTTCGCCGGGGCTGACCGCTGGCTCGATTCCTTGGGGGTTGAGCGTACGGCGCGGGTGACGGTTATCGACGCCTACTCATTTAATCTGCCCTTATTACTCGCTCACCGGCGCGGCTGGACGGTGCTGACTACATCCGAAGAGCAAATCAGCGCGGGGCTGGCCAAGCCCGCGCAATTTGTCATCACGCAGGATACTTTTTACCGGTCCGATGCCGTGGCAGCGTATCCACTGCTCACCGAGCAACTCACGCGGGTGGCGGGTAACGGCCGGCTTACGCTGTGGCGGCCGCGTGCGCTGCCTGCCACTATCGTGCATCTGACGACAGATTTGGAAGCGGCGGTGGATCCGGCACGGTGGCAGAACCTTGTTACTTTAACTACTGCTGGCCCTGCTCATTCGGGACGTACCGCGAGCGCGCTGCTTGCTAGCCCCGCGTACAGTTTGGGCCTGAAGGCCACGGCGGGCGAGCTTGGAATCCGCCCCGGCGATCACCTCCTTGCCCGCTGCTTTGCCTGGCTGCCGATCAACGCCCCCACCCCCGACGTAAAACTGGTTGTGAGCCTCGAAGACGCCGCCGGTGCTACCTACGCGTGGCAGGGCCTGCCCTTGGCGCGTCTGGCGCACGCCCCCGGCCGGTGGAATGCGTTGGGTGGCGCGTTCTCGCTACCTATAGTGCGTGCCCCAACGGACGTCCTGCGGGTGTACGTGTTCAAGACGGGCGAAACGCCCCTCTACGTGGATGATTTCGATCTCAGCATCGTGCGTCCCTGATCTGACGTGAGCGCTTAGATCCGGTAACTCAGCCCCGCAAAGACTTCGCGGGTGAGCGGCGCACGGGTCAGGGGGATGTGGACCCCGGCATCGAAGCGGAGTGCGGACGCGGCGTAAAAAGCCGGTCCGATGTTTAGCGTAGCCTGATACGTATGCTGGCCCGTATTCCAGAAGCCGGCCCCTTCGGCGAAGAATTCCACGCGTTTGGCTGGCCCGAAGCGGTAGTCGACAATCAGGCTCTGGTTGAGATGCGTTTCGCGCTGGGCGGAAGTACGGTCCCAGCGAGATTCGCCTTCAATCTGCGCTTCCACGTCGAGGCTCTGCGAGAAATCATACTCAAACGGTAGCGCCAGCCCAAACTCCGGCTTACCCGCCCCAACCGGCCCGCCGGTCGGCAGGCGCACGTAGCCGCTGAGGGCGAGCACGGCCTTGCGGGGCGCGTCGTTGCCAAAGAGATTTTGCTTGAGGCGCAGCGTCATATCCCCCGTATGAGACCGTTGCTCGGCTACGGTGGAGCTACCCGGCTCAGGCACGACGCGTTCGCGCAGTAGGGGCTGGAAGCTGACGTGGAAGTCGAGCGTACGAGTCACGCCAACTTTGAGCGTTAGGTCAGCCACGGTCAGGCTGCGACTACTCTCCAACTCCTCGTCCTCGCGCCGAAGGCGGAACAAGTCAACTTCAATTTGAAAATGGCCCGCGTCGAGCGTGTGGGCGCTCAGACTAATACCCGGACGGTCGGGCGTGAAGTCGCGCAGTAGTTCCTTTGGCACCGGCCGAAAAAGCGTGTATTCCCGTTTGAGCGCAGCCGTGTCGGGCTCTTGCGCGCAAGCCGCGAAGCTCAGCTGCAGCGCGCTGAGGATGAAGAAAAGGCGCATTGAGACCGGAGTTTGGGCCCGGTACGCAAGGCGCGGAAAAATGTGACTGCCAATCGCAGCTTTTTACACTTGGATTAAAGCCGCCACCGCACTCCCAGGAAGGTCCGCCGCCCTTGGTTCGGGGCATACACGTACGTGGGGTCGAAGGTGAGCGCGTGCGGGTTGTCGGGGGTAGCGACGGCCTGTCCGGCCGCGTCGAACTGAACTTGCTTGTCGAACGGATCGAAGGCCCGCGCAATGGCATCACGCCGCGGGAGCGTATTGAGCAGGTTTTTGACGCCCCCGTAGATTTCCAGCGTCTTGCCGATCTTCTGGGTAGCTTGCAGGTTTTGCAGGCTAACCGTGGGGGCCATCGCGGGGCGTGGATCCCGCGGACCAAGAGTAGGCAGCGGGCGCGGCCCGTACACGTTACCCGTGTAGTCTAGCATCAATCCAAGTTTCGCGAAGCTGTACGAAACCGTGAACGTGCCGCTCACCCGCTCGGCAAAAAGCTGCCGCTGGCGCCGGAGCCGGCCCTCCGTATCCGGCGCAAGCTGGTAAACGTCCATTACAGTCACGCCGGCGAGTACTTTCAGCGGAATGTCGAGCGAGAGGTCCACGTTCATGCTCACCCCTCGGCTCACGGCGTGGCCGCGCAGATTCTGGTAGCGGATCAGGTTGGGGTCGGTCGCGTAATCCGGGACGATCTTGTTCGTGAAGTAGGTGCAGAACGCGCTGGCTTCGAGTACCGCCAGCCCCCCCGCGCCGACCGGGATCTGGCGCTGGTAATTCAGGTTGGCGTTCCAGGAACGTTCCGGCCGCAGGTTTTCCTGAATCTCCACGCGTCGGGCGCCCGTCAGGGCCGCGTGATCTTCCGTGAAGACATTCACCACGCGGTACCCATTACCGAGCCCGAGACGCCAGGTTTGCGCCAAGTTCGGCGCGAATTTCCAGTTCAAGCGCGGCGTCAGGATGGAGCCGTGGATGGAGTTGTAGTCGTAACGCAGCCCGGCGAGGGCGGTGTGGCGCTCATCGTGGGCAAACGGCTTGACTTCGTCCTGCACGAACACGCCGGGCAACCACGTACGCGAAGGCGCATCCGCACCTGTCAGGGCGGTCGTGGCGGGGGTGTTGTCGTTGTAGTACGTAAAGCGCAGCGCGGAGCCGAACAGCACGTTGTGCCGCCCGAAAGCGCGCGGTACGGTGAGCTGGCCGAAGCCGATGGTCTGGCGGGCCAGGTATGCAGTGGTGCCGTACACCGAGTTCTGGTGATGCGTGTTGAACGAGGTGCTTAGCAGCACCGGCGCCCCGGCTAGCGGGAGTTGATACGTGCCGATTGCCTCCGCGCGGCTGGTATAAATGGACTCGCCGTAAATCGAGTCGCCGCCCCGAAACTCCGGCGTCCACTGCATCTGGCCGCCCCAGCGGTCTTCGTAGAGATATCGGCCGGCAATGGAGGCTACTCGGTTCTCCGGCCGGGCGAAGGCGAGCTTACTGAACGCAGAGACGCGTTGAGCGAGGGCTACATCGGTGAAGCCGTCGCCGTTGTCATCGCGCGGGCGGTTGTAGAGAAAGCCGTTTAGCCCCACCAAAGTTGTGGTGGTGCCGCGCTTCATCTTTGCGCCCACATCCACGGAATGCTCGCCCCAGCTCGTACTGAACGCGTCCACTGACGCTACGGGCGCGCGGGCCGGGTCGCGGGTGATGACATTGATGAGGCCGCCTACCGCCTCGGAGCCGTACAGCGTAGAGGCGGGTCCCTTCACGATTTCCACCCGCTCGATAAGGGCTGAGGGAATCCCACTTAGCCCATACACCGTGCTCAAGCCGCTTACGATGGGCATACCGTCGAGCAGGACCATCGTGTAGGGCCCTTCGAGGCCATTGATGTGGATGTCGCCGGTGGCGCACACGTTGCAGTTGAGCTGCGGCCGGACGCCATTAACGGTTTGCAGCGCTTCAAACAGGCAAGGAGTGGGATTCTTGCGGAAGAACGTGGGCGTCAGCACGTCAATTGGTACAGCCGATTCGCTCCGTAGCACCGGTTGGAGCGTCCCGCTGATCACCACTTCGTCGAGCTCCGCAGCGCCGACCAGCCGAAAATCCACGCTGAGCGTTGCACCCGCCTTGATGGTCAGCGGGCGAATGGCGGGCTTGAAACCAACGCCACTCGCCGTAAGTCGGGTGGCCCCCGCGGGTACGCCCGGTAGTTCGAACTTACCCTCGGCGCTGGCCGTGGTGCCCACACTCGTGCCGGCCACGACCACGCTCGCGAATGGTACTACTGTGCTCCCATCGGCCTCGCGCACGGTGCCGCGTACGGTACCGGTCTGAGCTAGTAAGCTCAGGGGTAAAAGGAGCGAAAAAAGGAGCGTAAGCAGAGTTTTCATAGAGTCAGAGAGAGGATCAACGAAACCACCCGGCCACCGTCTCCCACAACAGGTAAACGTTGAGGCCGACAATCACCGCCGTGACGCCCCACGCCGCCATTCGGAGCACCGGACCGTTGGCAAACACCCCCATCTTGAGGCGATCAGAGGTGAAGAGCACCAGCGGCACGACGGCGAAGGAGAGTTGCAGGGAGAGAATAACCTGGGAAAGCACGAGCAAATCAGCGGTGCCTTTCTCGCCATAGATTATCGCTACCACCATCGCCGGTACGACCGCGACCAGCCGGGTAATGAGGCGGCGCAGCCACGGCTTCAGCCGCAGATTCAGGAAGCCTTCCATCACGATCTGGCCGGCCAGCGTGCCCGTCAGCGTCGCGTTCTGGCCCGATGCTAGCAGCGCCACGGCGAACAAGACACTCGCCGCGCCCGCTCCCAGCACGGGGGCGAGGAGCCGGTGGGCGTCGTTGATGTCGGCCACATCGTGCATCCCGTTGCGGTGAAAGGCCGCGGCGGCGAGCACGAGAATCGCGGCATTGACGAAAAAAGCGAGCAGCAGCGCGGCCGTAGAGTCAATGGTGGCAAAATGCACGGCTTCGCGCTTTTCCCCCTCGGAAGGGCCCACGGCGCGGGTCTGCACGATGGAAGAGTGCAGGTAGAGGTTGTGCGGCATCACCGTCGCGCCCAGAATGCCAATGGCGAGGTACAGCATCTTCGGGTCCGTCACGATCCGGGGCTGCGGGACGAGTCCACCGGCAAGCGCCACCCAATCGGGGCGGGAAACGATGATCTCGTAGAGGAAGCAACCGAAGATCACCGCCATCAGCCCGCCGACAATGGCTTCGATCAGCCGGAAGCCATGGCGTTGCAGCGCGAGGACAACGAGGACGTCGAGGATCGTCAAGCCGACGCCGATCGGGAGCGGAAGGCCAAACAGCAGGTTCAGCGCGATGGCGGAGCCGATAACTTCCGCGAGGTCGCAGGCGGCGATGGCAATTTCGCACAGAAACCACAACACCAAACCAACCGGGCGCGAGTAATGGTCGCGGCACGCCTGCGCCAGGTCGCGCCCGGTGACGAGCCCCAGCTTAGCGGCCAGGTGCTGCAACAGAATAGCCATCAGATTCGAGATCAGCACCACGCTCAGGAGCGCGTAACCAAATCGGGCCCCACCCGCAATGTCGGTGGCCCAGTTGCCGGGGTCCATATACCCCACCGCTACCAGCAACCCAGGCCCTAAAAAGGCCCGCATGCGCCGCCACCACGAAGCCCCGGGCCCCGGCACCGCGACTGACGCATACACCTCCCGCAGCGACGCCGCCCCCCGGGGGCGCTGCCAGCCGGCTTCGGCAAGTGGCGGTGCGGCGGCAGGCTCGGGCGGAAGGGGAGAAGCAGGCAAAGCAGAAGTAGATCGGAGCGGCATCGAAACCGAGACAACAGGAGAACCCGACAAAGGTAAGATAAATTTAGGGTTGCCTAAAAATAGTTTGTGGGCCGGCCGAAGTACGGGTGAGGGCAGGGGTTAGGTTACTTTCGCAGTCCAGATTCCTGACCTATCCTACTTGTGAATGAACTCGCTCCTCCCACGCCACTACCCGGGAGTCCGCACCTGACCCGGGCCAAGCTGCGGCTGGGGGTGTTGTCGCTGGTGGTGAGCGTAGGGCTCGTGGCGATCAAGTTTTGGGCGTGGCGGCTGACCCGCTCGCAAGTGGTGTTGAGCGACGCGCTCGAATCCATCGTCAATATCGCCACATCGGCGTTCGCGCTGTGGAGTGTGTGGCTGGCGAGTCTGCCGCGCGACGAAAACCACCCCTATGGCCACGGCAAGGTCGAAAACCTGTCCGTTGGCCTGGAGGGTGCGCTGATTTTCGGGGCGGGATTATTTATCGTAGTCGGTGCGGGAAGCGCCCTGCTGCACCCTAGCCCGGTCGGGCGCCTTGATTGGGGCATTGGCCTGCTGGCATTTACCGCGCTGATTAACCTGGGCACCGGCTGGTGGCTGGTGCAGGCCGGGCAGCGCCTGCGCTCGCTGGCGCTCGAAGGGGATGGCCGCCACCTCTACCTCGACGCCTTGACGAGTATCGTGGCCGTGGCGTCGCTGGCAAGCGTGCGCGCCACCGGCTGGCAGCGCCTCGACGGCTTGGCCGCGCTTATGCTCGGGGGGTTTATCACGTGGCAGGGGGGACGCATGCTGCGGCGGGCCGTTGGTGGGTTGCTCGACGAGACCGACCCCGGCACGGTAGCCGATGTGGTAGTCGCGCTGCAAGCTAGCCGTCGCCCAACCTGGATCGACGTTCACAACCTGCGGGTGCAGACCTACGGGGCCGACCTCCACATCGATTGCCACGTTTCGCTGCCGTATTACCAGACCCTCTTCGCGACGCACGCCGAGATTGAGGCCATTGAAGAGGTAGTCCGCAGCCGTGGCCCCGGCCAGCAGGTCGAGTTATTCATTCACGCCGACCCGTGCCGCCCGCCCCGCCAGTGCCCCAACTGCCAGGTGCTGAGTTGCCCGGTGCGTCAGCGCCCATTCGTCGAGCTAATCCCCTGGACTCCCGAAAACGTGATGCGCAATGAGCGCCACGGCGTGGGGGAAGCCTAAAACCGGGTAACAACCCTTTGGACCTGCCGATAACCTGCTGAGTGATGTTTCGTTAGAATGGAGCGTGGCGCAGTCGTGCCGCGTACTTCATCCCCCCTTTCACTCCACCCCGATGAGTAAGCATAAAGACAAGGACAAAGACGAACGCGACGAAAAACGCGATCAGAAGAGCAGCGCTAAAGAAACTGACAAAGGAGGCGAAAAAAGCGATAGCAAAAAAGATGGCAAGAGCGACAGCGATACTGCCGACTCGAAAGCCAAAAAAGGCGTCGATCAAGCGACAGAGTCCTTGAAGGCGCTGCGCACCAAAGCCGAAGAGCTACCCGCCCTGCTCGCCGACGCGGCTGCCGGCGCCGTTGGTAAACTGGCGGAAAAAGCAACGCGCAAAGTGCTATCAGCGCTTGGCGATCGCGCCGAGAGCGCAGTTGATTCTGCGATGGACTTCGTGGAGGGAGCAGCCGAAACCGTTTCCCGCACTGTTACCGGGGCGGCCAAGCCAAAAGCCGCCGCCAAGCCAAAAGCAGCGGCTAAGCCAAAAGCAGCCGCCAAACCGAAGGCAGCGGCCGCAGCTAAAAAGCCAGCCGCTAAAGCGGTCCCGGGGGCGTCTAAAAAAACGGCAGCTGCTACCAAGCCCGCGTCACGCGGCGCTGCCGCTAAGAAGGCCAGGGGCGATAAGGGCTAAAAAGTCGTCCGGCTGCGCGTAAACCAAGAAGTCCACCGCTGGTAGAGGTAGTGCTTAAAAGCGCTCTTTACTCTGCCGGCGGTGGATTTTTTAGCTCGCGATCGATCTCCCCCAGGTTGCTTAATCACGACAGCCACCGCGCCAGTCCGAACGCGGCGGCGGCGGCGAGCCCCCCGATCAGCACCGTTTGAGTAGCTGATTTGAGGGCGCCGGCTCCCGTAAACCGTCCTTTGAGGGCGCCAAAAGCAGCTAGTGCGATGAGTGTGACCACCACCGAAAGGCGCAGCGCGTCTTGCACGTCGTGCGGCACGAGCCAGTACGCGCTCAAGGGTACGAACCCACCTACTACGTACGCGCCGGCGATCGTGAGGGCCGATCGCCACGCCCGACCGGGCTCGGGCGGTTCCAGCCCCAGCTCAAAGCGCATCATAAACTTGACCCAATCGGTCGGGCGGCGGCGCAAGCCTTCTACTACCCGGTGACTTTCGTCGGCGGTGAGGCCGTACGACTCAAATATCTCGCGCACTTCCTCAGCTTCGCGGTCGGGCACGGTTTCGATCTCGCGCCACTCGCGGGCTTCTTCCGCGATGTAGTGCTCGGCTTCACCCCGAGCGGCGAGGTATCCGCCGAGCCCCATCGCGATGGAGCCGGCCGCGATTTCGGCTAACCCCGCCGTGATGATCAAGCTCGTTTGCGAGATCGCACCCGTCAGGCCCGCAGCTAAGGCAAATGGTACCGTCAGGCCGTCGGCCATGCCAATGACCACGTCGCGCACGGCCGCGCCAGCCGTGAAGTGGTGCTCGACGTGCGGCGCGGGGTGACCGGGAGTGGGCGAAGGAGGGGTCATCAGCTACAGCAGGTGATTGGAGGTGCAAGAACGCGTACTCTTCATGGAAACAAATGGGGGAGTCGTTCGGGTATTCAGTGAATCCAATCAACTTCCTACTCGCGCACCAACCGGCGCACGGCTGGTCCTGCGGGCGTGAGCACCCGCACCGAGTACACGCCGACGGGCAGCGCCCGCAAGTCGAGGGCGTGGGTAGTCGTGGCAGCGGGAATCACCGTCCGCAGCACGACGCGGCCAATCGCGTCGATTACCGTCAGCAGCTGCGGCACTGCGGCCGCTGCCAGCTCAAGCTGCACCTGCCCATCCGTGGTTGGGTTCGGGAAAACCTGGAAGCTGCGCGCGTTCGCCAGCGCGCCGGTACCCGTTACCGTGACGGTCTGCGGTGCCGATGGTGCCGAGGCGCAACTGCCCACCGTGCTGATTACCGTGTACACGCCGCTCTGCGTGCTGGTACTCACCACGTACGTGGAGCCCGTAGCCCCCGCGATTGGCGAGCTGTTGAGCAGCCACTGATTGCCCGTTGCGGCCGACGACGTGAGAATCACGATGCCGGACGCTTGGGTCGTCGCGGTCACCGTTGGCTGCGCGGGGGTTGCGCTGATGACCACGGTCTGGGTCGTAGAGGCAGCGCAGCCCGCCGTGTTTGCGCCGGTGAAGCCAATCGTATAGGTACCCGCACCGAGCGTACCGGGAATCAGCTGCGTCGCGGCGTTACCATTGATCGTGAACGCACCGCCGGCGGTGCCATCAATGGTCCCCGCGAGGGTCACGGCCGGATCGGCCGTGCAGTACGTCGCGTTAAGGTTCGTGATGGCGAGTACGGGAAGTGCGTTGATCGTGACCGTCGCGCTTGCCGTGGCGTCGGCGCAGCCACCCGTACCCGTTACCAGGTTCGTCACCACGTACGTGCCTGGCTGGCTGGTGCTCAGGTCGATGGTGCCCGTCGTGGCGTTGAAACCCAAGCCTGTGGCGGGTACTACGCTTAAGGTGCCGAGGGTGGCGTCAGGTGCCAGATTCACCTGGAGCGTACCGCTGGTGCCGGCGCACCCACTCGAAGCCGAGTAAACGAACGCGGCTTGCACGGGGCGCGTCAGCGTGACGGTCTGGGTCGAGGAAGCCGGGCAAGGACCGGACACCGCGTAAGTCACGGTGTAAGTGCCCGCGACCGAAGCCGTCAGGTCGAGTACGCCGGTTGTGACGTTGATCGCCAAGCCGGCGGTGCTGCTGAAGAAGCCCCCCGTGGTGCCCGTAATGGTGGGCGTGGCAAACATACCCGCGCCCAGGCAGTACGCCGGGGCGCCGTATGCGAAGGCGGCCACCGCCTGCGGGTTCACCGTCACGGTCAGCGGAGCCGAAGTGGCGGAGCAGCCGCCCGCATTCGTAACGGTCACGGTGTAGGTGCCCGCGGTAGTCACGGTGATGGTCGGCGTCGTCGCGCCGGTGCTCCACACGTAGCTGGTGCCGCCGGTCGCGGTGAGCGTCACCGAGCCACCTTCGCAGAACGTGGTCGGGCCGCCGGCCGTCAAGGTGGCCGTGGGGGCCGCCGAGATGGTTAGGCTAGCCGTTGCGGTAGCCGCCGCGCACCCGCCGCTCGCCGCGATGGTATTGGTGATGGTGTAGGTGCCGGGTAGGCTCGTCGCCAGATCCACTACACCCGTCGAAGCCGATAAGCTCAAGCCCGCCGGATCAGCCGTAAAGGTGCCCGCTGCTGCGCCCGTAACGAGCGTCGGGTTCACTGTTCCAGTCGTGCCGGCGCAGCTTGGTGCCGTAGCCGGGTAGCTGAAGGCGGCGGACGGAGCCGCCGTGATGGTAACGGTCTGCGTGGCCGATGCCGGGCAAGGGCCCGCCACGGCGTAGGTCACGGTATAGGTGCCGACGGCCGAAGCCGCAGGATCGATCACCCCCGTGGTCGCATTGAGCGTTAGGCCGGCCGGCGTCGCCGAGAACGTGCCGCCCGCCGTGCCCGTCACCGCAGGAGCCGCCGGAGCGGTAGCGGTGCGGCAGTACGTCGACGCATCGTAGGCGAAGGTGGCCGTAGCCTGTGGGTTTACCGTGATGGTCACGGCCGCAGAAGTGCGCGAGCAGGTGGTGGAGTTTGTCACGACGACCGTGTACGCGCCCGCCTGCGTGATGACCGCCGTATTGCCGGTGGTACCCGTCAGAGGCGTAGCATCGCGGAAGAAGGCGTAGGTAGCGCCCGTCGCCCCGCCACTGGCGGTAAGCGTTACGGAACCTCCCTGACAGAAAGTGGTCGGGCCGCCCGCCGTGAGGGTGGCCACTGGGGTGGGCAGTATGGTCAGAGTTGCCGTCGCGGAGGCCGCCGCGCAACCACCACTCGCCGCGATGGTATTCGTGACGGTGTACGTGCCCGCCTGGCTCAACGTCACATCCACGATACCCGAGGAAGCCGCCAAACTCAGGCCGGCCGGAGAAGCCGTGAACACGCCGGCCGAAGCGCCCGGGCCGAGCGTGGGCGTAAGGACCGTGGCCGCCCCCGCGCACAGCGGAATGGTGGCCGCGTAGGTAAAGCTGGCAGCCGGCGCGGTCGAGATGGTTACGGTCTGGTTGGAGGACGCCGGGCAGGTGCCGCCCACGGCGTACGTCACGGTGTAGGTACCAACCGTGGACGTGGTAGGCGTGATGCGGCCGGTGGTCGCGTTGATTGTCAGCCCCGCGGGCGAGGCTGAGAACGTGCCGCCCGACGCGCCGGTGATGACCGGCGCGGGGTTAGTGGTGCTGGTGCGGCAGAAAGTGCCACCCGAGTAAGCGAAGGCCGCCGACGCCACTGGATTCACCGTGACGGTCAGGGCGGAGGACGTGGCC
>JBKJUQ010000352.1:0-12107 GCA_046590685.1 Hymenobacteraceae bacterium
GCTCTTCCACGAAGCGCAGTACGAAGACAGCTGCGTGCTGGGCAGGGAGTCGATCCTGACAGCGGCGTAGGGCCCGCTGCGTATCCTCTGCTTCGAGCGCTGCATCGGCGCGCTGCCAGCTCTCGGGGTATTGGTCGGGGCGCCAATGACCGTTGTCGGGCTCAAAAAACGTGGCTTCCGCTGGGCCGTCGGGGGTTACTGTTTCGAGGGAAAGGGTGGGGTGGCGAGCTTGGCGGCGGTAATGGTCGATGATGTTGCGCCGGAGAATGGTAAAAAGCCACGTGCGCTCCGAAGCCTCGCCACGAAAGGACGGCAGCGCGTCGAGGGCGTTGAGCAGCGTCGTTTGCACGAGCTCCTGCGCCGTGTCCTCGTCGGCTACGCGGCTTAACGCGAAGCGGTACAGTTCGTCGCCGTAGCGGGGTAGCCACTCAGCGGGGTTGGGTGGGGTGGCAGAAACGGGCGGTTGGACCATCCGGGGCGAGTAGCTCGTAGAGATTGACGCGCGGGCGGGCTATATCCTTACCCACGCTAGAAACAAAGATGGCGATGCGGCCCGGTACGCGAACTGGCGGGGTTCGGCTGTAAGGTATGAATGCAGGAAACGTCTAGTGGGTAGCAGGGTAAATCGCCCGACCTCCCTTTTCAGCACTTGCCTGCAATTCCTATGGCTCGCTTTTCGGATCTGGCGCTGGGCGCCACCGTATTGGCCGTGATGGCGCTAAGCAGCGGTCGGCCGGCGGGTTTGCCGCCGCCAGCTGCATTAGTACCGGTCGTGGTAGAGCTCTTCACCTCTGAAGGGTGTTCGAGCTGCCCGGCGGCTGATGCTGCGCTGCGCGAACTTGAAACCACGCAGTCAGTGCCCGGAGTCGAGCTGATTGCCCTAGGCCAGCACGTGGATTACTGGAACCGGCTCGGGTGGCGCGACCCCTTTTCCGCGGAACAGTTTACGATCCGGCAACGGCGCTACGCGGCGGCCCTCAACTCCGGTAGCTACACGCCGCAGGCGGTCGTGAATGGGCAAGCCGAGCTGGTGGGTTCGCAGCGCACCAAGCTCACGCAAGTCATCACGGAAGCTGCCCGTAGCCCCCGCGCTACCGTTGAACTGCGCCGTGACGCGGCGTCGCTGGTGGTACGAGTAAGCGCGCTGCCGGCGGGAACCGCCGCGGCTGAAGTCGTGCTGGCCGTGAGCGAGTCGGGGCTCTCGACCCGCGTTGGGCGCGGCGAAAATGCTGGCCGAATGCTGCACCACGCCTCCGTCGTACGAGCGTTGCGCCTACTTGGCGAGGTTGACGCTACTGGCAGCTTCGCGGCGACGGTTCCGTTGGAGCTGACTGCGGAATGGCAGGCCGCGCATCTGCGGGCCGTCGTGCTGGTGCAAGAACGGGATTCGCGCCGCATCGTCGGTGCTGGCAGTCTGTCGCTGGGCACCGCTCCTTGAATTTCTGTGGTTTGCGGGCATGGGCGTAGCTTTCGTGCTCGGTCGGCCTGCTGGTCTCTTCGGATTACCCATGAAAAAAATAGTAGAAAAGCACTCGTTGGCTCTGCGCTGGTTCCACTGGGTGAACTTCCCGGTGCTGAGCTTGATGATCTGGTCTGGCTTGCTCATTTACTGGGCAAACGACGTGTATCGCCTCGGCTGGGGCGACACCACGGTGCTTAAGTTCTTCCCGCAATCGTTCTACGAAGCCTTTAGCGTACCTTTTAAGCTGGCAAAAGGGATGGCGTGGCACTTCGTGCTGATGTGGCTCTTCGCGCTCAATGGGGTGCTGTACGTGCTGTACACGGCCGTTTCGGGCGAGTGGCGCTATCTGCTGCCCAACCGACATTCCTTTCGGGAAGCCTGGCAGGTGACGCTGCACGATTTGGGGCTGCGCCAGGAACCGCCACCGGTTCGGAAGTTCAACGGAGCCCAGCAGATTGCTTATACGTCGGTAATCCTGATGGGCGTGGGCTCGCTGCTAACGGGGCTGGCGATGTACAAACCCACGCAGCTTGGCTGGCTCACCACGCTGTGCGGCGGCTATAAGTCGGCGCGGGTTATTCATTTCATGCTCACTCTAGGCTACGTGCTGTTTTTCGTGGTGCACATCGCGCAGGTGGTGCGAGCTGGGTGGAATAATTTCCGCGCTATGGTAGCCGGTTTTGAGCTTGTCGAGGTGCCGATGGCCCCATCCGCGCCCGAAGTCGAGGCGCCTGCTACTTCTCCGCGCAACGCGCCAGCGGCCTGAGGTCTGCCGTTTTCGCATAGTCTTCTTCCTTGATCCGATGAATCCGCCCGTGCCGCCGAGTACCCCTCCCGAGTTTGACGCCCAGCCGTCTGCTGATCGATTCCCGTCGGCCTCCCCCGAGCTGCGGCCCGAAGAAGCGGCCGTGTTGCTCGCGGCCGACGAAGTCGTCGAGCGTCAGGTGACGCTCCGGTCGCGGCGCGCGTTCGTAGGTCTGGGGCTTGCGGGCCTGGCGGGGGCGCTGGGGTGGCGCTGGCTGCTGAATACACCGCCCATCGATGGCTTGCCCGGTGGGCTGCGGCAGGTGCTGGAGGCAAATGGCCAAGTGGCATCAGCTTATTTCAAGCACGCTCGTCTGGCGCCCGAATTTCCGAAAAATCGCGCGGAAAACCTGCGTTTTAACGGCCGAGTGGGCCTCAGCCCAGGCTTCGAGCCCGCGGCGTGGCGCTTATCGGTTCAAGGCTACGCGGGCGCGGGCACTCCACCCCGCGTCCAGGAATTTACCTTGGCGGATCTGCAGCGCCTGCCACGTACGGAGATGACGACCGAGTTTAAGTGCATTGAGGGCTGGAGCCAGATCGTGACGTGGGCGGGCGTGCGGCTGAGCGATTTCCTGACGCGCTATCCGCTCGCTACGGCCTCCGGCCAGCCAGTGGATGTCCAGCACCCGCCAGCTGATTTGGCGCCTTACGTCAGCCTCGTGACACCCGACCGCAAGTATTACGTTGGCCTGGATATAGAGTCGGCTTTGCACCCCCAAACGCTGCTGTGCTACGAGATGAACGGCGCTCCCCTCACCCTTCCGCACGGCGCGCCGCTGCGCCTGGTCACGCCGCTCAAGTACGGAGTCAAGCATATCAAGCGCATCGGCACGATCGCCTTTACCGCGCAGCGTCCCGCCGACTACTGGGCCAAGCTCGGCTACGATTGGCACGCCGGGCACTGAGTTGAGGTTGTCGGTTGCTGGTTTGGATGGCTGAATTCTCACGGTCCAGGCAGCTAATTCATGAGCCAATCCGTTTTATTCGTTCCCTGACGTGGTTCAGACGACCCTGAGTAAGGCCCGCGCCTTGGCGGCGTCTACCCCCGTAGAAATCATTCTTATTTTCCATCCCCCTTTTTCCGCCGCCATGAAATTCCCCCCTTTTCTGTTCTTTACTGCCCTGCTGGCGTTCGCCTCCGCTTCCTGCACGCAGGCTTCCGATGCCGCCACGGTCGCCCAGGACGGGCGCTCGACCGCCGGCCCGGCGCCGACTAATCTCAAGGGGCTCGCCGTCGCCACTTTTGCGGGTGGGTGCTTCTGGGCGCACGAGGAAGTTTTTGAAGAAATAAAAGGCGTCCGCGCCGCCGTGTCGGGGTATACCGGCGGCACCGTCGCGAATCCATCCTATGAGCAGGTCGCCAGCCGGCAGACCGGCCACGCTGAAGCCGTGCAGGTGTACTACGACCCGACCGTGGTGACTTACGCTACCCTGCTTGACGTATTCCTGCGCGGTGCGCACAACCCAACGCAGCTCAATCGTCAGGGGCCGGACGTGGGCGATGAGTACCGCTCGGCTGTTTTTTACCGCACCCAGGAGGAGAAAACGGCAATCGAAGCGGCCATCAAGCGGGTAAATGCCGCGCGTATCTATCCTGACCCCGTTGTCACTCAGGTGGCTCCGCTGACCAAGTTTTATCCCGCCGAGGATTACCATCAGGGCTACTATCGCCTGCACCCCGATCAGGGCTACATCGCGACGGTTTCGCGCAAGAAGGTCGAGCACTTCCGCCAGGAGTTCCCGGAGCTGGTTAAGGCCGGCGCCGAGCGCTAACCGACTCCCTTCAAAAAATTTCTACCAAAGTTGCGGAGGCGCAGCGCCCTTTAATGGCGGCTCCGTGGCGAATAGATTTCCAGGGGGGCTACTGGGTACTAAAGCACAAGGCCCGCCGTGAATTTTCACGGCGGGCCTTGTGCTTTCTGATCAATTCAGCCGGTTAAGGCTTGTCGTGCGAAGCCGCGCGATGCTCGCCATTGCGCGCGCCCCCGGCCGTCGCCGTTACCTCATCATCGTCATCGTCGCTAACCTGGCGCAGCACCAACAGGGCGCCCACGGCCAACAGACTGCCAATCGTCAGTAACTGACCGGTGCTCAGGCGGCGCCCCATTTTCACCACCAGCGTCCCGGCGTGGCTCAGCAGCTCGGGCAGGTGATCGTGGTTGCCTTGGTAGACGTGCATCATCGATTCGACGATGCGCGAGAGGTCCTGGGGGACGAGCCGCAAAGCATCTTCAACAGTGGAATTTTCCATCGGAATACGGGGTGGGGGTAAAGTGGAAATGCAAGCAATCTGCTCGCCCTGTCTGCGTAAACGCCGGACCGACGCGCGGGTTGGGCTGCTCTTACGGGCGCCCCGCGCCGGATGTTGGGCCGGCGCTGAGCCAATTCACGCAAACCCCGGAAACTACTCGTAAAACCTTAGATTGGCACGTTAACGTGCCGTTCGGCGTGATAGGAGGAGCGCACGAGCGGGCCGGATTCTACGTACTTCAGGCCGCGCCGCAAGCCCTCTTCGCGGTAATGAGCAAAGATATCGGGATGGATAAATTCGGCAACCTCCAGATGGCGCTTGGTGGGCTGGAGATACTGGCCGAGCGTGAGGATATCAAGGCCGTGCCCGACCAGATCGTCCATGGCGGTGTACACCTCCTCGCGCGTTTCGCCCAGCCCGAGCATAATGCCCGACTTGGTGCGCTTGCCGGCGGCCTTGGTCCGGCGGATTTGCTCCAGCGAACGGTCGTATCTCGCCTGGGGGCGCACGAGGCGGTAGAGCGAGCCAACCGTCTCCACATTGTGCGAAACCACTTCCTGCCCGCCGGATATCATCACGTCGAGCGCGTCCCAGTTCGCTTTCACGTCGGGGATAAGCGTCTCGATGGTGGTCGTGGGGGAGAGGGTTTTTACGCGCACTACCGTCTCGTGCCAGATGGCGGCCCCGCGGTCTTTGAGCTCATCGCGGTTTACGCTCGTGAGCACGGCGTGCTTGACACCCATCAGCTTGATGGCTTCGGCCACGCGCCGCGGCTCGTCGGTATCATACTCCGTCGGGCGGCCGGTCGCGACGGCGCAAAACGAGCACGAGCGCGTGCAGACGTTGCCCAGAATCATAAATGTGGCCGTGCCCGCGCCCCAGCACTCCCCCATATTCGGGCAGTTGCCCGATTCACAGATCGTGTGCAGCTTGTGCTCATCCACGAGGCGGCGCACCTGAGCGTATTCCGGGCCGATGGGCAGTTTCACGCGCAGCCAGTCGGGGCGCTTCGGCCGGGCCGGCGCGGGTAGGGCCGGCTGCACGATAGGCAGGCTAAGCAGGAGCGGTTCCATAAGGAGAGAAAGAGCAGAAAAACCGAACACGTGCCTTCGGCAAGAGCGCCGAAGAGTCTACAAAATTACCACGCGTAGCGGGTGGCCTGAGGCACTAATTCCGCCGCCCGAAAAACAGCGTCAGGAACACGGACGAGAACACCTGCGGATTCGCTGTTTGTGGCACCAGCATCGGGCGGCGGCCATAGGCTTCGATCATCGCGCCCGCTTCCAGCCCCGTCACGCTCTCGCGGTAGCGGCCGTACTCAAACGCCAGCGACCCGCGCAGGTGGCCCCCCGGCACTACGTTCGCCTCCGCCAGCCCCGTCGTGAACGACGCGCCCCCGGCTACGCGCTGCTCCTGGTAAAGCGGGCGCGAGGGATCGTTGCGCTCCCGGCGGATGTCGACCGGCAGCAGCGGCAGCGGCGAGGGGTCGTAGACATAGAAAATGTAGTAGGGCACCTCCAGCCCAATGGAGGGGCCGGCCGACAGCATTAAGCTCACCTGCACGCCTTGCTCGGCGGCTTTGTGCAGCACGATGCGCTCAAGCCCGATCGAGGGCCGGACGGCATACAGAAAATGCGTCTTGCCCCGAATAAACTGATCGCCGTTCACGCTGCTTTGGAGCCGGAGCTCTTTGCGGTTCTTGACCTCGTTGACTTGCAACGACCAGAACCATAACCAGTCGGGTTTCCAGTAACGCGACGAGCGAATCCCGCCCCCCGCGATGATGCCCGAATTCGACGTGCTCGTGACACCGTAGACGAACTCCCGGCGGTACGGTGGTTCGTGAATCCCGCCCGCTTCCCGCCCACTTCCCGTCGACGGGGCTTGCGCGCGGACGATCGAGGGTGCCCCCAACAGGCCCGATAACAGCAGAAAAAGGCAAGTCAGCGAGCGCACAGGCAAAGCGGAAGGTATCAGCGGCAAAATTGCGGTAAAGCGGTGCAAAGTACGGCTTGAACGGGAACGCGTTGGGCAAGATTCCGCTTCCGGCCCCGCGCCGGACGAGCCGTTTCGGGAAGCTATTTTTACGGTTCTATGCCAACTATCGAACTTGAATACGCGGGCGCTCTCCGCACGCTGGCGCTGCACGTAGCGTCGGGCAACCGCATTGTCACCGACGCGCCACTCGATAACCACGGCCGCGGCGAAGCGTTTTCGCCCTCAGACCTGGCGTGTGCCGCTCTCGGCTCGTGCATGCTGACCATTATGGGCATCAAAGCGGATCAATACGCGCTCGACCTGACGGGCATGCACGTAACCGTCACGAAAGAAATGTCGGCCGATGCGCCCCGCCGAATTCGCCGCATCACGCTCGATTTTATGCCGCCAGCCGCTAGCGCGGGCCTAAGCGCCCGCGATCGTGAGGTGCTGGAACGCGCGGCCCATACCTGCCCCGTCGCCCTGAGCCTGCACCCCGATATCGAACAGGTGGTGCGTTTTCATTGGGAAGCACTGGGGTAAGCGGGCACAGCAGCGTGTATTGGCCCCTCGCCAGCCGATTACCGACGTGCGGACCGTTTCCTTACTCTGCTATTTTTCGGCGGCGGCCCGCATCGCTTCCAAGCGTATACCCATATGGGAGGCATCGTAGGTGCAGACGCGATTTTGAATCAGCAGGAGCTGCGGCGACTCGTGAATGACCCGCAGCCGAGCTGCTACTTCATTGGATACGGGACGAAAGCGCAGCAGATCGAGGTAGTATAGCTTAACGCTGTCGCCAACGGCCGCGTCCCATTGCCGGTCGAGGCGGGCCTTCGCGGTTGCGCTGATCGAGCAGGAGGTGGAGTGCTTAAAGATGGCCACTGGTTGGGTAGCGGATTCGGTCAGTAGCGATTCAAGCTGCTCAGCGGAAGTGAGAGAGTGCCAAGTCATCGAGATAAGGAGAGGAAGCGAGCGTAGGTAAGGCGGTAAGAAGAACACGCGAGAAACGCATTCCGAAAAGTGAAGCAGTACCTGCGGAAGACTGGGGTAGAAGCCTACTTTTTCCGTTTCAGGCGCTTGGCCGTCAGCGCGGGTGTAGCGGTCACCATCGGCTCACCGGCGCGCGTGAACTCGTAATTGGCGCGCCCATCGTTGGCTTTAATGGCTTTACGACCCGCCTGGTTAGGCTTCATGTTATAAACCGACATGTCGAGAAAAGAGCCCGCCGATGGATCATCTTGCTGGGCCTTGCGGGATATTCGGCGAGCCTGTCGCGCGGCGCGGTTGGTTTCGGCGCGTAGTTCGCGGTTGCTCATTTGTTTGATCTGAGCCGCCGCGGGCAGCGGAATGCTCAGACCAAAGCCGACAGTCAGGAGCGCGATCGCTACGCAGGATAATGATACAGCTTTCATTTGTGAATAAAGTATATGTTACGCTTTAAGTAAAGTTAGGAAGAATACTCGCTTGAAGCAAGGTCGGGCAGCATCATTCAAAATTTCAAGCCTAGAAACGACCGCTGGCCCGTGCGGTCATTGTTTTTCAAGTGCTTATATTTTTTCTTTTTGATCAGGCCGTGCTTGTCCTCCTTAAATCCGCCCCCTCCAATAGAGCGCCCCGCATCGGCCTGCGCCGCCGTGGGTGAGTCAGCAGCATCGCCTTGACCCGCCGCCTCCTGCATAGCGGCGGTAGCGTTGGTTTTCTTCTTCTTCAGGAAGCCAAATAAGCCGTGCTTTGCCTCGTCAGTGGGGCAGGGAATCTTGCGCGACGTCTGGCAAGCCGGCCCGATGCCGATCAGTAACAAGAGTAGTAGAATGCTCGGCAGTCGCATAGAAAAAATAGCGGAAGTTCAGAGCGCCTACGGCCGTCAACGTGTGGCAGGACGAAAATGGTGCCGGCCCGCAAGCCTTGAGGTCCGGCCGTGGTGCCATCGCTGGGGGTTGTTCCGCTATTGGTTATCCCGCCATTCGTACACCCACTTCGCCTGAATCTGCTCCAGATGGCCTTCGGTGGATTGCTCCCGCGTACCAGCGAAATTTGGTAATGTCAGCACCCACTCGAGCAACTCCGTGAAGCGAATCCGGTAGATTTTAGCTTCCGTGAAATCGTTGCCAAACTTTTCGTAGAGTGCCAATGCCACGTCTTCGTGGTCGGCCCACTGGATGGGAGGTTCAAAATGTGCCATAAGGGGAGAGCAGGGGAGAGGGCGATTTGAGAACACAGGCAGCCGTCAAGCAAGCGACGCGCGGGGAGGGCTTCAGAATACGCTGCACAAGAATTAATGGCCTAGGAAATCCTGGCGCGGCACCTCGACGACGAGATCTTCCGTGTCGGTGCCGACCACGCACTGGCAGCCCAAGCGGGAGGTGAGACGCGGGTTGACCGCGCGATCGATAAAATCTTCCTCTTTATCGGAAATCTCCGGCAGCGAGTCAGCACCGGCAAGTACGTACACGTGGCAGGTGGAGCAGCCGCAGACGCCGCCGCAGTTGTGTTGAAGCTCAATGCCGTGGTCGAGGGCTACATCGAGCACTGATTCGCCCTCGGCGGCTACGTGAGTCTGGGCAGGCTGCCCGTTGGCAAAGCGGAACGTGATAGAAGCAGTGTGCATACGAAAAGCGAAGCGGCCCGCGGCGCGGAGCCCGCGCGGGGCAATGGCGACGACTGCCCCGGTGGCGGTCGTTTCCCGGCCGCAAAGGTAGGCCGGGGTTATGCCGCCCCGTCTGCTGGAGCAGCCGGAGGTGCTGGTAGCACCCGCCAGGATTCTGAAGCCACGCGGTGAATAGCTGCCGACAGCACTTCATAGACGGGTACCCAAGCCACTAGATTCGGGTCGGCCGTCAGGCGCGCGCAGTGCGCGGCCAGCGTTGGGGCATCGGCCCGATGAGCCGGCCCCGTCTGCACGCTGAAGGGGCCGGCGGGCGCCCCAAAGGCCTTGGCTACCACCTCCTCCACCAACGGACGCAGTACCTCAAAGGGCACGGTAGTTTTTGCCAAGATTTGCGCACTTACTCCAAGTAAATGATTGGTGAAGTTGGCCGCGAAGACGGCCGCCAGATGCAGCGGAGCGCGGTCGGGCGCCGCCAGCCACCGCGCCGGCAGGCGGCTGAGGTCGCGGGCGAGGCGTTCGAGGATCGCCGCGGTGATCGGGTCGGAAGCCTCTAAAAAAAAGGGGACCGCGCCCAGATCAACTGCCCGGCCCGCAGTAAACGTCTGTAGCGGATAGAAAACCCCGGCGCGCGGGTGGTTAGGGAGGGGCAGCGCTCCCGCCGTATGCGCCACCGCTACCGTCGCGGGCAGGCGCGCCGCCATCACCGTGGCACCGACGGCGTGGTCGGGCACGGCCACCAATACCAAATCGGGCGCTAACGCATTGGCTTCGGCCGGGGTAGCGAGTACGACCGTACCGGGCAGCTGGGCGCCCAACGCGTGCGCGTGCGCGGGGTCGCGACTCCAGATACCCGCTACGTGGTGGCCGGCCGTTGCCAGCGCCGCTGCCAGGTGCGTGGCAACGTGCCCGGCGCCGAGCACCACCAGGGTAAGCCCGGTCGCGCGGGGGGCGCGGGGGGGCGGCGCGGTAAAGTCAGGAGCGGGTTCGGCCACGGGGCAGCAAATTAAATGCGGGAAGTTGCAGCCGGTGCGGATAACGGCCGGCGCCTTGGCAGCAAAGCGCCCGCAAACAGCAGTGGCTATATCAGTAGCGGGTGCTTACTTTTGAACAGTTGATTGCCGTCAGCAACGGCAGCAGCAAAGCTCAAGACAGCGTTTTCACACCTTTACTTTCTTTTATGTTCCACTTTATACCAACCGCTGCCCGGATAGCAGCCTTGGGCGCACTCCTCATCGGGGCCGCAGCATTCCCTGCGCGGGCGCAATTCTCTTACACCGTACCGGGCTCGGAGTATGTCGCCGGTACTTATACCAGCCTCGGCGGGACGGGGTCGGCTATCGTTGTTCCTAACAACGACGACGCCAACTCGACTCCGCAGAGCATTGGATTTCCGTTTTCTTTCGACGGGCAGTCGTTTACGCAGTTTGTACTCAATACAAACGGCTTCATCAAGCTGGGAACAGCGGCGCCCTCAACGGCGACTTTGTTCTACGCTGATCCGGTCGCGGCGACCGACGGCTTGTTCGCCAGCGGCGACCCGGCCGACGTTAACCTGATTGCCCCATTCTGCGTGAATTTGGAGCCTGCGGCGGCCGGAACCCCCTCGTTCCGGGTCGCGACATCGGGCATCACTCCCGACCGTGTCTGCACTATCCAGTGGATGGGACTGCGGGATAAGATTACGCCGCCTGGTCGTCAGCTTGCGTCGATTGAGTTTCAGGTGAAGCTTTATGAGACGACGAACAAGATCGAGTTCGTCTACGGTGACTGGACGGCGAGCACCGGTACGAGCGCATTCCGGGCTGCCGAAGTAGGTCTGAAAGGCTCCACTGGCGTCATTGTCGTGCGGAAGCGGTCGGCAGAAACTTTCGGAGTTGCTTTTTTTCAGGATACGCCCTACGATGAATCGCTGGATGCCGGTGCGGCGATCCGCTTTAACTATCGGCAGGCAGGTATCGCGGCCTCCGGGGATACTTACCGGTTCTCGGTGCCCCAGGCAAATGACCTGAGCGTCGCGGAGATCTACTCGCTCGGCAAGCTGCCGATTCCAATTGGCGTGCCTCATACCGCGTCGGCCGTGGTGATTAACAAGGGATCGAATGCGCGAGCAAGCGTCGCCGTGACGCTGTCCGTTACGGGCGCTACCACGTTCACCAACACCCGCACGCTGACGAACGTACAGCCGGGCGATACGGTGCTCGTCACGTTCGCCCCCTATACGCCGGCCGCAACCGGCGTGAATACGCTGACGGTATCGGTGCCGGCGGATGACAACACCAGCAATGACAGCCAGCAATGGCTGCAGCAGGCAACCGCCAATACGTTCCGCTATGCCGATGATGGGCCCGCTACCGAGCGTATCTCCATCGGGAGCGAGGGAGTGTGGGTGGTTAAGTACAACACGAATACTGCTAGGTCGCTGCTGTCGGTAGGCATTGGCTTCAGCACGGACGCCACCATCGTCGGCGACAGCTACCACGCTATCCTTACCGACGATCAGGGCAACATCCTGGCGCAGTCGGCCGATTACACGATTGCCACGGCTGACCTGGGGGCCTATCACACATTCACCTTCCCAACAACCCCGGCTATTGCGGCCGGCGATTTTTACGTCGGCATGGCCGAGGACGGAACCACCGGACTAAACGCCGGTTTAGGCTTCCAGACCGAGTCTATCGTGCGCCCGGACGCCTATTTTGTAGGCTTTGACCTTGTGGGAGGAGGGCTGCTCGACATCGCTACTTCTGGCTTCCCTCTGCGGCCGATGATCGAAGCGACCCTTGGCAACCCACCCGCCTGCGCGGCTCCGGTGGGTCTGGCGGTGAGTAACGTGACGAGTTCCGGAGCGACGGTGACCTTTGCGGCCGTACCGGGCGTGCAGAACTACACCGTGTTCTACGGGCTGCCGGGCTTCACGCCGGGCGGAGCCGGCTCGCAGCAGCAAATCATCACGACCACGACCGTGACGCTGACGGGGCTGACTTCTACCACCGGGTATCAGG
>JBKJUQ010000476.1:0-3225 GCA_046590685.1 Hymenobacteraceae bacterium
GAAGAGTAGCCATTGAAGTTGTTGTTGAAGAAGCTTGTTTTCTATTGTGCCCGTGCCTGCTCTTGATACCGCCCCCGTTGCATCCGTAACCCTCTCGCCCGCGATTCTGGCCCGGCTGGCGGCCATCGTCGGCCCGGAACACCTGCTCGTACCCGGCTCTTCCGACACCTACGAGGACTACGGCCGCGACCATACCGAGGATTTTTTGTTCGTGCCCGCCGCCGTGGTGCGCCCCGGCACCCCCGAGGAAGTGGCCGCCGTGCTACGATTATGCCACGACGAGGGCCTGCCCATTACGCCGCGCGGCGCCGGCACGGGCCTGAGCGGCGGGGCGTTGCCCCAACACCGGGGGCTGGTGATGGTCACCGAGCGCTTCAACCGGATCATCGAGATCGATGAGCAAAACCTCCAAGCCACCGTCGAGCCGGGCGTGGTGAACCAGGCGTTTCAGGACGCGGTGAAGGCCGTCGGGCTGTTCTACCCGCCCGACCCCGCCTCCAAAGGCTCGTGCTTTCTGGGCGGCAACCTCAGCCAGAGCAGCGGCGGGCCGAAGGCCGTCAAGTACGGCACCACCCGCGACTACGTGCTCAACATCCAGGCGGTGCTCGTGACCGGCGAGATCATCTGGACCGGCGCCAACACCCTCAAAAACGCCACCGGCTACAACCTCACGCAGCTGCTCATTGGCTCGGAAGGCACCCTGGCGGTCATCACCAAGATCGTCTTCCGCCTGCTGCCGCTGCCCACCCACGACCTCACGCTGCTCGTGCCCTTCCGCTCGCCCGACGACGCGTGCGCCGCCGTCGCGAAGCTGTTTATGGCGGGCATCACGCCCTCCGGCCTGGAGTTTATGGAGCGCAACGCCATCGCCTGGAGCGCCCGCTACCTCAACGTGCCGCTCACGATCGCCGACGATATCGAAGCCCACCTGCTCATCGAGCTCGACGGCAACGACCCCGACCAGCTTCAGCGTCAGGCCGAGCAGGTCTACGAAGTGGTCAGTCAGTTCGACACCGGCGAGATCGAAGTCGCCGACACGGCCGGCGAGAAAGACCGCCTCTGGCGCATCCGGCGCAACATCGGCAATGCCGTGCGCTACCATTCGGTCTACAAGGAAGAAGATACCGTGGTGCCCCGCGCGTCGCTGCCCGCGCTACTCAGGGGTGTGAAGGAAATCGGCGCGCGCTACGGCTTTCAGAGCGTATGCTACGGCCACGCCGGCGACGGCAACCTCCACATCAACATTATCCGCGGCGAGCTCTCCGACGACTTCTGGCAGGAAGGCATCCGCGAGCCGATCCGGGAGATTTTCCGGCTGTGCGTCTCACTCGGCGGCACCATCAGCGGCGAGCACGGCATCGGGCTGGTGCAGCGCCCCTACATCGGCATCGCCCTGCCCGAGGTGCAGCTGGAGCTGATGCGCGGTATTAAGCGCGTCTTTGACCCAAAGGGGATTCTGAATCCGGGGAAGATTTTTTAGGGGGCTCCGGCGCCTGCCTGCTTCAGGCCGCCAGCGAAGCGGAGCGCGGCGTAAACTGCTCCGCCACTACCTGCATCGTCGCTTGAACCGCCGCCGCTGGTAACCCGAGCTGCTCCAGCCGAAACCGGAGGATTTCGGAGGGTTCGGGCGCGGCAATCGGGAAATGTACCTTCTCGTAAACTTCCACCAGCGTGCACAGGATGTCAAACTCATCGCCGGCCGCCGTGCCCGGCTCAACGTTGCCCCATAGCTCGTTGACCCGCGCCATGGCCCGCTGATAATCAGTTTCGGAGTGAATTGGAAATAGGCTCATTCAAGGTCAGATAGTACGGGCATCCACCAGATCGTATTGCTGATGGGTGCCGATGAAGCGGACATATACCACGTGAAACGCATAGTCAATGGCAACGATCAAGCGGTACTCATTGCCTTTGATGTTGAATACCACTCGGCTATTACCAACGATGCTGGCGTTACCGAAGTGCGTTTTGACGTCATTGGGAGAAGCCCAGGTCGCCCGGCTAGCCTCGGCGTACCACACGCGCAGCGGCTCTGCCGCATCCGCATAGCGCGGTTGGGTAAAACTCACGTAGCGTTCTGAAAGCGATAATGCGCATAAGCGCTCGCAAAGTACGTTGGTGGGATCCGGCTGAAGTCTCTCCGCCCATTGACCAGTATCTTGCCCCGGATGCACCGCCTCCGCGCCTGGTTCGAGAAATTCGCCCCGCTGCCCGATGCGGCGTGGGCCGCGCTGGCGCCGCACGTGCGGCCGCGCACCCTTGCCCGGCACGAGACCCTCGTGCAGCCCGGCGATCAGGCGCTGCCGATCGGGTTTCTGCTCAGCGGCGCGGGCCGGCATTTCTACCTGTTGCCCGACGGTACCGAGCGCACCACGTACTTCTACTTCGCCGGCGATGCGCTGGCCGATTACCGCGCCTGCGTACTCGGACAGCCTGCCGCCCTCACCATCGAGGCGCTCACGCCGTGCGAGCTGCTCACCTTCCCCTACGCCGTGCTCCGGGCGCTTTACGACGAGTTTCCGGCGTGGGAGCGCGTCGGGCGGCGCATCGCCGAATACGTGCTGGCGGGGCTGGAGGCGCGGCTCGTGGAGACGCTGACGCTCTCGCCGGAGGCGCGCTACCGGCTGCTGGTGGCGACGCCCGCCAAGCACAAGCTGCTCGAACAGGTGCCGCAGCACCTGCTGGCGGCATATCTGGGTATCACGCCGGTGTCGTTGAGCCGCATCCGGGCCCGGCTGGCGGCCGGTGGTTCTTAGCGATTGTTAACGAATCGGGTTTGACGGTCGGCGGAGCTTTGTAGCGTCGGTTCGGAGTCGTATTTTCCTCTGGAGCCGGCATTTGCGATGAAGACAATCCTGCGATTGGAGGAAGTTGCGGAGGCGGCGATGGCCCTGCTGGTGTTTGCCAACCTTCCCTATGCGTGGTGGTGGCTGCCGGCGCTCTTTCTGCTCCCCGATCTCAGTATGCTCGGCTACCTGGCCGGGCCGCGCGTGGGTGCGCTCTGCTACAATGTGGCCCACCACAAGGCGCTGGCGCTGGCGGTCGGCGGAACCGGGTGGTTTTTGCATTCCAACCCGCTGCTGCTGGCGGGCACGGTGCTACTCTTCCACAGTAGCTTCGACCGCGTGCTGGGCTACGGTCTCAAGTACGCGACCGGCTTTCGCGATACGCATTTGGGGACCCTGTCAGCGCCGCCGCAGCTTCAGCCGGAAGCCCGGTGACTCG
>JBKJUQ010000524.1:0-2326 GCA_046590685.1 Hymenobacteraceae bacterium
GCAGGCAGGCTATCAGGCAGGTGGCGCTGCTGACCACGTCATCGACCTGAAAAACCGCACCGTGTTGCCTGGCCTGATCGATTGCCACGTGCATCTCGAAAGCCAGAGCAGCAAAAACAACTTCTACGAGGGCTTCACGCAGAATCCGGCAGATGTGGCATTTCAGTCGGTCGCGTACGCCCGAACGACACTGTTGGCCGGCTTCACCACCGTGCGCGATATGGGCGGCTCGGGCGTGAACGTGGCGCTCCGCGATGCCATCAACCGTGGCCGGGTAGTCGGGCCGCGCGTGTTTACGGCGGGGCGCGCCATCTCGGCCACGGGCGGCCACATGGACGACACGAATGGCCTGAGCGACGACCTGAAACAGAAGCTCGGCACCCCTTCCAACGTGGCGAATGGCCCTGAGGAGTGCCGGCGGGCCGTGCGCGAGGAATTCAAGCGCGGGGTCGACGTCATCAAGATTGCCTCCACGGGTGGCGTGCTCGATCTATCGAAAGAAGGCAGTGGACCGCAGTACACGGAAGAAGAAATCCGCGCCATCGTCGGTACCGCCCGCGACCTGGGGTTGCGTGTCGCGAGCCACGCGCACGGCGCCGAGGGCATCAAGCGCGCGATTCGGGCCGGTGCGATCAGCATCGAACACGCGTCGCTGATGGACGATGAAGCCATCGCCCTGTTCAAGAAATACGGCACTTGGTACGTGCCGACCATCATCGCGGGTAAATCAGTGGCCGACTCAGCCAAAGTAAAAGGGTACTTCCCGCCCCCGGTAGTGCCCAAGGCGCTGGCCATCGGGCCGGGGATGCAGGCCACTTTTGCCAAAGCCTACAAGGCCGGCGTAAAAATCGCCTTTGGCACCGATGCGGGCGTGTACCGCCACGGGGTCAACGCCCTAGAGTTTCAGTACATGACGGAGGCGGGGATGCCGCCGCTTGAAGCCATTCGGGCCGCTACCCTCCACGCCGCCGACCTGCTGGATCAGAAAGCCGACCTGGGGGTCATCGAAACCGGCAAGCTCGCCGACCTGATTGCCGTCGACGGCGACCCGTTGCAGGACGTTAAGGTGCTCCAGCGGGTCCGCTTCGTGATGAAGCAGGGCGTAGTCGTCAAGCAGGAGTAGTCAGCCGGCGCCCCCTGATTGCCCCGCGGGCGTTAGGACCGAGAGGCGTACTTTTGTCGGCCGTGCCCGGTGCTTCTCTCCCGGACCTTTTCTTCCCGCTTCCGCAATGCTGTTCCTTGACGTCCCGGTGGTGCATACGCCCACGTACGCCCCGTCCGACTTTACCCCGCTCTTCATCCAGTTTGGGTGCGCGCTTGGCTTTGTCGTGTTCGCGATGACGCTCTCGCACATGCTGGGGCCGAAGCGCAAGTCCGCCATCAAAGACACTTCCTGGGAGTGCGGCATTGAAGGCACCGGCCCGGCCCGGACGCCGATCTCCGTCAAGTACTTCCTGATTGCGATCCTCTTCGTGCTCTTCGACGTCGAGGTAATCTTTATGTATCCGTGGGCCGTGAACTTCCGGGCTCTGGGCGTAGCGGGCTTTGTGCAGATGATCCTGTTTATGGGTACACTGCTGGCGGGCTTCTATTACATTATCAAAAAAGGGGTCCTGAAGTGGGAGTAATGGGTACTTAGTAATTGGTAAAAGGTACTTGGTACTCAGACCAGCTACCTTTTACTAAGTACTAACTACTAAGTACTAAGTACCAGGTACCAACCACCCGACAGCTCAAACTTTCGCCCTACCCGCGGTGTTGGCACTGGGACCGAAAAACGGCCCGCCGCGCGCAAAAAGTCGCGTTTTCTCTTCTCTCCTGAATCGATGACCCGCTAAGGTGGGCCCCTTCCGATATGAGCGTTACAACTCCGCCGGCTGCCGCTGGCTCCGGCAAGCAGATTACGATGGTCGACGCCCCGGAGGGGCACGAAGGCCAGGGTTTCTTCGCCACTTCGCTGGAGCGAGTAGTCGGGCTCGCCCGTTCCTACTCGCTCTGGCCGCTGCCCTTCGCTACCTCGTGCTGCGGCATCGAGTTTATGGCGACGATGGGTTCGCACTATGATATCTCCCGCTTCGGCTCCGAGCGGCCGTCGTTCTCGCCCCGGCAGGCCGATCTGCTGATGGTGATGGGCACGATCGCCAAGAAGATGGCCCCCATCGTCAAGCAAGTGTACGAACAGATGGCCGAGCCCCGGTGGGTGCTCTCGATGGGCGCCTGCGCGTGTTCGGGTGGCATCTTCGACTCGTACTCGGTGCTGCAGGGCATCGACCGCATCATCCCCGTCGACGTGTACGTGCCTGGCTGCCCCCCGCGCCCCGAGCAG
>JBKJUQ010000034.1:0-3878 GCA_046590685.1 Hymenobacteraceae bacterium
CCGCCAGATTGAGCAGCTGCGCGGCCGCCAGCACGTACGTGCCCGCCGTGGGCAGATCAAGCAACAGCGAGACCGTGGTGCCAGCCGACAACGCCGTGATTGGCAAACCGTTGACCGCCAGCTCCTCCTGGCCGACTACGCTCACCAGCGTGGGGACGCCGACGTTATGCGCCGGGCTGGCGCCATCGAAAGCATCGGCACCTGTCGTGGCGTTCGCGGTGAAGTACACCTGCATGGCTCCCTGGGCATCCGGATTGGTTTCAGCCTGCTGGCGCAGCGTCAGCCGCACGATCGGGCGCGCATCGGCCACGGTCCGGAAGTGGGCCGGATTGGTGTAGGTCGTTACGCGAGCCGCCTGCGGGAAGGTAAAGCTGACGGCCTGCTCGCCCGTAACCCGGCCGAAGAAGCCCTGGCCCATCGCGAGGAGACCGTCGGTGAGCGTGCCCGTCCCGTTGCCGTTGCCATCGCTGACGCGCGTCAGGTAAATACCGGCCTGGCCCGCGCCGGTGCTCTTGAACACCGAGATGGCGTTGTCCATCCCGTTCGGCACACTCACCAGATCCCAGTCGAGCGGGGCCGCGTAGGGGTTGCCGAGTAGCTGCCAACCGGCTTTGTCGCCGTTGCCGGTGCGCGTCAGGTTGGTCAGCGTCAGGTCGCCATTGCGTAGCTGACCGACAAAATCGGGCGTCAGGCCGCCTTTGATATAGACGGAATAGCCCCGGCCGTTGACCATTTCGTCGGCGGTAGAATTGGGCGAGAAGTAGCCATCGCCGAAGTTCTGGTCGGCGGCCCCACCCCGCGCCTCATCAAAGCCGAAGACGTTCGGGAACTCCGCGGCCGTCAGCTTCGGGGTAGGCAGCGGGTTGTAGGCCGGGTTGGTCTTAGCCGTAAAGCCAACGGTATTCATATCGCTGAAGGTGGTGCTCTCAACCGGGCTGCTCATCTGGCGATACCCCAGGCCGGGGTTGGCCGCCGTGGTCAGGTAGCGCTGTACCGTGGCCGCGCCGACTACTACCCCACCCGAGTTGACAACCATCGCCGTGCCGCTGGCAACTGAGAGGAGCGTCAGGATTCGGTTGTTCGTGCTTAGGTTACCGGTGAGTGTGAGCACACGCTTTAGCTGCACCGGGCTGGAGAGGGTCGCGCCGGCGGCGCCAACGCTCAGGTTCCAGAATCCGGTCGTGGAGGTGCCCTTCAGGCGCTGGTTCGTACTGCCGGCCAGTACTACTGTACCGCCGGTGGCGGTAAGGGTACCGCTGTTGCTGAAATCGCCCTCGAGGGTGAGCGTACCGCCCCGCTGCGTGAGCAAAGCCATCGTGCCCAGCGTCAGGCTTTTGGCCATTGCCGCGCCCGTCGCGATCACCGGATAGCTGGGCCGGCCGCCGAAGATGGTGGCGTTGAGGGAGGCGGCAGGCACCCCATTCGACCAGTTGCTCGCCAGGAACCAATCCTGCCGGGCGGTCGTGGTACCGACGGCGCTGCCGAGCCAGTTGGTGCTGGTGGGCGCGACGGGGGCGCCGGGCAGCGTGACGATGTTGGAATCCATCGTGATCGCGCCTTCGCGGCTCAGCCCCCGGCCAATCAGGCTGGCGCCTTCGATCAGGTTGATGGCGCCATCGACGACCAGCGTTCCCTGGAAAACTGAGTTACGGCCGAGATCTACCCGGCCCGTCACCTGCCAATACACGTTACTCACGGAGGCGCCGTTGATCAGCGTCACGGTGGAACCTTCGCCGGTGGTCATCGCGCCGCTCACGCGGATAAAAAACACCGCGTTCGCGTCGCCCTGCGCATCCAGGATCAGCTCGCCGGCAAACGTGGTCTGGCCACCAAGGCAATACGCGTTCGGTGTCAGGATCTGCGGGTTGCCGGGCGTGCCGCCCAACACGCCCAGCGGTACCACGCACGGAATCGCGGCTAGCTGGCCGAAGGCCGTCTGCACGTCCGTCGCCGCTTGGGTCGAGTACGTATCGGCGACGTGAATGTCGCCGGTTACGACGCCGAGCGGGAAACCGCTGAAAGCGCCGGCGTTGGTGCCGATATCGCCTTTGACGATCGAGGGACCCACGTTGTCAAAGGCGCCAACCGCGGTAAAGAGCGCGAAGGTGGACGCGGCGCCTAGGGCCGGCGGTGTGACCTGGCCGAAGCTGAGCGCCGGGCAGGCCAGTAAAAGAAGGGAGCAGTACCAGTGCTTCATGAAACGATCGAGAAAAATGTAGAGATCAGGGAAAACTTCTGCCCCAAAGCTCTTCCTTTTCCGCACCCGCCGCTTCGCTTTGTACCCGAACGACCCGTACAGCGCCCTGACCGACCGAACGGGTAGCCCGTTCGCCATTCAACCTTGTTTTCCCGCCGTTCGTCCTTAATCTACAAGCCGCAGCTGCTGAAAGAAGGCTTCGCGGTGGGCCCGACCCAGCGGAATTTCCACGCCGCCGAGCAGGTGGATAGTTCCTGCTGCCGGGTCGATGTGGTCGATGTATTGCACGTTCACCAGCCACGAGCGGTGCGTCCGCACGAAGTGGGCCGGGGTCAGCAGCTCCAGCAGCTCGTGCAGGGGCACGCGCGCCGTGTAGCGGTGGCCGGAAGCCATGGTCAGCAGGCAATACTTACTTTCCGTCTCCACGCACGCGATGAGCGCCGGCTCCAGGCGAATCAACATGCTGCGCTCGCGCACGAACAGGTGCGGCGAGGGCAGCGCCACCCGGACTACCTCACTAACGACAACCGGAGGTAGCACAGTCCCGCCCAGCAAGCCATTCTGAGCCAGCATGACCTGCATGACCCGCTGTAGATACGCGGCGCCGTATGGCTTCGTGACGCACACCACTTGCGGGAGCAGCTCTTTGCGGGTGCGGGCCGCCTCGGCCAGCGTTTTGGACAGGATGATGATGGGCGCGAGCCGCCGGGCCAACAGGCACCGGGCCAACTCGATGGGCTGGTCCGGGCCCGGCGCGACGGCCGCAATGATAACGACCAGATCCGGCTGCTCGCTCGCGTAGAGGTCTTCCGCCTCGGCGGTCGTGAGCGCGGGCCCGATCGGCAGGATGCCGAGCGAGTTGAGGCAGGTAGCTAGCAGGTCGGCGTGCGCCGGCTCACTCCCAATCAGCAGAACGTGCGGTACCAAAGGCTTCATAGGGGGTTGCCAGCTTGCAGCGGCGACTACACCGGGGCTCAGGAGGGCTGCTAAGGTAGGTCCGGGCATCCGCTATCAGCACGCCAGGCAAGGAGGACGACTAAGCCGAAAACTGGTAAGGATTCCGCCCGTCGATTTTTCGCCGGATACGCCGGCACCGCCAGTCATTTACGGACTGGGACGACGCGGCTTCCTACCTTTACGGGCACACGTTTTTCCTGCTGAATTTTCCCCGAATGGAAGTCGAAATCTTCACCCTCTGCGAATTCGCGAATACTTACGAGGGCAACAAGCTCACGATCGTCGGCACGTTCGACGGCATCTCCGCCCAGCAATTTCCGGTGCAGCACCCTACCTGCTCGCTCGCCGTCAAGCTGCGCTTCGCCGAAAGCGAAGCCGGCCAGCACACGATGCTGCTCAAAATGGTGAATGACAAAGGTGTCGCCGTGTTTCCGGAGCTTCAGGGCAACATCGAGGTAGGCCGTCCGCCCGCCGGGCAGCACGCGGCCGTCGCGATGGCGATTCACCTCAACCAGCTGCCGTTTGAGCGCGCCGGTCGCTACTCCTTCGAGCTGCACATCGACGGCGAGTGGCGCGCGGGCCTGCCGCTGCTGGTAAGTCAGGTGGGAGCCGCATAGTAGCCCAACGTGCACCATGGCGGCTCGGCCGCCGTAGCGACCTCAAAAACCAGCGGGCTGCTTCCGGTCAGGAAGCAGCCCGCTGGTTTTTGAGGTCGCTACGGCGG
>JBKJUQ010000061.1:0-3301 GCA_046590685.1 Hymenobacteraceae bacterium
AGCAGGTGAGCCTGACGGGCGCCGCGCCGCGCGTGGAGCTGGCCGTCTACGACGCCACCGGCCGCCGCGTGCGTACGGTGATGACCACCACGGAGGGCACCGCCACGCTCGACCTCATGGGGCTGGCGCGGGGCGTGTACGCCGTGCGGGTTGAAGGCCGCACCCGCCGCCTGGTGATCGACTAAGCAACGCCCTCTGTTCGCGCGGTTTTGCATCGCCCCCCGTCTGGCTTCGTGCCGGGCGGGGGGCGATGACGTTTGGCAGCGTAGCCTCCACCAGCTAACCCCTGCTTTGGTGCAGCCGCCTGGTCCCGGGCTTGGGTGAGTAACCAGCCGGTGGTTGAGTGCCCGACAGCCTCGGCTCGTCGCGCAAGGGGTATTCCGGGTTCCGGATTAGCTCGCGCGGCGGCGCTTACCGCGCCTTTACCGGACCTTTGCCCCATGCACATGCCGCCTCGCCCGCACCCCAACGCCTACTGGGCTACCCCGCTGCTGCTGGCCACCGAATACCCCGGCGACCCTGACCCCGCCGCGGCCACGGCCAAGCTCGCCGCGTTGCTCGCGGCCGGTATCCGCGAGTTTGTCGACCTCACGCAGCCGCGCGAGCTGGTGCCCTACGAGGCCCTGCTGGCGGAGTGCGCCGCCGCCGCGGGGCTGCCCACCGGCGCCGTGCGGTATCAGCGTCTGCCGATTCAGGATATGGGGATTCCCGGGCCGGATCGGCTCGAAGAGATTCTCGCGGTTCTGCACGCCGCCGAAACCGCCGGCCGGCCCGCGGTCGTCCACTGCTGGGGCGGCATCGGCCGGACCGGCACGGTGGTGGGCTGCTACCTGGTGCGCCACGGCGGGGTTCCGGACGGCGCCAGTGCGCTGGCGCACATCGCGCAGGAATGGCGCACGATTGCCAAGCACGACCGCTTCCCGATATCGCCCCAAACGGCCGCGCAACGCGAGCTGGTGCGGCGGTTTAGCTAACCGCACGGCCCGCGGTAAAACGCCAACGCCCAGTCAGGAGCGAATCCTGACCGGGCGTTGGCGGGTTGGTAAGTGGGCTTAGCGCATCGCTACCCCGGGATACCGCTTGGCTCCGCGGTACTTGTTGCTCTGGAGGTGATGCTCCTGCCCAATGAGCGTGACCCCGAAAGCGAGTACGTTGCCTTTCGGGCCGCGGTCCTTGCGAAACACTTCGTTGAGGTTGTACGTCGCGAACAGCTCGTGGCCGAAGACGCTGATCGAGCTCATCAGGCCGTACTGGAAATCTTCCAGGTTATACGTGCCGCGATCTTTGGTCTTCTTAGTGTCGCCGTCCTGCTCGTACCGGAGCTTGGTGTGCGAGTTGATGCGGTAGCCCGCGAACCCGCCGGCCGCGACGCTGAGCGCGTCCTTGCCTTTCTGAGTGTGGAGCCGGAAGCCGAGCAGCACGGGGATTTGCACGGTACTGGTGGCGAGCTTCGTTTTTTGCAGGTTGCGGCCGTCCGGCGCATTGCCGATCTTGGTAACGTCGTTGTCGTTCACCCACTGCCGATTGCCCTCCAGCATGTAGTTGTTAAAGGCCACCTGCACCCCGTAGCGCACGAAGGGTGCCGAGCGCGGCGCATTCAGGATGCGGGTATCGGCCATGTACCCCAGGTGCACGTACCGGGAGCCCCAGTTGCGTAGCGTGACCGGCACGCTCGCCGTCGGGTCACCGACGAAACCGGCCCGGCCGGCATTGGTGAGCGTATTGAGCCCGAAGCCAAGTACCATATAGCCCTCGGTATGCTCTTCGTCGTGGCGCTGATGCTTGACTTCGTCGAGCGAATCCTGGCGCGCGTCATTGAGCGAGTCGGCAGCCAGTTTACCCCTTCCTACCACTACGGTGCTCTTGCCGTTGGGCCCGTCTTGCACCCGTACTCCGTGCTCGCCGATGCGGACCCGGACGGTGGAACCTCCGTTGGTGTCATCATCGACCCGTACCGTTACACCGCTTCCTACCTCGACACTGGTCGTGGTAGTGGCGGGCCGGTTTTTCTCGTTGTACACCACTACGCGCAGCTTCTCGGGGGCGCCGGGCGTTTTAAGGTCGCGGGCCGGATAAAACTCCATCGTGGTCCGGCCGGCGTCGCCGGCGGCCTTACTCACGTTATGGGCCTGCGTGATGTAGCGGTCGAGCAAGCTCAGCAGCGAGTCCATCTTGTAGGCGCGCAGCTTGCGTAGCTCTTCCTGGTTTTTAACGAAAAGGGTCATCGAGGCACCATCAGAGAGCTTGATCTGGATGGTATCCGTCGGGTTGGGGACCGTCGCCGCCGTAGCGGCCGTCGCCGTAGTAGTGAGGCCAAGACCGGTGAGCAGCGTGGCGCCGGCGAACAGGGAGGAAAAGCGTGACATCTGGATTGAGGGGGAGAGAAAAGGGATCGAAGAATAACCAGGGGCCTCTTGCGGAGTGCCGGGCGCCCGGCTCATAAGCGGCCGAAGCCGCCGTACTCTATCAGTCTGGTAGCTTCTGACCCGAAGAAGCCGTTTTGCCGAACCGGGTTGCCTGAGACGGAGAATTTGTGCGTTGCTGATCAGCTAGTCCAAGCCGGTCGTCCGCTACGGGTCCTGGTCGACGGGGAGTACCCGCCGAGGAGCCCCCCGCCGGCCCCGTTTTGCGCGGCCCTTCGCTCAACGGGTAGCAAGTCGGTGCTCGCCTCACGTCCGGCCACCTCATAAAAAAACCGAAGCCGGCACCGCTAGGGCACCGGCTTCAGGCGATAGAGAATAGGGCGGCGGCCCTGAGAGCCGCACCGTGCTTTACAGACTGATCGTCTTGTGCACGGCCCGGCCCACGACGCTGGTTTCGATGGTGAGCTGCCCGTCGGCGGTGTGGTCAGCGCGGTCGAGCAATTCGCGCACGCGACCCGCGCCGCGCCGCAGCAGCGCATTCGGCGAGGTAATGCGGGCCGGCCGGCCCGTGGCCCGGGCCACGAGCTGCCCTACCATTCCCCCGTCTACTTCAATTGTTTCATCCTCATCGGCGTCGCGCAGCTCACTGCGGCGCACATTCACGAATCCGTGCCCGGTGGACGATCCGACGGCGGGGCGAGCGGAAGGCGCGACCGAGGCCAGCGTCGCATCAGCGGCCTCGCCCACGGTCAGCGACGAAGTTGCCGCCAGGGCCCGAGCCTCCTGCGAGGCGCGACTCGCCACGGCCTGCGAGTCGAGGGACGAGCGCCGCGTCGGTGCTGAGGCTACCATAGTTGGCGCCGCAAGGTGCGATTGCGATTCCACCCGGCGGCGGCCGACTGAGGCCGACCGTGTCTTACCCGCGATTGCCGCTACCG
>JBKJUQ010000287.1:0-2995 GCA_046590685.1 Hymenobacteraceae bacterium
CGCACCTCGAAGCTCGAAGAGTACCGCCAGCAGGCGCGCCTGAAAGCCATTCAGCAGGCCAAGGACAAAGCCACTACGCTGGTGGGCGCCGTGGGCTCCAAGCTCGGCCGGGCCTACAGCATCAACGAGGAAAACAACGTCTATCAGCCCGTGATGTACAATAAGATGATGGCGATGGGCGACGCGGGCGGCGAGAGCGGCCCGACAATATCGCCCGGCGAAATCACCGTCACCACCACCGTGCAGGCGAGTTTTGTGATGGAGTAGCAGAAAGTAGCGCGGGGCGCCGGCCCGCGACGAGCGGAGCGAGTTCCGCAAAAGCCTTGGCGCGCTGACCGCAATATGAAAGCGCTGTCGCGCTCGCGGGCCGGCGCCCCGCGCTACGTTCTGTGCCACGTTGGCAGACGGGCGCCGTCTGGCAACAACCTTGAACCCGGCCCGGCGCGCACGCGTCGGGCCGTTTTTGCGTCCGGGCGCGGGCATTATTTCCGTTTGGCTGCCGTTTCGGCAATCTTTCACCCTCTTCGCTGCCCCATCCGTTCCCGATGACCAACGAACCGCACAAAGCTGCCCCCGACGATCAGGACAACTTCAACGACGCGCTGCCCGAAGCCGAGCCGCTAACAACGTCGGCTGCCGCCGCAGAGTCGCCCGCTGGCGCCGAAGCCGCCGAGCTGAAAGACAAATACCTGCGCCTGCTCGCCGATTTTGAGAACTACAAGCGCCGCACCTCCAAGGAGCGCGTGGAGCTGTTCAAGACGGCCAATCAGGAGCTGATGGTCGCGCTGCTGCCCGTCCTCGACGACTTCGAGCGGACCCGCCACCACACGGCCAACGCCACCGAAGTGAAGGACCTGCGCGATGGCCTCGACATCGTGTACCACAAGCTCACGAAAACCCTTGAGCAGAAGGGGCTCCAGCCGATGGAATCCATTGGCCAGCCGTTCGATGCCGAGCTTCACGAAGCCATCACCCAGATTCCGGCCCCTTCCGACGAGCTGCGCGGCAAAGTGATCGACGCCGTCGAGCGCGGTTATTACCTCAACGATAAAGTCCTGCGCCACGCCAAAGTGGTGCTCGGTAGCTAACTCTCCCATCTGTCATCCCTGATCTTGCGTCCGCGAAGCGAAGGACCTTTTTCGGTATATCCACCCGCTTAGGAGTAGGACTAATGGCCCAAAAACGCGATTATTACGAAGTGCTCGACGTCGACCGCTCCGCCGCCGCCGACGAGATCAAGAAGGCCTACCGCAAGATGGCAATGAAGTATCACCCGGACAAAAACCCGGGCGATGCGGCTGCCGAAGCGTCGTTCAAAGACGCCGCCGAAGCGTATGAAGTGCTTTCCGACGCCGATAAGCGCGCCCGCTACGACCGCTACGGCCACCAGGCCGTGGGGGGCAGCGGCGGCGGTGGCCCGTCGATGGAAGACATCTTCTCGCAGTTCGGCGACATCTTCGGCGGCGGGGGAGGAGGCTTCGAAGGCTTTTTCGGGGGGCAGCGCGGCGGTCGGCAAGCCCGCAAGGGCTCCAATCTGCGCATCAAGCTCCGGCTTACACTCGAAGAAGTCGCCAACGGTGTCGAGAAAAAGATCAAGGTCAAGCGCTACGTACCCTGCGATACGTGCGGCGGCAACGGCGCCAAAGACGCCTCGTCGGTCGAGAACTGTACCTCCTGCCAAGGGCAGGGTCAGGTTCGGCAGGTTGTGAACACGATGCTTGGCCAGATGGTGAGCACCGCCACCTGCCCCGCTTGCGACGGCGCCGGCAAGCGCGTCACCGCCACCTGCGCCACCTGCCACGGCGATGGCCGCGAGCTCAAGGAAGAGCAGATCGCTATCCCCATCCCAGCGGGCGTGCAGGACCAGATGCAGCTCTCGATGGGCGGCAAGGGCAACGCCCCGCAGCGCGGCGGCCAGCCCGGCGACTTGCTCATCCAGATCGAGGAAGAGCCGCACGCCGTGCTCAAGCGCGACGGTGTCAACATCGTCTACGACCACTATATCTCGTTCGTCGACGCCGTGCTCGGCACCACCACCGAAGTGCCCACCCTCGACGGCAAAGCCAAGATTAAGGTCGATCCCGGCACCCAGGGCGGCAAAATCCTCCGCCTCCGCGGCAAAGGCATCCCCGACCTCAACGGCTACGGCCGCGGCGATCAGCTCATCCACCTCAACGTCTGGACCCCCCGCAGCGTGAGCGGCGAGGAGCGCGCCGCCCTCGAAAAAATGCGCGAATCAACCAACTTCGCCCCCAGCCCCAGCAAAAGCGAAAAAGGCTTCTTCGAGAAGATGAAGGAGTATTTTCAGTAAGTGCCTGAAACAGTCTTTAAGTCACGAATCTTGCCTGACAAGCAAAACGCCCCAACCGGAGTCAAATCCGGTTGGGGCGTTTTGCTTGTTAGCGCTAACGTAGGCACCCTATCACTGACCAATCGTATACTATTCATGTTTCTGTTTAAACCATAACTCGCGCATGTAAGGAGTAATGACAAAACAATCTTCCAAATTATCGTTGTCGAAGCACGCCCAATAATAAATGGTGTATTCGTGAAGCGCGAAATCTCTTAAAAGCCTTTTTTTTGTCTCAAGCCAATACCCCAAAAAGTAATTTACTTCCCTTTGATCTGCGGTCGCTTGGATAATCATCTCCATTAATACGAATTTCTTATCATTGTCGGAAAGCTCGTCGTAATACGTTAGGTATTCCTCTATACTATCAGGGTCAGCTACTTGATACGACCAATCTTGGTCGTCTATGTCCCATGGCAGCTGAAAATAGGCAGCAAGCTCTGTCACAGCATCTCCACTTGCGTACCTAGGTTCTGGAGGTTCGATATTCATGTCAATCACGTAAGTTTAAAAAGTCAAAACCGCCGCCCGGACCCCAGCGTCCCGACGGCGGTTTCGTTTCCCCCAGCTTAGCCTCCCAGCGCCTCCGCCGTCCGGCGCACCACCACCTTTGCCTCGCCGGCGCCCCCCACAAACTGCCCCATC
>JBKJUQ010000407.1:0-10052 GCA_046590685.1 Hymenobacteraceae bacterium
TCCACCGCGTACGGCGCAGCGGTAACGGTTGGCGGGGGTACGGCCCGCAGCTTCGTGGCATCCGACGCGGCCGGCAACCCCACCGAGATCGGTGTCCGCCTGACCGAAGCGGCCTTAACGGGCTTGCCAGCCACGCCCGCGTTCGGCACGATGTACGACCTGGCCCTGCCCGCCACGGCCAGTAAGATGCCCTTCGATCACGTCTCGTTCGGCTGGAACCCCAATGGCCACGAGCCGGCCGGCGTGTACACGGTGCCGCACTTCGACGCGCACTTTTATATGCAGCCGATGGCGGTTCAGCATACCATTACGCTCGACGACCCCAAGGGTGATATTTTCCCGGCCGCCAACCACCTGCCCACCGGCTACATCACCCCGCCGAACGTGGCGCCCGGCCGCACCGTGCCGATGATGGGCCGCCACTGGCTCGACCCTACCAGCCCTGAATTCACGCCTGCCGGGTTCAGCAGCACGTTCATCTACGGTACCTACGACGGCAAAGTGACGTTCATCGAGCCGATGTTCACCAAGGCGCTGCTCACGACGAGCGTCAACCTGTCGCAGGCGATCAAGCAGCCCGCCGTGTACGAGAACCCCGGCAAATACTTCCCCACCAAGTACAACATCCGCTACGACGCGGCGGCCAGGGAGTACGTGGTGTCGCTGAGTGATATGATGATGCGTTAGGCTGACCGCCCAGCCAATCGGCGGCACCGGGCCGCTCATCTTCCCGCCATCTTCCCCTATCGCCCCGGTCGAGCTCTTGCCTCGGCCGGGGCGACGTGCGTTCGGGCGCGGGAGTCGCGCAGGCCGGACCAGGCATCCACGGCCGCAACTCAACCTTTCGGCGGCGGAGAAGTTGAAAGCGCAGGTATTCCCCCCTTCCCGCCCCCAAAATGCGTTTTTCCTTCCTGTCCGCCGTGCTCGCGCTGCTACCGCTCGGCGCCCTCGCCCAAGCCCCCGCTCCCACGCCCCGGCCCGCGCTGCCGGGCACCCTGCTACCGCCCGTAACCGGTAAGCCCATTAAAACTTCCGTCGGTCTGACTAAGCTCGAATGGTACGGCCACGCGGCCTTCAAGATCACCACGCCCACCGGCAAGGTGCTGCTGCTCGACCCGTGGCTGACCAACCCGCTCAATGCCACTGGCGCCGCCGACGTGGCCGCGCTCACGCAGGCTGACCTGATCTTTGTCAGCCACGGCCACGCCGACCACGTCGGCGATGCCGTCAAAATCGCGCAGCAGACCAAAGCCCAGCTCGTCGCGCCTTACGACCTGGGTGGCGCGCTCGTCGCTTTCGCCGGCTTCCCGGCCGCGCAATCAACCGGGGAGACGCAGGGCAACATCGGCGGTTCGCTCACGCTGCTCGACGGCGAAGTGACGGTGCACTTCACCCCCGCGATGCACGGCTCCACCGTGACTGACGCTCAGCAGCTGCCCCACGGCGCCGGCAACCCGTGCGGCTTCCTGATTATGATCAAGAACGGCCCCACCATCTACCACACCGGCGACACCGGCCTGTTCTCGGATATGGCCCTGCTGCCGAAGGTGCACAAGGTGGACGTGATGCTGGCGTGCATCGGCGACCACTTCGTGATGAGCCCGGAGCAGGCCGCCGAGGCGGTCAAGCTCGTGCAGCCCGCCACCGTGGTGCCGATGCACTACGGCACCTTCCCCGCCCTGCCCGGCACGGCCGCGCAATTCCACGCCGCCCTCAAGGCGCGCGGGCTCAAGCCGCGCGTGGAAGTGCTGGACGTGCACCAGACCCTGACGTTCTAGCCCGCGCCCGTTGCCCAGGTCGGCGCTTTTCCCGGGCCGACGCGGTTCTACTGCTTGAGGGCACGCTCGTCCGCTTCATCCAAAGCCTCCTCGCCCAGGACTTCGGCCGCCAGGTAGTTGTTGATCCGGGCGCCGGTGCCGGCGTACTTCACCGTTTCGTCGAACTGCCGGGCGTCAAGCGTGAGCGTGAGGTTGTCGCCGGGGGTGAGCCATAGATCCGTTACCTCGTCGCCGGTTTCCAGGGTGGCAGCCCCGGCTTCCGCGAGCGGCACCACCAGCCGGAACCGCCCGTTGGCGTCGACCGGGGTTTCGGCGATCCTTCGACCGCGCACCTCCACCGTCAGGGTTTTGCCGGCGGGGTGCAGGATCTGCCCCTGAATAGTGGCCGACGCGACGGGGGGCGCGGCCCCGGCCGGCGAGCAACTCAACGAAAGCGCCAGCACGGCTCCGAGGGTGTACGACATGGCACGAACCAGCAGACCAGCTGCCTGAGTGAGGGGCTCGAAAGTACGGCGACCGGAGCCGGGGCCGCGGTCCCGGGTGGTAGAGGGGCGGCGGCGTAACAGGTGCCGCGCCGGGCGTGCCTCCGCATTCTCAGGCATTTGGCGCGACCCTATGGCTTCTCTACCGGCCGCTGCGTGGTAGTGGCCCGCGGGCGGCGGGCGGGGGCAGTGATGCTTTTAGGCGCCCCGACGGGGGTTGGCGCGACGGCCGCGGCCGGTCTTCCAGGGGTGGGGGCGCCCCAGGTGGTGCCATCCCAGCGGGCAAGGTAACGCAGCGCGGCCTCGCCGGCCTTGAAGAACTGCCCGCCCGCGATCACCGCGTTGCTTTCCACCGCCAGGGCGCCGACGTTGAGATTCAGCCCCGGGCCCAGGGCGCGCCAGTCAGTCCCGTTCCAGTGGGCAACCCGACTGGCGGCCAAGCCCCCGGCGGCGGTAAAATCGCCCCCCGCGTATACCTCGTCCCGCTCATCCACGGCCAGCGAATAGACGGTGTTGTTTAGGCCTTTACCCAGTGCCTCCCACGCCGTGCCGTCCCAGCGGGCGATGTAGTTGGCCGCCACGCCCCCGGCCGCCCGGAACTGGCCGCCCGCATACAAGCGGTTGTGCGCGTCGATGGCGAGCGCGTGAATCGCATTGCTGGCGCCCGTCGCCAGCGGACTCCACGTCTGGCCGTCCCAGCGGGCAATGCAGCTAGCGGCGATGCTGCCGGCCGTACTGAACTTGCCGCCGGCGTATACCACTCCGTGCCTATCGACGGCCAGCGCGTACACGGCACTGCTCACGCCCGTACCCAGCGTGTGCCACGCCGCTCCGTCCCAGCGCGCAATGTTGGCCGCCGGGCCCTGCCCGGCGCTTGCAAACTGCCCCCCCGTGTAGAGCGACCCGCGCTTATCGACGGCCAGCGCCCAGACGGTGCCGGGCACCCCAGCGCCCAGCGCGCGCCAGGTGGCGCCGTCCCAGCGCGCCACGTGCTCGGCCTCAACCTCGCCGGCGCGCGTGAATTTGCCCCCGACGTACACGTTGCCGAGGCTGTCCGCCGCCAGCGCCATCACGGGGCCGTTCAGGCCCGCCCCCAGGGCCTGCCACCTGGTGCCATCCCAACGCGCGACGAAGTTGGCCGGCACCTCGCCCACCACCGTGAATTGCCCCCCAATATATACCTCGCCCGTGACGGTGCGCACGATCGCCGAGACGGTGGCATCGGCGCCGGGCGGGTCACCAACCGCTGACTGGCGGCGGGGAGTCGCCCCGGCGCCCAAACCAGCCAGCAATACGGCCCCCAACGCCAGTAGGCGCGGGAGGAAATGCAGGGGATAGGACATGTGCGGAAGGAAAGGAAACGAAAAGATAGAAGTAGCGCCCCGGCCGCCACCGCGCCGTTAGGAAGGGCTACCGGGTAGCGTGGTGGCAAAGCTAGCAGGAATCCGCTCGCTTGCAAGGGGCGCATCGCGTAACACTGCGGGAACACCTCGCCCGGCCCGCGCCAGCGAGGCCCGATAGCCGTAATCAGCCGACGATGGCCCGCGGCTGGCCGCCGCAGCCGCAGATATAGCCCGGCGGTCAGGTCGCCCAGTACCTGCTTCGCGCTGGCTTGCCCGGCCGCCAGGAGTGCTTGCCGCACCCGCCTCCGCGCGTCGGTCAGCGTAAGGGCGGTGATTCCGGCGATTCCTCCTACCAGCAGCGTCCAACGGCGCAGGTAGTAACGCAAGAAGTCGAAATAGTAGCTGATTGGGCAACGGGCTACCGCCGTGCTGCAGGCTACCGGCGTGTCTTCCGCCTGTGGTACACCGGTAGCCTCTCCGACCCTTACTGCCGCTCCTCATTCCTTCCTCAACGCCTCGTTCCGCACCGGGCGCGTTGAGGTTTGAGTAGCGCGCGGATGCGCTGCCCGGTGGTGCCGACGTACCTGGCGCCCCACTTGAACGGCCAACGCCCGACCGGAGAAAAATTTTCCGATCGGGCGTTGTGATGAGTTATGAGGATAAGGAGTGCTGACGTACCGCTCAACTCACGTCGCACACCCAAAATCGGGCAAATACTATCGCAGGTGCCACACCTACCCTCACTTACTCGACAACCAGGCGCTGCGTATGGGCGTCGGTGCGCACCACATACACGCCAGCCGCCAGCTTCGCTTCGCTGGCAAGTACCGTGGCGCCGGCCGCGTCGGCAGTGGCTGTCAGCACGATTCGACCCGTCGCGTCGAGTACACGTATGATCGCGCCCGGCGCCGCTCCCAGTACCCGCACGGTCCCGCGGGTCGGATTCGGGTACAGGCTCAACGCCGTCGCACGACCGCCCGCCTCTGACGAGCCGAACAGAAGCGCGAAGCGCCCGCGCACCTCCCCCACCGTCGACGCGCTCACCGTCACCACCGGCTGCTTGCTGAGCTCGTAGCGAGTGCCCGTCAGGCGATCGAGCAACGCTGCCTCCGTACCGCCCGGCAGGTTGGCCACCTGCGCTACGGCCAGCTCGTACGTACCGGCGGCGGGCAGGTCGAGTAGCAGCTCCGCCGTGTAGCCACGGAGCGCGGATTCCGGCAGCCCGTTCACCGCCAACTCCTCGCGGGTCGCCGACAGGCTTGCCAGCGTGGGCAAGCCGGGGTTACGGGCCGGGCGAATAGCGTCGAAGCCACGGTCGGCGGCCAGGGTGGCCCCTTCCTGGAAGTACACTACCGCGGCGTCGGTCTCAGCCGGGGGGGCACCCACGGCCCGCAAGGTCAGGTGAGCCGCGGGGCGGGGGTCCGGCGCGGCGCGGTAGTGCGCCGGCGAGCCGTAGGTGGTCACGCGGCAGGCGTTGGTGAACGTGAAGTCCACGGGTGCGGCCGTGACGAGCGCGAAGAACGCCTGACCCATCGGCAGAACGCCGCTTGGCAGCGTCCCCATTCCGTTGGCGCGGGCCAGGTAGGTGCCCGTCGTCTTGCTGGTGCTTTGGAAGACGAAGATCGCCGGGTCCATCCCGGCCGGCACCGTCACCAGATCCCAATCAATCGGGCTCGGGTACGGGTTGCCGAGCAGATGCCAGCCCGATTTCTCGGCCGGGGCGCTGAAGTTGCCCGTGCGCGTCAGGCCGGCGCGGGTTACGTTGCCCTGCGATAGCTCGCCGGTGAAATCGGGCGTCAGGCCGCCGTTAATCTGCACCGAATAGCCTTCGCCCACGCCCAGCACCGTGCCGGGCGCGGCCGGCGAGTAGTAGCCCTTGGTGAAGTCGGGCGAGGCGGGGAAACGCGTTTCGTCGAAGCCGAACACGTTCGGGTAGGGCTTGACCAGCAGCGGGTTCACCGCGTTGTTGTACGCCGCGTTCACCAGCGGCGCGAAGCCCACCGTCGCCAAATCGGCCACGGTCGAGGTTTTCGTCGGCGACGAAAGGTGGCGGATACCGGACCCCGCGTTCGGTACATTGTTGAGCCACACCTGCGCCGTGGCGTCGCCGTCGACTTTGCCCGCGCCGGCATTGACCACCAGCGCCGTACCCGCCGCATCACTCAGCAGCGTTAGCGGCTGGCCGCCAAGAGTGAGGTTACCCGCGCCGGCCATCGTCAGGATGCGCCGCACGCTCGTAGCTTGCGTGAGCGCCACGCTCGCGGCGTTGTCGATGGTGAGGTTGCGCACTTCGGCCGGCAGGTTGCTGCCCGTGACCTGCGCCAGCGCACCTTGGTAGATGTAATCGGCGCCGGTCGACAGACTCAGCCCGCCGGTGAGCTGCAACGCGCCCGTGGGGTTCAGCCCCTGCGGATTGCGCACACGGAGCGTGGCGCCGGTTTCGAGCGTGAAGGCGCCCGCGCCGCTGAGCGCGCTGCCGCCGTCGGCCAGCTCGCCGCCGGTTTGCACCAGCACATCGGCAGTGGCTTCCACGGCACCGCCCAGGGTCGCCACGCCCGTCGCGGTGACGGTGATGTGGTGGAAATCGCCGGCCGGAATCGCTTCGATAGCCGAGATCACCAGATCGACGCCAAAATCAGTGGCGGTCGAAGCCACGCCGTCCGGGGTGGTGATGGTGATGACGCCGTTGAAAGTGGCGGGCGGCGAGGCGACGGTGATCTGCGTGCCGTCGCCGTTGACCACGAAGCCGGGAGCATCAACTCCATCGAACGTCACGGCGGTGGCACCGCTGAAGTTGGTACCGGTGAGCGCCACCACGGTGCCGGTCACGCCGTGGTCGGGGGTGAAGGAGAGAATGGTGGGCGCCGGGCCGGCCACCGCGTTGTTGAGGCGGATGTTGACGTTGCCGGTGCTCTGGCTGACCGCCGCCACGTCGAGGTCGCCGTCGTTGTCGAGGTCGGCCACCATCAGGCCCCGGCCATCGGCATCGATGGGGGCATCGGCCAGCGCGCTGAAAGAGCCGTTGCCGTTGTTGAGGCGGATTTTGAGGACGTCGGGGGCGCCGGCCGCCCCGATCAGGTCCTGGTCACCATCGCCATCGAGGTCGGCCACGGCCAGCTGCCACAAGGCGCCCCCCGGCAGCACGTTCGTTCCGCTCCCGAAGGTGCCGATGCCGTCGTTGCGGTAAAGCGTAACCGGGCCCGCGGGCGCGGCGCTGCTCACCAGGCAGTCGAGGTCGTTATCACCGTCGATATCGGCCAGGACCAGGCGGTAAGGCAGGGCACTCACCGGTTTCACCACGGGGAGGCTAAAGTCGCCGTTGCCGATGTTGAAGCACATCGCCACCTTCCCGTCGTCATACAGGTTGGTGATCATGTCGAGGTCGCCGTCCCCATCCAGATCGCCCAGCTTCACGCCGAACGGTCGCGCACTCAGCCAGATCCGTCCGTTGAAAGTGGCGATAAAGCTGCCACTGCCGTTGTTGATGAGGGGGCGCACCATTTTCGACTCGGCATTGGCCACGAACATGTCGAGGTCGCCATCGCCGTCGAGGTCGCCATAATCCAGGGCCACCGGCGCGGTGCCGGTATTGACTGAGGCCGTTCCGCTGAAGCTGCCGGTGCCATCGTTAAAGCGGACGCTGACATTGTTGGTGTTTTGGTTGCTGGTCGCCAGGTCCAAGTCACCGTCGGCATCGATATCGAAGGCAATCACCATACTGGGTTGACCATCGACGGCCACCGTGGTCGGAGCGGCGAAGCTGCCGCTACCCAGGCCGAGGGCCACCGATACGCTCTCGCCCAGGGAATTGGGAACGAGAAGATCCATGATTCCGTCGCCGTTCAGGTCGGCTACCGTGCCCTGACCAGGACTGTTGCCGACGGTTACGTCGGGTGCCGTGGCGAAGGTGCCCGTGCCGCCCGTGGCCCGCGCCCGGAACTGGTAAACGTGCGGCCGCAGGCTTTTCACGTTGCCCACGGTCTTGATCGTGCTTTGCGCCGTGACGTTGACCAGCTCACCGGGGGCAAAATCGACCAGCGGATCGAGGCTCAGGCTCGTGCCGGTGCCGGCGAATACGCCGCTCTTGCGCCCGCTGCTCTGCGAACCCAGGACGCGCAGCTGATTAGCGGTGCCAGGGTTGACGGCTTCCGAAAGGGTAAGTTCCACCGCCGACGACGGATAGGCCACGGCCGAATTGTGCTCGGGCGCGCGGGCCGTCACGTTAAAGCTGTTGTCGTTGAGGCGCACGCTGAAACCGTTGGCGCCGCCGTTGGAAAAGATCAGGTCGAGGTCGCCGTCATTGTCGAGGTCGCCCTGCGCCAGCGCATAGCCGCCCACCGAACTGACAGGAGTACCGGGCTGCAAATAGCCCGAGCCGGGGTTAAGCAACACCGTAGAGTTGCCGTCGGTATCGGCTCCGCCAGCGTCGGCGATCACAACATCGAGATCACCATCGCCGTCGAAATCGCCCATGACGGCCTCGAAGCCGCCCGAGCTGAGCGTGGGGGAGTACTTATTCGGGAAGTACCCGACCCCGTTGTTGAAGCAGAGTACCATTTTTTTGTCATCCGTGAGGGGCACGGCCAGGTCGAGGTCACCGTCGTTGTCGAGGTCGCCCAGGAGCAGGTCGTTGGCATTAGCCAATGCATTGTCGCTGACCTCGAAGCTGTAGGGAGCCGCGAACTGGGCACTCCCGTTATTGAGGCTGATGAAGACCTTGTTGTGGCGCGTTGCCACGGCGTCCAGATCGCCATCCCCGTCGACATCTCCAATGGCCACGCCCAGCAGCGCCGAGTTGGTGAAGTTGACGACGCCCCCGGCCGTGAACCCGCCGCTGCCGTTGTTCAGGAGATAGCTGCCCGGGCCGTCGCCGGCCATAATGTCGAGGTCGCCGTCGCCGTCCAGATCGCCCGTCGCGATCGAGAAGCAGGTAGAGGTCGTGCTGACCGACACCGGCGCGCCGAAAGTCCCCGCTCCATTATTTAACGTGACGTAAACCGAAGTGGCGTAGGGATCGTGGTAGACCAGATCCATGTCGCCGTCGTTGTCCAGATCGGCCGGCACCAGATTGTAGCAGACGTTAGGCACCGTTCCGATCAGCACGCCCGCCCCGAAAGCGCCCGTGCCCGTGCCCAGATGCACCTTTACCTCGTGCGTGGTTTGCTCGTAGGTAAACAGGTCGAGGTGGCCATCGCCGTTGACTTCTGCTGTTTCGACGGCGTAGCCGGAGCCGCCCACCGGCACATCGGGACCGTTGGTAAACGTGGCCAGCCCGCCCGCCGCGCGCGAATGAAACTGCATGACGTGGCGTCGGTTCGTGCTGCCGCCCAGGCTCACCACCGAATTGGGCACACTGACGGAAACCAGCTCGCCGGCCCGAAAATCCTGCGTGGGGTTGAACGTGACGGTGCCGCTGCTCGTGCCGTAAACCCCGGCTTTGCGCCCGCCGACCTGCTGCCCCCAAACGCGGATGCGGTCGGCAGTGGCATTGTTGACGCTGGCGCTGAATGTGACGGTCACGTTGGTCGCCGGCAGGACGCTGGGGGCCGCGTGCACGGGCGAGGTGCCCGTAACCCGAAAACCATCCTGGTTGAGCCGCACGCTGACTTTGCCAGCGGCGGCGTTGGTCACCACCACGTCCACGTCGCCATCGTTGTCGAGGTCGCCCACCGCCAGCGCATCGCTGTTGGCTGCTACGGCCGCGTTAAGAATCGTACTGAAGGCCCCCTTTCCGTTGTTGAGGCGCACGGCGATCATGTTGCCGCTGGTATTCTCCTGCAAGATGTCCAGGTCACCATCGCCGTCGAAATCGGCCACCATCACGTTATCGGGCGTACTGCCCGGCAGGTTGGCGCCGGCGCTGAACGTGCCACTGCCATTATTGAAGCGAACGTTGAGGAAGTTGCCGGCGCTGTTGCCCATGGCCACGTCCACATCGCCGTCGCCGTCCAGATCGCCCACGGCGAGGCTGTTGAGCTGCGTGCCGATCGCCGTCGTGCCGCCGCCGCTGAATACCCCCGTGCCGTTGTTGAAGCGCCGGGTGAGCGTACCGGCGGTTTTGTTGATGAGCAGCAGATCCAGATCGCCATCGTTGTCGATGTCGCTCAGGGTCGGGAACGCGCCGGACGTGCCGACCGGCACCGCCTGGACATTGCCGAAGGTGCCGTTGCTATTGCGGTAGACGTTGGCATTGCCCAGCGAAGCGTACGTGACGACCAAGTCGAGGTCGCCATCGGCGTCGAGGTCGGCCAGCGCGATATCGCCGCGGCCATTGCCACCGCCGCCGCCCACGCTCTGATTGCCGCTGAAGTTGCCGACGGCATCGTTGAGGCGAATCGCCACGGTGCCCGTGGCAGCACTAACAGCCACAATATCCAGATCGCGGTCGGCATCGACGTCGGCCAGTACCAGCCGGGCCGTGCTCACCCCGACGTTCACCGGCGTAGCGG
>JBKJUQ010000408.1:0-39353 GCA_046590685.1 Hymenobacteraceae bacterium
TCACCACGCGCCAGGTGCGGGTGGTGAAGCAGTAGGCGCGAGTACTTGCGGCCGTCCGTTGGAACGTAGCTCCGGAAAGGACGCACGTAGAGGATGTCTGCCGGTGGAAACCTAGAAGCTGCCGCCGTCCGAAGCTCTCCGCGTGGTGCCCCAAGTACATTGAGAGCACTTACAGCGAACCGCTCGACCGGCCGGCTTGCGCAGCGCGAAATTTCTGCCGTCCTTCGTCTTTCCATGGCTTCCATCGCCGCTACCCTGCGCACCCTCACCACCGCTCTGGGCGTGGCCTACGCACCCGCCGAAGCCCGCGCGCTGGCGCGGCGCGTGGTGCAGCACCGCCTCGGGTTGGCGCCGCACGAACTGGCGCTGCGCGGCGCCGACCCGGTACCAGGCGCCCAGCTTGCTACGCTGGCCGAGGATCTGCAACGGCTGCTCACGCACGAGCCGGTTCAGTACGTGCTCGGCACGGCCCCGTTTCTGGACCTGGACCTGGAAGTGGGCCCCGGCGTGCTGATTCCGCGCCCCGAAACGGAAGAGCTGGTCCAGCTGGTAATCGCGGAGTGGCAGGGCGCGGGCGTAGCTGCCCCGCGCCTGCTCGATGTAGGTACGGGTTCGGGGTGCATCGCGGTGGCGCTGGCGCACGGTCTGCCGCACGCTACCATGTTTGGGCTGGATGTCTCGGCGGAAGCGCTAACGATTGCCCGGCGCAATGGCGCCCGCTACGGCGAGCGCGTGACGTGGCTGCGGGCCGATATTTTTGAGGATGTGGCACCCATCGTCACGTCCGGGCAAGGGTTCAACGCGATCGTCAGCAATCCTCCCTACGTACCCCGCCACGAGGCCGCCGCGATGGCCCCGCACGTACGCGACCACGAGCCCGCGCTCGCGCTCTTCGTGCCCGATGATGACCCGCTCCGGTACTACCATCGGCTCGTGGAAGTAGGCAAGCAACTGCTGATCCCCGGCGGCCGGCTGTACCTCGAAACCCATACCGACTACGCGGCCGCGGTCGCGGCGCTGTTGCCGCCCGCTCAGTACCACGACGCGCGCGTTCACGCCGATTTCACCGGCCGGCTGCGCTTCGTTACGGCTACCTGGCGGGGGTAGGGGCGGGGCGCTCAAAGTGTAAGATACATTGGGCCATGCCCCTCCGGCCGGGCGTCGTACCTTTGCGGCCGCAACCGCCCGCGCCCTTACCGGTGTCGCCCCGAATGTCTGTCGTCGCCGAAAGCCCCGCTACTCCTGCTTCGTTTGTGCACCCCACGGCCATCGTGGAGGAGGGCGCGCGCCTCGGGGCTGGCTGCCGCATCTGGCATTTCGCGCACCTGATGCCCGGCTGTGAGCTGGGCGAGGGCTGCTCGATCGGGCAGGGCGGCTTTGTGGCCAGCGGGGTTCGCCTGGGCCGTAACGTGAAGGTGCAGAACCATGTCTCCATCTACGAAGGCGTCAGTTGTGACGACGACGTCTTCCTGGGGCCTTCTTGCGTGTTCACGAACGTGCGCAACCCGCGCGCGGCCGTAGTGCGCCGCCACGAGTACGCCCGCACGCACGTGGGGCGCGGCACGACGGTGGGCGCCAACGCGACGATCGTGTGCGGCATCACGTTGGGCGAATACGCGTTCGTGGGCGCTGGGGCCGTGGTAACGCGCGACGTGCCGGCGTATGCGCTGGTGGTGGGCACGCCCGCGCGCGTAGTGGGCTGGATGAGCCCGGCCGGCCAGCGACTGCACTTCGACGCCGTCACTGGCCGGGCGCGTTGTCCGCAAGGCGGCGAAGAGTACACGCTAGTGGCGCCCCACGAGGTACGCCCGGTTGGCACCCAAGCCTGAGCTTACAACGCGTGCTTCTTTCCCTGCTAAAACAGATCCTGAAAAGTCTTATTTTGTTACGATGACCACAACTGCTGCTGCTACCGCGACCCTCTACGACGAACTGCTCGATAAGCAAGCTACCCTGGCCGTCATTGGACTCGGCTACGTGGGCTTGCCCATTGCGCTGGCGTTCGCGCGCAAGATCCGCGTGATCGGCTTTGATATTAATGCCAAGCGGGTAGAGATGATGCGCAACCACCAGGACCCGAGCGGGGAGCTGGAATCGGCGGCGTTTGACAACTGCGACATCACCTTCACCGACTCGTTGGAGGTACTCCGCGCGGCGCGCTTCTTTATCGTGGCCGTGCCGACACCCATCGACGAGCACGCCCAGCCCGACCTCAAGCCACTGCTCGGGGCTTCTACTACGGTGGGGAAAGTGCTGAAACGGGGCGACTACGTGGTGTATGAGTCAACGGTCTATCCCGGCTGTACGGAGGAAGACTGCGTGCCCGTGCTCGAACGCGAGTCGGGCCTGAAGTTCTACACGGATTTCAAGGTTGGCTACTCACCCGAACGCATCAACCCCGGCGACAAAGAGCACACCCTGGAACGCATCATAAAGGTGGTGAGCGGCTGCGACGCGGAATCGTCCGAAGTCGTCGCCAAAACCTACGAGCTGGTGATCGACGCGGGCGTGCATCGCGCATCTTCCATCAAGGTAGCCGAAGCGGCGAAGATCATCGAGAACACGCAGCGCGACGTCAACATCGCGCTCATGAACGAGCTGTCGCTGATTTTCGACCGCATGAATATCAACACTTTTGAGGTGTTGGAAGCGGCCGGGACGAAGTGGAATTTCCTGAAGTTTTTCCCCGGTTTAGTCGGCGGGCACTGCATTGGCGTCGACCCCTACTACCTGACGTACAAAGCCAAGGAGCTGGGCTACCACGCGAAGGTGATCCTCTCGGGGCGTACCACCAACGACGATATGGGGGCCTACATCGCCCGCAAGACCGTCCAGCTCATGATCAAGCAGGGTAAGGACGTGAGCAAGGCGCGGGTGCTGGTGATGGGCGCTACGTTCAAGGAGAATGTGGAGGATATCCGCAACTCCAAGGTGGTGGACGTGATCGACGAACTGCTCAAGTTCAGCGTGACGGTGGACGTGACCGACCCCTACGCCGATTCGGAGGAGCTCCACCACGAGTATGGCTTCCGGCTGGTACCCGAGGTAGGTACGGGCTACGATGCCGTGTTAGTCGCCGTCAGCCACCGCGAATACCTACAGCACGACGAGGCGTATTTCCGCAGCCTGATGGCCGATCCCGGCGTGCTCGTGGACGTCAAAGGCCTGTACCGCGGGAAAGTGAGCGAAAACCTGACTTATTGGAGCCTGTAGTTCATTGAGTGATTGAGTGATTTTCGATTGAGTGATTTTGCATCACGCGATCTCAACCACTCAATCGGAAATCACTCAATCACGTAATCATAAATGACTAAAATCCTCGTGACTGGCGGCGCCGGCTACATCGGCTCGCACGCGGTGGTCGCGTTGGCAGAAGCCGGTTTCGAACCGGTAATCGTCGATAACCTGAGTAATTCGCGGGCGAGCGCCTTGGATGGCATCGCGGCGATTCTGGGGCGCCGAGTAGCGGTTCATCACGTGGATTGCACCGATGAAGCCGCGCTCGATGGCGTATTCCGGGCCGAAGGGAAGGTTGCGGGCGTCATCCACTTCGCCGCCTACAAAGCGGTGGGCGAATCGGTGGCCGAGCCGCTGAAGTACTACCGCAACAACGTCGGCTCGCTACTGGCCCTGCTGGCGGCGATGGAGCGCGGGGGCTGCCAACGGCTGGTGTTTTCGTCGTCGTGCACGGTATACGGTAGCCCGGATACTCTACCCGTGACGGAGGCGGCGCCCACCCACCGCGCCACCTCGCCCTACGGCAACACCAAGCAAGTTTGCGAGGACCTTCTAACTGATCTGGCCGCCAGCGGTCGTGTCGATCTACGTGCCTGCTCCTTGCGGTACTTCAACCCCGTGGGGGCCCATCCTTCCGCCCACATCGGGGAGCTGCCGCTCGGCGTCCCCAATAACCTCGTGCCGTTCGTGACGCAGACCGCCGCCGGCCAGCGCGAGCGCCTGACCGTGTACGGGACCGATTACGACACGCCCGACGGCTCGTGCGTCCGCGATTACATCCACGTGGTCGACCTCGCCGACGCGCACGTAGTGGCGCTGCGACGGCTGTTGGCGACCGACGCTCCCGCCGATCGGCCGGCGCTCGAAACCTTCAATCTCGGTACCGGACACGGCCACTCGGTGCTGGAAGTTGTGCGGGAGTTTGAGCGCGTGAGTGGCCTGACGCTGCCCGTGACGCTCGGCCCCCGGCGGCCCGGCGACGTGCCGGCGATTTACGGCGACGTGACCCGCGCGGCTACCGAGCTTGGGTGGCGCGGGCGCCGAACGCTAGCCGATGCTCTCGCGGATGCGTGGCGCTGGCAGCAAGCCCTGGAAGGCGCCGTGGCCTAGCCCGCGAAGCATTGATCATCTCTTTTTGCTGAATTTTGCGCCACCGATTTTCCGTGGCGACTCCTCTTTAACTCCCTCCCCGATGAATCTCCTGATTACTGGCGGCGCCGGCTTTATTGGTTCGCACGTGGTGCGGCTCTTCGTTACGAAATACCCACACTACCGGGTGTTCAACCTCGACGCGCTCACCTACGCCGGCAATCTGGCGAATCTGCGGGATATTGAGGACCGTCCGAACTATCAATTTTTGAAAGCCGACATCACCGATGCGGCTGAAGTCAATCGGCTCTTCGCCGAACACCAGTTCGACTCGGTGATCCACTTGGCGGCCGAGTCGCACGTCGACCGCTCGATCAGCGACCCGCTCGCGTTCGTGCAGACGAACGTCATCGGCACGGTAAACCTGCTACACGCGGCGCGCAACAGCTGGAAAGAACGCGGGGCAATGGAAGGACGCGTATTTTACCACGTAAGCACCGACGAAGTGTACGGCTCGCTGCCCGACGACCCCGAAGTGCTCTTCACGGAGGAGACCGCGTACGACCCGCGCTCGCCGTACTCAGCCTCGAAGGCCGCCTCCGACCACTTCGTGCGCGCCTGGCACCATACCTACGGCCTGCCGATCAAGCTCTCGAACTGCTCGAACAACTACGGCCCGAATCACTTCCCCGAAAAGCTCATCCCGCTGGCGCTGCACAAGATCCAGCAGATGCAGCCGGTGCCGGTGTACGGCAAGGGCGAAAACGTGCGCGACTGGCTCTTCGTACTCGATCACGCCACCGCTATCGATGCCGTCTTTCATCGGGGTGTCGTAGGGGAGACCTACAATATCGGCGGGGTAAACGAGTGGAAGAATATTGACCTCATCCACCTGCTCTGCCGCCTGATGGATGACAAGCTGGGCCGCGCGCCGGGTACCTCGGCCGGGCTAATCGCATTCGTGAAAGACCGTGCGGGCCACGACCTGCGCTACGCCATTGACTCGTCGAAGATCATGAACGAGCTGGGCTGGAAACCGTCGGTCACGTTTGAAGAGGGCTTGGCGAAGACCGTAGACTGGTATCTGGCTAATCCCGCCTGGCTCGACAGCGTGACGAGCGGCGCCTACCAACATTACTACGAGCAGCAGTACGTTCAGCGGTAAACAATGAGCAGTGAACAATGAGCAATGCCGCTCATTATTGTTCACTGCTCATTGCTCATTGATAATTGAAAACATGTACGAAACCCCCTTTCACGCCGGCTCGCTTGCCAATCGCGCGTTTCTCGTAACCGGCGGCGCTGGTTTCATCGGCTCCAACCTCGTTGAGTACCTGTTGCACCACGGCGCGGGCCGGGTGCGGGTGCTCGATAACTTCTCCAACGGTTTTCGCAAGAACCTGCGCGCCTTCGACGGCAACCCCGCGTTTGAGTTGATTGAAGGCGACATTCGCGACCAGGACGCTTGCCACCGCGCGTGCGCCGGAATGGACATCGTGCTCCACCAGGCGGCGCTCGGCTCGGTGCCGCGTTCGATCAACGACCCGGTGACGAGCAACGACGTCAACGTCGGCGGCTTCGTGCGGATGCTCGTGGCGGCGAAGGATGCCGGCATTCAGCGCTTCGTGTACGCCGCCTCCTCCAGCACCTACGGCGACTCGCCGCACCTGCCGAAAGTGGAAGACCGCATCGGCCGGCCGCTCTCGCCGTACGCCGTCACCAAGTACGCCAACGAGCTCTACGCCGACGTCTTCGCGAAGACCTACGGAATGGAGATCATCGGCCTGCGCTACTTCAACATCTTCGGCCCCCGCCAGGACCCGAATGGCGCTTACGCCGCCGTTATTCCGCTCTTCATCGACGCGCTGCTCAAGGACGAGGCGCCCACGCTCAACGGCGACGGCCAGCAGACGCGCGACTTCACCTTCGTCGAGAACTGCGTGCAGGCCAACATCCGCGCGGCGCTGGTCGACAGCCCGGAGGCCATCAACGAAGTGTACAATATCGCCGTCGGTGACCGCACGAGCCTGCGCGAGATGTACGCGCTGCTGCGCGAAGCAGCGGGCTCATCGCTGGAGCCCGTCTTTGGTCCGGCGCGAGCGGGCGATATTCAGGATTCGCTCGCCGATATCAGCAAGGCGGAGCGCCTGCTGGCGTACCAGCCGCAGGTGCGCATCGGGGAAGGCCTGACGCGCACGCTGAGCTGGTTTCAGACGCATCAGGAGTTCATTCAGGAGCGCAACCAAACGTCGGATTCTGCCGCCTAAACGGCCTTTTCTCCCTCTGTCATGAAAGGAATCATTCTCGCCGGCGGCTCCGGCACACGCCTGCACCCGCTCACGCTCGCCGTGAGTAAGCAGCTGATGCCGGTCTACGATAAGCCGATGGTGTACTACCCCCTGTCGATCCTGCTGATGGCGGGGATTCGGGAAGTACTCATCATCACGACCCCGCACGATCAGGCGCAGTTTCAGCGGCTGCTGGGCGATGGCGCGCGCCTCGGCTGCCGCTTCGAGTACGTCGTGCAGGAGGTGCCCAATGGGCTGGCCCAGGCGTTCGTGCTCGGCGCCGACTTTATCGGTGCCGATAGCGTGGCGCTCGTGCTCGGCGACAATATCTTCTACGGCACCGGGCTGGAAGACCTGCTCCAGAGCAACCGCACCCCTCAGGGCGGCGTGGTGTACGCGTACCACGTCAACGATCCGGAGCGCTACGGCGTGGTAGAGTTCGATCAGGATTTCCGCGCCATCAGCATCGAAGAGAAACCCGCTCAGCCCAAGAGCAACTACGCCGTGCCGGGGCTCTATTTTTACGACAACTCCGTCGTCGAGATCGCCCGTAACCTGCAGCCGAGTCCGCGCGGGGAGTACGAGATCACCGATGTCAACAAGGAATACCTGCGCCGTGGCACGCTCAAGGTCAGCATCCTCGGGCGCGGCACCGCGTGGCTCGACACGGGCACGTTCGAGAGCCTGATGCAGGCGGGCGAGTTCGTGCGCGTTATTGAGGAGCGGCAGGGCCTCAAGATCGCCTGCATCGAGGAGATCGCGTGGCGCCAAGGCTTCATCAACACCGAGCAGCTGCGCGAGATCGCCGAGCCGCTCCGCAAGTCGGGCTACGGCGACTACCTGCTGCGCCTGCCCGAGCAGCGCGTGGCGTAGGGGCGGCTCAGTAGTCGAACGTGGCCGGCTCGCCGCTCAGAATGCGCCCTTTCAGCACGCCCATCTTCTCCCAGACCAGTACCGCGTAGCTCTGATCGGGATATTCAGTGTATGGCGCCTGGGCCAGATTTAGCTGCTCACGTAGCCGGTAGTCTTCGTACACTGCCGTCAGGGCGGCCACGGTTTGCTCGCGCTGGTAGCGCGCGGCCGTCAGCTGAATGGCCTCGCGCCAGTTGGGGTGCGCCACCATCGTGACGGTTTCGCGCACTTCGAGCAGCACGTCAAACGCTCGCTGCACCTTGGCCCGGTCGTCGAAACGGGTGCTGGCCACGGCTTTGTAATGTTGCAGGACGCCGGGATCAGCGAATCGGCGCAGAAAATCGAGCGCCGCCCGGTCAGGCTTCGGGTTTTCGGAGTGCCAGTCGTGCCACGTCAGGGGCGGGCGCGGATCAGGGGTAGCGGGCGGCGGCGGCGGGGGAGGGGGTACTTCGGCCACGGGCGCGGCGGCCTTTTCAACTTCGCTGCGCGCCGCGCGGTGCTGCTGATACACCTGCTCGTAGTGGGCTTGCCGCTCGCCGCGCACATTCGGTAGCAGCAACAGCGCCCCGGCGCCCGTGCGGGCATTGTGGAACTGGTACCACTCGGGCATCTCGATGCCGCCATCGTCGGGGTCGCCGGTCTGTTCCTGCTTATAGCGGTCGTAGTCCTGATCGCAGGATTCGTCTTCGTCAAAATCCGACGATTCGGCGTACGCCTGATACAGCGCAAACTCCTCGTCGGTGATGGCGGGCACGAACGGGCACCGGTGGAGCCGGTCGTTCCAGTAGTCGAAGTCTTCAACGATCTCCACCCCCGGCAGAGTCACCTGATTCGCGCGCCAGCGGCACTGCAGGTCGAAGAGTTTCTTTTGCTGAATCTGCCACAGCAGCTCCTCTGCTTTTTCGCGGAACCGCAGGTTCTGATCTTCGAGCCACTGCCCGAATGACGCCCCGTAGGCCCGCTGGTTGGCGAAGGCCGTGCCGTAGCTCTTGCCAAAGCTCTCGACGGTATTGCTGGGGCTCTCGGCGTACTGCGTGAGCCACTCGGTGAAGGCGCCCGCCGCGTACTGGGCGTCAAACCATGCGCGCCCTTCGGCCTCCCAGACCGTGTACTGCTTCTTTTCGGCCAGCTCGCGTTCGGCCTGCGTCTTGGTCCAGTCGGCGGCCGGCGTGGCCCGGGCGCGCCGCCGCTTGATTCGCTCGAAGGGGTCGTAAACGCGCACCCCGTGCGTGAGCCGGTGCAGCTGCGTGGCATAGGCGGGATCGAGGCGCGTGAATTCGGCGTGCTCGGCGATATCCCCCTCGTCGTCCACATAAACGAAATCGTTGTTGGCATTCTCTATCTCCTCCTCGTCGTCCTCGTCTTCTTCCTCCTCGTCGTCCTCATCTTCTTTCTCGTCCTCGTCCGCTGTATCCTCCTCTGCTGCGTTTTTGACTTCTTTTGCGTCCGGGGCGCCCTCAGCAGGTGTAGCAGCCAAGGTGGACAGCTCGTCGGGCGGCGACCTCACCGCGCCCGGGCCCGAGGCCGTTACTTCCTCATTATCGTCGCCATCAGGGGCGGGGGGCAGAAGCGAATCAGGCAGCATACCCGGTTGGGAGGCTACTGACGTGGCCGGACGGTCGGTGAGTCGTAGCGGCCAGAAAGGTAAGGCTTTCCGTCGCTGTTTCACCCTGCGGGCGCCGCTGACTACTTGGATGTTCCCGGGGGCGTATAGTGTTGCCTGCTGCGCCAGACTTTCCCACCGCGCACATCCCCGCCAACCACTGGTCAGCGGCGACGTGCGCGTTCGTTTTCAGGCTTTTCACTCAAGGTAGATCCGCTGTCACCCTACTCTCACCACCCACTGCGGATCTGCTACAAAGGAACCGGCCGCGGCCGCGTCGGCGCAATCCGTACTGGTGGGGATTTTTCGCCTCCGTACCAGCCCGGAGGCGCAAGCTCCAAACCCGGCGTAGAAGGTTTCGGCCTCCAAGCCATTTTGCCAGCCCTCAGCGGTATGCACCGCGTAGCGTCTTTGTTATTCAACTTCCTATCACCGCCCCGCCCACCAGCGCGGCACCCACCAGCGCCCACCCGGGAACGCGATCGGAGAGCAGGGCCAGAAACGTGGCGGCCACGAGCCCGACGTTCACGGGCGAGTCGGGCAGCGGGTGCCAGAGCAGCACGGCGGCCGCGCACACCAGTCCGGCGCTCACGGCGTTGATGCCTTCCAAAGAAGCCTTCACAACGCGATACTGCTTGAGCTGGTCCCAGATGCGGATCAGGAAGAAGATCAGCAGCGTGCCGGGCAGGAAGATGCCCGCCGCCCCCACTGCCGCGCCGAGCAGCTGACCGTGCGGCCCCCAACCGCGCATCGCCAAGGCCCCGATGTAGGCGGCGAGCGAGAAATTTGGCCCCGGCATGGCCTGCACGAGGCCGAGGCCAGCGAGGAATTCGCCGCTCGTGAGGTAATGCTTGAACTCGACGAACTCGGCGAAGAGCAGCGGCCCGAGTACCTGCCCGCCGCCGAACACGAGCGAGCCGTTGCGGTAGAAGTTCTCGAACAGGCGTACCGGCAGGGCGCGGGTGTAGTGTCCGAGCAGCGCCGCCCCCACCAGCACCCCGAGCCAGAGCACGAGGTTGGCCCACTCGACCTGCATCGGCCGCTTGTCGCGTACGGGCTGATGACGGCGCCAGCGCAGGGTGGTGGTCAGGCCGCCGCCAGCGAGCAGCAGCGGCAGCACCCACGGCTTCTGGAAGAAATACGCCACTACCGCCCCGACCACCATCAGCGCGACCGACGTCTTCGTGTGGATGACTTTTTCGGCAATCTTGTACGCCGAGTACGCCACAAACCCCACCGCCACCGGCCCGATGAAGCGCACCAAGCGCGCCATCGTGGTGGGGTCGAGGTAGCTCATGGAGAGCGCGGCGGCGGTCATCAGCGCGCAGGCGGGCGTAATCCAGACCAGGAGCGTGAGGTACGCCAGGTTCGGCCCGCCGAGCCGGAACCCGATGGCGGTGATGGTTTGGGTCGACGTGGGGCCGGGCAGCATCGAGCAGAGCGCCGTCAGCTCCACCAGCTCGGCGCTGCTCAGGTAGCGGCGCTTGTCGACGAGCAGCCGAAACATCATCGCCAGGTGGGCCTGCGGCCCGCCGAACGCGGTGAGGGCGAGGGCGGCGACGTCCTTGAGGAAGATGATGCCCCGCACTCGGCGCGTGCGCTTGCCGCGCCCTCGCGGCGGCGGAGCAAGCAAGACGCGTTCGGGATCGGGCGGGACGGCGGCCATCGGGGAGGCGATTGCGGGAAATGGCTGACAAGGTAAAGCCGAACCACCTCAGGCGGCGCTCCGCCCGTAGCGCGGGGCGGTGGTCGGCGAGCCGCGCTACGAGGTGTTACTCGCTTCGCTCGTTCCGCGCGGAATCAAGGCCAGTGACTCAGTTCCGTGGATAAGCAAAAAGCGGCTTCGGACCAAGTGTCCGAAGCCGCTCTTGCGGGCAGGATACAAGCCGGCGGCTCGCCTACATCCCGGGCTTTTTCTTCAGGCCCAGCTCGATGAGGCGCTCGTTGAGGAACTCGCCGGCCGTGGTGTCTTCCATCTGCTTGGGATTGTCGGCGGTCACGGTCTGCGGCAGCGCCGCAAGGCTCATCTCCGAGCGCGGATGCATAAAGAACGGGATCGAGAAGCGCGACGAGTTCATCTTCTCGCGCGGCGGGTTCACCACGCGGTGGATGGTCGACTTGAGCACGCCGTTGGTCAGGCGTTGGAGCATATCGCCCACGTTGACGACGATCTGATCGGGCAGCGCCGTGATGGCGATCCACTTGCCGTCGCGGCGCTTCACCTGGAGGCCGTCGGCCGAGGCGCCCATCAGCAGCGTGATGAGGTTGATGTCGCCGTGCTCGGCGGCGCGCACCGCATCGGCGGGCACCGAATCCGGGTTTTCGATGGGAAAGTAGTGGATCGGCCGCAGGATGGAGTTGCCGTTGTGCACCTTGTCCTCGAAATAATTCTCCGGCATGCTCAGGTAGAGCGCGATGGCGCGCAGTACCTGCTTGCCGGCGTTTTCGAGGGTCCGGTAGGCGCGGCGGGTGCTTTCGGCAAAGCGCGGCACTTCACTCGGCCAGATGTTGGCGGGGTACTCCTTCGCGACGGGGTCGTTCGGGTTGTCTACTTCCTGCCCGACATGGTAAAACTCCTTCAGGTCGCCGGTATTGCGGCCCTTCGCGTGCTCCTTGCCTTTGCTGATGTAGCCGCGCTGGCCCGCCAGTTCGGCGTTCTCGTAGGCTTGCTTCTGGGGGTCCGGGAGGCGAAAAAACGCCTGCACGTCGGCGTACAGCTCGGCGGTTTGCTGGTCGGAGAGACCGTGGTTGCGCAGCGCCACAAACCCGATAGTCTGGTAAGCATTGCCAAGGTCTTCGACGAACTTGGCTTTGCGGACAGGGTCGCCGGAAGTGAAATCGGCGAGGTCAAGGGAAGGGATCGCGTCGGGGAGGGGCGCGGGGTCGCGGAGGTCGAGCATGGCAATGGGGGAAAGAAATGGAACGTCTACTACAAATAACGGGGATTGGCAGCAAATCCGACGGCCAATTTCGGGCGCGGCGCTAGCTTTACCGCACTAACTTGCGTTCCACGGGCGTGCCGGACCTCCTTCGGACCACTTTTTGGGGCGTTTCTGCTGCTTTCTCTACTTCTCTCCTGCTTTCTCCTGTATGACGAATCGAGGTACTCTTCTTGTGGCTGCGGCACTTGGGGCCGGGCTGGCCCTGAACGGCTGCGATACCGCCAAGTCTCGCGAAACCGGCAGTCAGGTCCGTGCCGAGCAAGTAAATCCCCGCGTTCAGGCCAATATCAATAACCTGGAGGCGATGGAGAAAAACGGGATGGAGGTGACGCCCTACACCACGAACCGCGCGCAGAACGAAACCCAACTGCGAGTGCGCGAGCCCGAAGCGGGTGTTACGCTCCAGCCGGGCAGCGTAAAGTTTGTGTACGACGTGAGCAACTTCCGCCTCGGCGTTCCACCGGCCGCGCCGGAAGCGGGCATGGCGATGTCGGCGATCGGTCAGTCGATCACGACGATCGTCGACAACGAAATCATCACCGAGCACGGTGCCGCCACGTTCACCGAAAACCTCACTGAAGGCGAGCATACGATGCTCTCGTTCCTGACGCGCTCGACGCGTGAGGGCCTCAAGCACCGCCTCGCCTACGACCTGCGCACCCTGCGCGTAGGTACTGGCGCGGGTTCCGGCACGCCGTTCAACACCAAGGCGCCAGCGATCTTCTACAACCTGCCGCGCGGGACGTACGTCGGCGACGAAGCCGATAAAATTCTGCTCGATTTCTACCTGGTGAACGCGATGCTTGAAGAGGAAGGTACCCAAGTACGCCTCACGATCAATAAAACGCCGTTTACCCTCGGCCGCTGGGCGGCCTATACCCTCGAAGGGCTGCCGATGGGCCCCAACACGATTCAGCTGGAGCTGATCGACGCCGACGGACACGTCATCCCCGGCCCGTATAACTCGGTGACAAAAACCATCACGCTGCGGCCGGGCGCGTAGCTCATTTTTCGATTGGGTGATTTTCTGCGGGCGGCGCGGGGCTTTCGGGCTTCGCGCCGCCTTTTTGCTGGGCCACGGTGCGGGCGGTCGGGTAGCTTGCCGAAGTGGGGAACCGCTTAGCTTTGTAGATAAGCGCGGGAGCTAATGAGTTCCTGGATGCTTTCACGTAGTCCATCTGCCGCCGTATGAAAGAATTCATCCTTATGGCCGCTCTTAGCAGCGGTGTGGCCTTTTCGGGCTTCGCGCAACAACCCGCCCCGAAAAAATCCGACGTGTGGGGGCACTCGCCCACGGCGCAGGACGACCGGTTCAGCAACCCGAAGAGCAAGCTCTACGCGGGCCCGGATGGGTATTACAACACGGGTATCGTGCGGGCTACGGTCGCCAACGCCGCCAAAACGGCGTACGGCTACAACGCCAGCTTTCAGGCGAATACCGGCGAGTATGATGCCGTAAAGGGCCTCCAGACCCTGCATTTTGAGTTTGGGACCGCTACCCGGCCCAAGCCGGGCGTGTACAAGGTAGGGGCCAAGGGTAGCGCGGCGCAGAAAGTCGTGCACCTGTCCTTCGCCGACGTCGGCAATAGCCAAATCAAGGAGTGGTCGGCGGCGGACGGGGCGGGTACGCTCACCATTTCCCTGGTGAATGGCTTTACGTACTTCACCTGCCGCAACGTGCTGCTACTGCCCACGGGTCTTTCCAACAAAGGCGAGATGAGCAAGCCGATGACGCTGGGCTTCGAGGGCGCGCTCGCGCCCGAGTAAGGCTTGGCGGTGCCTGCGGGGCGTACTCGATTTACGGACTGACTTCTTGGGCGGCGCGGGGCTTTCGGGCTTCGCGCCGCCTTTAGTTCTTGCGGGGAGGCAGCTCGTAGGTGAGGCCGACGAAACCCAAATTCTGAAACGTCTGGTAGCGCCGCCCTTCGGCCACGTAGTTGGTGACGATGTGGCTTAGGCCAAACCGTACATCGAGTCCGCGGTGCAGATCGAAGCCTAGGTAGAACTCGGAGTTGAGAAAGCCGCGGTCGCGTTGGCCACCGAGCAGCAGATTGCCGCGCTGGGCGCGGGCGTCAGGCGCGGGGCTCTGCCGGGTACCGAAGAAGGAGGGCAGCAGCGTGTCGGCAACCGAAAGCGGGCGGTCTACCCACCCGCGCCCGCGCGAATACAGCGGTACGCCGGCCAGGTCAATGTTGAGTCCTACCCGTAGCCACCGCACGGGCCGCCACTGCGCTCCCGCCGCCAGATTGAGCGCCGTTAGCCTTAATCCACGGACATAGAGCCACCGCGTACTATCGCTCAAGTAAGCTGAAGTGCTTTTGTCGGGGCTGCCCTGCCGTCGCAGGGCCACGATAGCTGACCAACCGTGCGTGAGGCGGGCGCCCGCGCTCAACCGAAGCCGCCCGCGCGGACTGATGGACCACTGACGCCAGCCCGCCGTGCTGAGCTGGGTGCGATGGTACACCGGTCCCTCATCAAATTTTGTCCCAGGGGCGTAGATTATGCGCCCGGCCGCTGCGTCAACTAGCCAATGCGGGCGCGGGGTTTCAGGCGGGGTTTGGGCCCAAGCCGCCGGAGCGGTGGCCAGCGCACCTGCCAGCAGCACAACAGATGCGAGAACGGGGAAGCGATTCACCTCAACAAGTTACGCCGCCAGCGCTTTCCCCAGCGTAGCGCGGATGGCGTAGCAGCGGGCAGGCGCGGTAGCGGCCGTCGTGGGTATCGGTCCACAGCGTGTCGAGCACGGCCAGCACGCGGGCGGGGCCGATCGCGTCGCCCTACGCCCCTCACACGGTTTCCGAAACTGCATTAATAGTACCTCCCCGTGCGGCCCAAGCCGTAGCTGAGGGCCCCGAACGCCAAGGTCTCGAACCGCTGGTAACGATTGCCACCGAAGCTATAACCGGCGGCCATATGCGCCATGCCCACCCGGACACTCAGACTCGGGGCAGCGCGCAAGCTCAGGTAAAACTCCGAGTTGAGGGTCCCTCGATCGTTGATGTTGCCCAGCAGCAGGTTGCCGCGAACGGGCGAGACTCGCTCCTCCTGGTCTAAACCGGCCGCCGTCAAGCGGCCAGCGTAGGCGTAGCGGGCTGGCCCAAGAGTGATACCGGCCAGATCGATGTTAAAGCCCACCGTGAGCGGGTGCCGGCTGTTAGGGCGGCCCAGCACGCGCCATCGCACCTGCACCGCCGTATTGAGAGCGGTCAAGTAGGCCTCCGAAACGTAGAGCGTCCGCCCGTGGGCATCGCCGCGCCCGGCGAACGTATTCGTGATGTTGAACAACTCCGTAAGTCGCAGGCCGACGCCATAGGTCAGCCGCCCGGAGCCCACTGGTGGGCCACCTCCCGGCTCGACCAGCTTGCGCGGACGGCCCCACTGCAGCCAGCCGCTGAGCGCGCCGCTCAACGGCTGCCCGTGGATGACATCCTGGCCCACGGCTACATCCACGAAGCACAGCCGAATGCTTTTGACCCGCCCCGAATCCGCCAGCAACGCGGCCGGCCGGGGGGTGGCCGATACGGCAACGGGCAGCAGGGTCGCGCAAAGCAGGAACAAGTGTTTCATGGGGCTCTTCAGACAGTTTATGGGGTTCACTGAGCAGACGTTCACCGATCAGACGAACTGTTGGATCTTCCCTTACACCGACGCCAACACCTCCCCCAACGTCGCCCGCGTCCGTAGCAACGGGCAGGCGCGGTAGCGGCCGTCGTGGGTATCGGCCCACAGCGCGTCGAGCACGGCCAGCACGCGGGCCGGGCCGATCGCATCGCCCCACGCCAGTGGGCCGCGCGGGTAGTTGACGCCGAGCTGCATTGCCTGGTCGATGTCAGCGGCCGCGGCGGTGCCTTCCTGCCAGGTGTAACACGCTTCGTTGACGAGCATCGCGAGCACCCGCGGGGTCGCGAGGCCCACGCGGTCGGCCACGACGCGGTACTCGGTGCCGAGCTGGGCACAGACAGCGCGCAGCGGGGCTTCGTCGCCGCCCAGCACCATCGACACTTCCAGCAGCGGCCGATTCAGCAGGGTGGGCAAGCCGCAGAAGCCGTACACGGGCGTGCCGCGCTCGCCGCCGGGGCCGAAGTAGGCGCCGGCGAGCGGCTGCGTGGTAGCTTCCACGAACAGCACTTTGCCGGGGGGGAGCGGCGGCAGATCGGCGCCGCCGGCGAAGGCAAACACCACGTCGGCGGTGGTGAGATGACCTATCAGCGCGGCTTGCTGCTCGTCGTAGTGGGTTTCCCAGTCGTCCTCAAACTCGGCGGCGGTGGCGGGATCGAGCGGGGTTTCGGCCCAAAAGGTCACCTGATGATCCGGGCTGAACTTCTGCCGAAATTCTTCTTCGACGTGGCCGCCTTCGAGGACAAGGATGTGCATGGGCGCAAAGGTCGCCTGCGGCCCGGTTTCCCGGCTCTACCTTGCGGGTCTATGGCACACACTCCCCTCTTTACCGAACACGCGCCCGCGCCCATCGGGCCGTACTCGCAGGCGATTCGCGCCGGCCACACGGTGTATCTCTCCGGCCAGATCGCCCTCGACCCCGCTACCGGGCAGCTCGTGGCGGGCTCGCTCACCGATGAAACCGAGCGCGTGATGCAGAATCTGCAGGCCGTGCTCACGAGCGCAGGCCTCACCTTCGGCCACGTGGCAAAAGTCACCATCTTTCTCACCGACATGGCCTTTTTTCAGGAGGTGAATACCGTGTACGGCCACTACTTCGTCGGCCATACGGCGCCAGCCCGCGAGACCGTGGCCGTCGCGGGGCTGCCGCGCGGGGTGCGGGTCGAGATTTCGGCCATCGCGGTGGCCTCATAGGGGATCAGGACGTCCTGACTGGTCAACCCCGATTGAGTTTACAGAGTCAGGACGTCCGGGGAGCTTCAATACAAGTCGATTAGGGCACCCCGGACATCCTCTCATCAAATCATTCCTTTGGCGCGGCCATCGCTTGCTCCTGCGTGAGCACCCGCACGGCCTCCTTCGCCACTTCGGGCACGGCCTGTGGCTCCGCCGATGCGGTGGGGTCGTGCTTGATGCGGACGTCTTCGGCGGAGACTTCCACCACCTGCACCCGCACGGCGTGGGGCGCGGCCTGAATGCCCGGCCCGAATTCCTCGGCGTAGCAGCGGGTGAAGATGGCGCCGAAGAACAGAATCTGGGACGAGTAAAACACCCACGCCAGCAGCACGATGACCGTGCCCGCTGCGCCGTAGACCGACCCCAGATCGGCGCGACCGAGGTAAGCCCCAATCACGGCCTTGCCCACCGCGAAGAGCACCGACGTGACGAGCGCCCCCACCCACACCTCGCGCCAGCGGATGCGCGCGTCGGGCAGGAACTTGAAGATGCTGCCGAACAGCAGGACGCCCACCAGCACCGACGAAACCTGATTGGCCACGTGAAGCCACATCACCTGGGCGCCGGGCAGCACCCGGTCAAGCCACCCGCCCAAGCCGACGAGCAGCGTCTGCGCCAGCACCCCGAGCAGCAGCAGCACCCCGACGCCCATCATCAGCAGCAGGCCGCGCCCGCGGTCGATGAGGATTTTGAGCCACGCCCGCTTGGGCCGGGCGCGCACGCCCCAGATATGGTTGAGCGTTTCCTGAAGCGACACGAAGAGGCCCGTTCCCGCGATCAGCAGCGCTACTAGCCCCACCATGGCCGCCACGGTCAGGCCCGTGTCGTGCGAGGCTTTCTCGACCATCACCTGCACATCGTGGGCGCCGCTCGGCCCGAGCACCTTGCGGACCTCACGGTACAGGGCGCCCGTAACGGCCGCCGGCCCGAACACGCCGCCCACCACCCGCGTGATGAGCACGATGAGCGCCGGCAGCGCGAAGATGGCGTAGTAGGCGAGGGCCGCGCCCTCCTGAAACGTGTCGTCGGCGACAAAGCGGACGCCCGCCTGGTGAAGCAGGTGGCCGATGTCGCGCGGGCGCGGGCGGCGGTGATGGGCAACGTGAAGCACAGCGGGCAAGGTAGGGACCGGTGCCCTCTACGGCCAAACCGGGCGGCGGGGTGGGGGAGTACCTTTGTGAGCGAGATTAATTACGAATTACGAATTGCTAATTACAAGTTAGCTATTCGTGTTACGGATGCCGGCTGATTCGTAATTCGTAATTATTAATTCGTAATTCGTAATTCTCCCAAATGCCCCGTCCCGTTCGCGTTCGTTTCGCGCCTAGTCCTACCGGTCCGCTGCACATCGGCGGCGTGCGCACCGCCCTCTATAACTACCTGCTGGCGCGCAAGCTCGGCGGCAAGATGCTGCTCCGCATCGAGGATACCGACCAAAACCGCTTCGTGCCCGGCGCCGAAGCGTACATCCAGGAAGCGCTGGCGTGGTGCGGCATCGAGATCGACGAAGGCCCCGCGCAGGGCGGCCCGCACGCGCCCTACCGCCAGAGCGAGCGCAAGCCGATGTACCGCCAGTACGCCGACCAGTTGCTGGCCGCCGGCCACGCCTACTACGCCTTCGACACCCCCGAGGAGCTCGACGCGATGCGCGAGCGCCTGGCCGCCGCCAAAGTGCCCAACCCGCAGTACAACGCCATCACGCGCGGGCAGATGCGCAACTCGACGACCCTGCCGGAGGACGAAGTGAAGGCGCTGCTCGAAAGCGGTGCGCCGTACGTCATCCGCGCGAAGATTCCGCGCAAGGAGGAAGTCCGGTTTCAGGATATGATTCGTGGCTGGGTGGTGGTGCACTCGGCTTCGTTGGACGATAAGGTGCTGATGAAGTCGGACGGGATGCCGACCTACCACCTCGCCAACATCGTCGACGACCATTTGATGGAGATCACCCACGTGATCCGCGGCGAAGAGTGGTTGCCGAGCGCGCCGCTGCACGTGCTGCTGTACCGCTTTTTTGGGTGGGAGGCCACGATGCCGCAGTTCGCCCATTTGCCGCTGCTGCTCAAGCCCGATGGTACCGGCAAGCTCTCGAAGCGCGATGGCGACCGCCTCGGCTTCCCCGTCTTCCCGCTCGAATGGCACGGCGTGGATGCCGAAACCCACGAGCCGACCGTCAGCAGCGGTTACCGCGAGGCGGGCTACCTGCCGGCGGCCTTCGTCAACTTCCTCGCCTTTCTGGGCTGGAACCCCGGCACCGCGCAGGAGATTTTCTCGATGGATGAGCTGATTCAGGCCTTTTCTATTGAGCGAGTCAGTAAGTCGCCGGCGAAGTTCGATCAGCACAAGGTGCGCTGGTTCAACGAGCAGTATTTGCGCGCCAAGCCCGATGCCGAGCTCGCCGAGCTGCTGCAAACGGCCCTGCGCGCGCACGGCATCGCCGATGTGGCGCCGGAGAAAGCCGCGCAGATCGCGCACCTGATGAAGGAGCGCGTAACCTTCCCGCACGACTTCTGGCGCGAGGCGCAGTACTTCTTCGTGGCGCCCACGAGCTACGACGAAGCCGTGGTCGCCAAGAAGTGGAACGCCCCGGTGAGCGCGGCCTTCGCCGCGTTCGCCACCCGGCTCGACCAGGCCCAGCCGTGGCACGCAACGGAGATCAAGCGCGTCCTCGACGAAACCCTCGCCGCGCACGATCTCAAGCCGGGCCAGGTGATGCAGGCCCTGCGCGTGGCCATCACGGGCGGCCTGATGGGGCCGGATTTGATCGCCACCCTGGAGGTGCTCGGGGCTGACGAAACCCGGCGGCGGATTGAAGCAGCGGTAGGGGCGCTGGCGCCGTTTGCGGTCGCGTAAGCTTCTTACCCCGAAAGTGCCGCCGCTTATCACTTCGGATCTGCCCTTGCTCAACCTCCGGGCACCCGTATCCGTTGCAGGAAGGACTCTATCCCTATCTTTCTTCAACCCGTCCGACGTCGATGACCAAGAAGAAAAACGAACCCGAAAAGAAAGCCCGCGTCCACAAAGACCTGGAGGGCTTCGAGATCGGCATTAGCCCGACCGGCCAGGTCATCTCCAACTTCACCCACGAACAGCTCAACGAGTTTCTCAACAAGCACGTCAAGGATAAGAAGCTCACCCCTGACCAAAAGGGCGAGCAGGACGATCGGATGTTCCCGATTCAGCAGTCCAACGACGCCGATGAAGCCGACGACGACGAATCCTTTCTACGCGACGCGGGGCTGCGCAGCGCGGGCCTGAAGCGGAAAGGCAAAAAGGGGGCAGACGCCGACCCGGAGGCGGATGCGGAAGTAGAGGAGTAACCGGACGGCGTACGGTTTCACCTGACGATACCGGCCGCAGAAATAGCCCCTTTGCCCTCGTGGCGAAGGGGCTTCTTTGTGCTCATCACTACCTTGCCGCGCCGAATCACGCCATTCAACCCCTCATCAACCCCCGCTACTCTGCCATGCGCTCCCACGAAATTGACTACCAGATCCTCGGCTCCGATATTCAGGTGCTCGAAGTAGAGCTTGACCCCCAGGAAACCGTCATCGCCGAGGCGGGCGCGATGGTCTTTATGGAAGATGGCATTCAGTTCGAGACCCGAATGGGCGATGGTTCCGAAGAAAATCCGTCCATCCTAAGCAAGCTTTTCCAGGCGGGCACCCGGATGATCACGGGCGAGTCGCTGTTTATGACGCACTTCACGAATCAGGGCCAAGGCAAGCGGAAGGTGGCTTTTTCGGCCCCGTACCCCGGCACCATTCTGCCGATTGATCTGGCCCGGACTCCCGGCGGGTTGGTGGTGCAGAAAGATGGCTTTCTGGCGGCGGCGAAGGGCACCAAGCTCTCGATTCACTTCAACCAGAAGCTCGGTGCGGGCCTTTTCGGCGGCGAAGGCTTCATTATGGAGCGCTTGCAGGGCGACGGCCTCGCGTTCGTCCACGCGGGCGGGACGATGATTGAACGCACGCTCCACAACGAAACCCTGCGCGTCGACACGGGCTGCGTAGTGGCGTTTGAGCCCCAGATCGAGTTTTCGGTGCAGCGCGCGGGCGGCCTCAAATCGATGATCTTCGGCGGCGAAGGCCTATTTCTGGCCACGCTCCGCGGCACCGGGCGCGTCTGGATTCAGTCGATGCCCATCCGCAAGCTTATTCACGCGCTAATGCCCAACGGTAAGAACGCCGGGAAAGAAAACGGATCCGTGCTCGGCGGCCTGACGCGGATGTTTGAGGAGTAGAGGAGGAGAGATGGGAAAGATGTGGAGATGTGTTGATGTGCACCTTACTTTCACATCAGCACATCAACACATCTCCACATCGTCACATTATCACCTTTCCTCCAATGCTTTCCTCTGCCCGTACGCTGCTGCATCTGGCCGTCGCCGCCGCGCAGGACCGGCTGCACCACCGCGCCGTGCTCGTGTCCGCCGACATTCAACCGTGGCTGACGGCGCTCGACCAGCAGGGGTTTGTGGTCGTGCCGCACTTTTATTCGCCCATGCAGTGCCTTGCGTTGCGGGCCGAGATCGATCGCATTCTCGTCGCTTACCCGGCTACTACCGAGCACCTGCCGGACGACGACCGCATCTACGGCGCGGAACGCGTGAGTGAGCTGATTCAAGGCTACCACGCCGATCCCCGCCTCACGGCGCTGGCGGCCGCGTTTCATCAGGCCCCAACGCTCAACCTGTTTACCTTGGCCAACCGGGTGCGACCCGAGCCCGGCGGACTCGGGTCCGGGGGCGGCTGGCACCGCGATTCCGTGCATCAGCGCCAGCTCAAAACTTTGCTGTACCTCACCGATGTACAAGAGGGTATCGGCGCGTACCAGTACGTGGCCGGCTCGCACCGCCCCGCCGATCTGCTGCGCCTGACGCGTACGGGGCAGGTCGCGTTCAATCAAAACCGCCTGGCGGAAGCCGAAGTCAAAGCTATCGTGGCCGCTGGTACGGGCCCCGGCGCGTACCATTCCCACACCGTGACCGCGCCCGCGGGCACGCTCGTCATCACCGATACGCGCGGCCTCCACCGGGGGCAGCCGCTCACGCACGGCATTCGGTACGCCCTGACGAACTACTTCTTCGCTCGGCACCACCTCACGGCGCGCTCCGAGGCCCGCTTCCGGAAGCTGTTCGTCGACCGAAAGAGCTAGCGCTATCGTTGCGGCGGCGGGGCGGCGGCCGCTACTTTTTCGTGATCTTGAACTCGACCCGGCGATTGAGCTTGCGGGTTTCCTCCTCGGCATTGGAGGCAATGGGGCGGGTGCCGCCGTAGCCAATCGTAGCGATGCGGCTCTTGGAGATGCCTTTCGAGTTCAGATAGCGCTTCACTTCGTTGACGCGGTCAACGGAAAGCTGCAGATTGAGCTTCGCATCGCCTTGACCGTCGGTGTGGCCTTCGAGGATGATCTCGACGGTGGGGTAGTCGCGCAGGAGCTTAGCCAGACGGTTTAGCTCCAGGTAAGACGCTTTTTGCAGAAAGTGCCGGCTCTGCTCGAAGAAGATGTTGTTGAGCTTGATCGTCTGCCCCACCTCAAACGGCACCATGTACAGGTCCTGCTGCTTGATCGTGTACTCGTTGACCTTCGTCGCATCGAGGTTTTCGTCAACGGCGAGGTAGCCGTCGGCTTCCGCCATATAGCCGTAGGTCACGCCCGCGGGCAGCACAATGGTATAGGTGCCGTCTTCGGGGTTAGTCACGGCCGTGCCCAGCTCCTCACCCGTCACGAGGCTTTCGTAGCGCACGCGTGCCGCCACCGGTTTTTGGGTATTTTGATCGAGCACTCGCCCGGTGACGAGAATGACGGGCTCGGGCCGAAACTCGGGCTCCAGCTGAATGCGGTAGATGTCGCGCGATTTCTCGACGCCCGTCCGGTCGGAGATGAGGTACGCGAATTTGCCCTGCGCCGAGACGGAGTAGTACTCGTCGCGCGTCTTGGAGTTGATGTTAGCCCCCAGGTTCTTCGGCGTCGACCAGTGCGTCCAGGTAGAGTCGAGGCGCTTGGTCATGAAAATATCCGTCTTGCCGTACCCACCCCGCCCGTCGGAGGCAAAGTAGAGCGTCTTGTCGTCCGCGGCCAGAAAAGGGGCAAACTCCTGCCCCTTTGTGTTGATGCTCTTGCCGATGTTGAGCGGCTTCGACCAGATGCCGAATTGCTGCAGGAAGCTCACGTACAGGTCGAGCCCGCCGACTGTACCATCGCGCTCGGCCGCGATGAGCAGCGTCTTGCCTGAGTTGGCCATGTAGAAGTCGACCTGCTCCTTATCCTTGTTGTACCAGTCGAGGATGTTGAGAGGCTTGGGAAAGCTCCAGCCGCCCGACTTGGTGCGGGTGCTCAAGGAGGCCCCGTCGGGCGTGACGCCCCCGCTGGGTTGGTACTTATTGATGAGCAGCAACGAGTTGCCGTCAGCCGATACGGATGCTACCCCATTGGGCCCCTGCTGGTTGATCGGCTTGCCGAGGTTTTTGGCGTCGGCCCACTCCTGCGTCTTTTCGTCTTTGAGGTGGCAGACCCATACGTCCTGCCCGTCGTCGCGCCCCCCCATATTGTCGGGCGACTCCTGGCGGGCGAAGTACAGCAGCTTGCCATCGGCGGAGAGCATCGGGCGTACCTCGGTGTACTTCGTGTTCGCACACGGCCCGATGTTGACCATCAATGTATCGAAGCCGATGTCTTTCTTGATCACGAGCGAGCGCTTGGTCACCGGCTCGTGGGTGTCGGCGATGCCGATGGCGTCGAGTTGCTGCAGGCCCTGCACGGCGGCAGTATTCAGCGTCACCACCACGCCCACCGTGCGGTAAGTGCCGGGCTCGAACTTCACGCTCAGCACGCGAAAAGCATCCGGCTGCGGCCCCGGGTTGTTGTTGGAGTAAACGGTGTGGCGGTTGTCTTTCGTATCAACCAGCTCGATCTTCGTCACCGACCCAGGGTTAAAGCTCTCGACCACGACCACCTGCTTACAAAGCAGGGAGCGGCCCATCTTCACTTCCACCATCTCTTTCTTGGCGTCTTCTTTTTCCGGGCTCCACGCGTTCTTGTTTTCCTCACCCTCGGGCAGCGCGTCGGGTTGGCCCAGCATCTTCTCGGGTGCGTACGGATCGGTTTTCTTTTCCGTCCGCTTCGAGGTCGTGCTCACCACCTTAGAAGCCCACTGCACCTGCTGCGCCCGCGCTTCGGGCATCCCCAGTAGCCAGGCCAGAAACAGCGTTGCCAGCAGCGGCAGCGGCCCGCGCGTGCCGCGGACGGGAGCCGGGCCGGGGGTGCAAGAGGAAAAACCCGAGCGGAGGGAGGTCATACGGGAAGCGAAAAGCGGGCGGGGAGGCGAGAAAGTGCGGAAAAATACGCCGCCCGCCCGGGCAAGCGTGGCGCACGGGAAAAAAACGCCGAACTTTCGTTCGTGAATGTCGCCCGTCGTTGCCAAAGCTTGTCGCGCGGAAAGATTCTCGCGGGGCTTCTGCTAGTTGGGGCAACTTACTCAGTCGACGCTCAAAACACCCCCGGCACTACTTCCGTGCCGAGTATAGTACTGGCCGATTCGGTACAACTCAGTCAGGAAATCCTTCAATCGATGGACTCGACGCTACTGCTCGACGCGGGCGCGCGTCGGGTGGGCTTGACGACGTACGCGTTCCGCTCGGCGGTGCGCGGACGGGTCGGCGGGGGCGCACCGCCGTCGGGCAAATCATCCCCATCGCTGATCCGCTACTACGTCGGCACCGACTGGCTGATGAGCACCGCGCCGGGCGAGGCCTTCTTCGTTCGGCAGGAAACCCGCGTTGACGTGCGGGGCCATCACGCGGTCGGCCGGACGGCCGACCGCTGGACCATCGAGCCGTTCGCGCAGCACCTGCAAAACCCCGCCATCCGCACGGCCATCACCGCGGTGGGTAGCCGGGTGGGCTGGCGCGGTCGGTTGCCGGGTACGCCCGCGGCCGATACGCTCTCGGCGCTCCGCGGCGGAGTGATGGTGGGGGTGCGACGCGACGTACGCCGCCAGTACGCCGACGTCGGGCCAACCGTCGGCGCCGACCTGACCGCAACGTGGTTGCCGCCCGGTAGCTCGGCCCGCGCGCCGGTGCGGGCGGTGGGCCGGGTGCTGCGCGCCACGTTCGGACCGCGCATTTTCACGCGGGCACTGGCCGAAGCGGCCTGGGACGTGACGCTGCCCGGGGCTTTCGTGGGGGTGGGGAACGGCGCCGTGCAGCTGGCAGCGGGCTGGCGCGCGGGGCGCACCGACGATTACCTCAGCGGCAACGTGCAGCGTATTCAGTCCGATACCATCACGGCGCGGCTGGGCGTACGGTACCCGCTGGCGCGCTACTTTACGTTCATCTCCGACAATAGCCTGGTGCTGCCCGGGCGGCGGTTCGCGTACCGGCCCGTGACGGGTCGCGACGCCACCGGGGTACCCGCCGCGCGGCTGCGCAACTCCAGCTTTCGGCAGCGCGACGTGCAACTGCGGCAGGAAGTGCGGACCCAGTGGCGCCGCCTGCGCGGGGGCGTCCAATTCAGCTATCAAGAGCGCCAGCGTACCTACGCCGTGCAAGTCGGCCGCCTCGACTCTTCTAACCTCCAGCTCGCTACTGCCACGCGGCAGGAGGGACTCAAGGATATCCGCGAGCGTACAGCTGCCTGGACCACGGACGCCGAGTGGGCGCCGCTGCCCCGCCGCCCGGAGGGAGCCCGCCACGTGCTCAGCACCCGCACCACCGCCCAGATTCTGCACCTCGATACGCCCTCGGAGCAAAACCAGCAAGACCGCGATGAGGTGTATTACCAGGGTCGTGCGCAGTGGAGCACCACTTGGGACCCCACGTTTCGCACGACGCTAGCGGTGGTGGCCGAACTGCGGCAGTTTGTGTATATCAAAGCCGTGCAGAGCGCCGAAAACTACACGGAGCGCGTGGTGGCGTACGAGCCGGGGTTTCGGTGGCAGCCCGGCCGGTTCGGCTGGACGGCCGATGTGCAGCTCCGTGCCATCTACCAGGTGCGGGCGCTGCTCAGCGAGCAGGGGCGCAACCGCGCCACTCGCCTGTTGCAGTGGCAGCAGGAGTGGAGCTATCGCCTGCCTGCCCGCCGGGAGTGGCTTTTGACCGTAACGTACCAGCGCCGCGAAAGCCGCTTTGGGGTGCTGCGGTGGCCGGAGTTCAAGGAAGCTCCGCTCGATACTACCATCGCCAATGACTACCTGCTCGCCGTGCGCCACGCGCTACCAGTACGTGCGGGCCGGCCCGCCGGCCTGCGCCACGCGGTGCGGGTAGGCTATCGGTTTTTCGAGCAGCGCGTGCAGCAACCCGGCGGCCTGACGGTGCCCGGCGACGCCCCGCGGCTCATCTACCGACGCGATTTTACGTGGCAGCACGGCCCGGAGGTGCGGTACGAGCGAGCCCTGCCCGCGCGCGGCTTCCTGCTCAACGCGGGCGTGTGGCTACAGGGCATCACCACCTTTCGACGTTACCGACCAAGTCAGAGCCTCTACGCGGGCCCGTCGCTCACGCCGGCCGACTTCCCCAGTCGCGCCCGGCGCACCGATCCGTACTTCGACGTAAGCTTGGTGTGGCGGTGGCGGTAAGCGAGTACAGCCTCGCCACCGCTACGCAATACACTGCGCGCTTAGGCCCGCCGGGGTTCTAGTTTACTTCCCCGAAAGATGCGGTTTGCGGCCGAGTGGCGGGCACTACGTGCGTCACTTTCGTGGGTACCACCCCATAAGGGCGCGCTGCCGGTGCGGCAAGGGGTGTGGTGGTAGCAACTGTCGTCGCCGTAGAGCTGCGAAGAATTTCGTTGAGCGAGCGCCCGGGGTTGGTTTGCTCAATATCGCGGGCATAGCGGCCGGCGATAACCAGTCCCAACATGAGGGAGGCTTTAAGTAAGGGTTGAAGCTTCATACGCTTGTTTCAGATAGGCTGGCTGCCGGAACAATGTCCGTCAGCGGGGCAGGAGGGCAGAAAGTGCAAAAAGGGGTATTGGCGTTTCGGGGCGCTAAAAGTAGCAGGTTAGACCAAGAAAACCAACGTGTTGAACAGAATTCTAGTGGTTTTTACCACTAAGTCGCCCGCAAAAGTACGACGCGGCGCGCAATCCCGTAAATCGTGGTTCGTTATGATTTGGTTAACAACGGCTACTGAGGCGGCCCCTAGTGGACCGCTGGGTGAGAGCCGGGGTGGCATCTTTGCGTCAGTAGCACCTCGCCGGTGGGCTTGCTCGACGAGCGCCGGGAGCGAGAAAGTACCTTGTACGCAACGTGAGCCAAATGTTTACCCCTATTTTCGGCCGCCTGGCTTGTGCCGCCGCACTCAGTCTGTCGCTGGTAGCGCTAGTGACGCCGGTGGCCTTCGGCCAGACCAAAGTAAAGTCCGTGCCGTTTGCTTACGTGCCGGATCCTTCGGCTGATCCGTACGCCGAACGCCTGCCGAATAAGCTGCTGCCGCTGCCCGACGGCACTTTCCTGCTCCTCACGCGGCGCACCGCGCAGGAGTACGCCGTGGAGCGCTACGCCAACACCGATCTGAAGCTGCGCTGGTCGTGCGTGGTGCCGCTCGCGGTGGGCGAGAGCATCGATGCCTTCGCCACTTCCGCCGACGCGGCCGTGCTCCTCACCTACCGCGCCGATGGCACCACCGGCGAGCAGACGCTCGCGGGGTTCCGCATCGAGCTGGCGTCCGGGCAGCGCACCGACCGCAAGCCGGTGCTGACGGCCGCGAAGGGCCGGCGCCTCAATGGCTCTTTTTCCGACGACGGCACCAAGCTCGTGGCGTACGAGACGCGCACGCGGCAAAACCAGCTCTCGGAGCTGCAGACCGTCGTCTTCGACCAGTCGTTTAAGGAGCTCACGCGCACGGTCGTCGATTTGCGGGGGGCGGGCGGGTCGGCGTCGGCCACGGTGCGCGTCTCGAACGCGGGCGAGCAGTACGTGGGCCTGCAAACCGACGGCGGCATCAAGCTCACCATTCGCCGCTACCCGCTCAAGGGCACCGAGGCGCAGGTGCTCGGCGTGCCGGTGGGGGGCGTTTACGGCGGGCAGAAGGTGTACATCTTCGACACGATCTACCGCTTCGACCAGGACGGCGCCCTCTACGCCGCCGCGATCTGCATGAACGAGGAATCGGGCGAGTATTACAGCCTGAAAGTCGTCAAATTTGATTTTCAGGCGAACGATATCCGCTACGCCGAAGAAATCAGGTTCGACCCCAAATACCTCGCTGAGCTGACGGCTTCCGCCTCGGCCGCCGGCGCCACCGCGCCCGAGCGCCTCGCCGATACGTACCTCTCCGACCTGCTGCTCACGCCCGAAAAACAGGTGGTCGTGGTGCTGGAGCGCAAGGAGGAGGAAGGCGAAACCGCGCCCCACTTCGCCAAGGAGCTGCTCGTGTTTGGGTACAACGAGTTCGGCCGGCCTACCTGGCACGGTGCCCTCTGGAAAAATCAGCAGGCGCCCGCCGCCGAAGGCTACAGCGGCATCGGCTACCGCGCCCACGTGCAGGGCACGACGCTCCACCTGATCACCCTCGAAACGAAGGGCAAGGTCACGGACCTCTTCGACCATCCCTTCTCCGCCCTCACCGGTAAGCCGTTCCCCGTGCGCCCGCTAGGGCTCAACGTGGCCCCCGGCCAGGCCGTCAACCACGTCAAAGACTTCACCACGTGGCTCGACGCCAAGACGCTGCTCGCCGTGAGCCGCCCGGCGAAGAAGTCGGCCACCCTCACGCTCAACAAGATTGTGCTGAAGTAGTGACGAGTGACGAGTGACGAGTTTCGAGTAGCGAGTTTCGAGTAGCGAGTAGCGAGTAGCATTATGCTCGTCACTCGTCACTCGCTACTCGCCACTCGTCACTCGCTACTCGTCACTACCTCAACGCCGGGCGCGCAGCTCGTCGCGAATTTCGGCGAGCAGCACTTCCTGCGCCGTGGGGGCGGGAGGCGGCGCGGGGGCGGCAGCTTCGACGGCGCGCTTGCGCATCATCCGGTTCATCAGCTGGATGATGGCGAAGATGGCGAAGGCGATGATGATAAAGTCGAAAATGTTTTGCAGGAACATCCCGTAGTTGACCGATACGGCGGGTACGGCCGCGCCGGCCGCATCGACGGTGGCGCCCTTCAGCTCCATCTTCAGGTCCTTGAAATTGACGCCGCCAATGGCGAGCCCAAGCGGCGGCATGATGATGTCGTTGACCAGCGAGGTGACGATCTTGCCGAACGCGGCGCCAATGATGACGCCGACGGCGAGATCAACGACGTTGCCGCGCATCGCGAATTCGCGGAATTCCTTGAGCAAACCCATAGGAGTAGGGGAGGAAAAAAGGGGGGGAGGGCCGGGGCCGGTGCAACCGTGCCGGTGTGCAAGTATAGGTCGTAAATAATACGCGGGCTAGGCGGCGTCAGGACGGGGGAAAGTACCGCAGGCTCCGCCGCCGCCAATGGTCAAGGAAAAATCTGGTCCGGACTTGGAAAAATCTGGTCCGGTGCCGGCAAAAGGTATTCCGGTGCCGGCGTAGGGAGCGCCACTTGCCGCCAGCCCCAGTCCGGTGCCGGTGGCAATCGCCCCGGGGCCGGTACGCGCTTCGCCGGTCTCCGCAATCCGGTTTCCGCAGCCAGTCCTGACCGGTTCCGCCATTACCCGGCTGGCGTATAGATTTGCGTATTCAGTCACCCGTAATTTTTATCGAAAGCGATGGCGAAGAAGAAAGAGGTGCTCCCGCTCTATCGGGATGAGTTGAACGTGCTGCTCCAGAAGGGCAGCAACCTTGTCGCCGCCGCGCGGCGCGATCTGAATCTGCCCGACAACAAGGGCCTGACCGAGTTCGGCTACACCGCCGGCCAGCTCGACGCCATCGAAGCGGCGGGCGAAGTGGTGAGCGCGATGCCGACCGACGACGAATTCGTCGGGATCCTCACCGAGGCCAGCGCCACCAAAGACGAGCTCGCCGAAGAGCTGCGCGAGCAGATCAGCGGCATCGTGGCGCGGGCAACGTCGGTTTACGGCGAGGAGAGCGGCAAAGTGCGCCGCTACGGCGCCACCAAGCTCAGCAAGCTGACCGACGGCCAGCTCTGGCAGGCTGCCAAGCGTACGGCCCGCGTAGCGGCCGGCCAGCTCACCGAGCTCCAAACGAAGGGCCTCACTCAGCGCCACCTCGATACGCTCGTCGCCACGTTCAGGAAGTTCGACTCGGCGCGCGACGATCAGGACGACGCCATCCGCGAGCGCGACATCGCTACCCAGGAGCGCCTCATCGCCGCCAACGCCTACTACGAGAAGCTCCAGCGGCTCGCCGCCGACGGGCAGGCGCACTTTGTTTCCCGTGATGAAGCCCGGTTCAACGACTACGTGTGGGAGCCCGCGCCCCAGAGCGGTCCGGGCAGCGCCGCCGGCAGCGGTGCCCCGGCGGCGCCCCCGGCCTAATCCCAGGGCCGGCTTCCGGCCCGGCCCGTACACGCCAACGCCCGTCCCTACGTGGTAGGAACGGGCGTTGGCGTGTACGCTAATCAGCAGATTTACAGCGCGTAGTCGTTGGCGTCGATGAGGGCCTTGGCGATGCGCTGGCGCGCGTCTTTCGAGTTGAACAGCTCGGCTTTGGTGAAGCGCTTGAGGCCCATGAGCAGCATGCGCTGCTGGTCGCCTTCGCCCATGGCGGCGATGGCATCCTTGGCGGCTTTCGTCACGGCGTCGACCGCTTCCGAGAGGTTCACGCGGGCCAGGTCGAGGGCGAGGGCGGCGCCGGCTTCGCCCTTGGTCTGCTGCTCCTTCTCAGCGCGCAGCAGGCCCGATTCGGCGATGTAGATGCTGGTGGCGATGTCGGCCACGTTCATCAGGATTTCCTGCTCCTTCTGGAGGGTCGCCATAAACTGCTGCACCGCTTGGCCGGCCACCATCAGGCACACCTTCTTGAGGTTGGCGATGACGGTTTTCTCGGCCGCGAGCGGCGCGTCATCGTCGTCGGCGAAGGTCGGGATGCTCATCAACTCCTCCTGAATGGCCTTCATCGGCGTCATCAGGTCGAGCTCGCCCTTGAGGCCTTTCTTGAGGATCATATCGACCATCAGCATCCGGTTGATCTCGTTGGTACCCTCGAAGATGCGGTTGATGCGGGCGTCGCGGTAGGCGCGGTCCATCGGGTAATCGGCCGAGAAGCCGTAGCCGCCGTAGATCTGCACGCCTTCATCGACCACGTAATCGAGCGTTTCCGAGCCGTCTACTTTCAGGATCGAGCACTCCACGGCGAACTCGCGGGCCGCGCCGAGCAGCGCCTCGTTCATCGGTTTGCCATCGGCGAGGAGCTGTTGCTCCAGGCGATGGATATCCATCCCGCAGCGGTAGTGCGCGGCTTCGGAGTTCCAGATGCGGACCGCCATCTGCGCGAGCTTGTAGCGAATGGCGCCGAACTTCGAGATCGACATCTTGAACTGCTGGCGCTCGTTGGCATACTTGATGGCCAGCACCGCTACGCCCTTGGCTGCCCCCAGACACGCCGCCCCCAGCTTGATGCGCCCGATGTTGAGGATGTTGAAGGCGATCAGGTGACCCTTGCCGATCTCGCCCAGGACATTCTCGGCCGGCAGCTGCACGTCGTTCAAGAACACCTGCCGCGTCGAGGAGCCCTTAATGCCCATCTTGTGCTCTTCGTTGCCGAAGCTCAACCCCGGCGTACCGCGCTCGACGATGAAGCCGGTGAACTTGTCGCCATCCACCTGCGCGAAGACGATGAATACGTGCGCGAAGCCCGCGTTCGTGATCCACATCTTCTGGCCGTTGAGCGTGAAGCCGCCATCGGGGGTGCGGTCGGCGCGGGTTTTCGCGCCCATCGCGTCCGACCCCGACCCCGGCTCCGTCAGGCAGTAGGCGCCCGCCCATTCGCCGCTCGCCAGCTTCGGCACGTACTTCTGCTTCTGCTCCTCGGTGCCGAAGTAGAGGATCGGCAAGGTGCCAATGCCCGTGTGCGCCGCAAAAGCCACCGGGAACGAGTGCCCGCCCCCCACGGATTCGGTTACGAGCAGCGCCGTGTTGAAATCCATCTCCAGGCCGCCGTATTCGGCCGGAATCGAGATGCCGAACAGGCCGAGCGCGCCCGCCTTCTTCATCAGGTTCTCCATCAGGCCTTCCTCGTGGTTGTCGAGGCGATCGAGGAGCGGCATCACCTCGTCCTGCACGAAGGTGCGCGAAGAGTCGGCCATCATCCGCTGCTCTTCGGTAAAGTCGGCCGGCGTGAAAACGGTGGCCGCATCAGTGGCGTGGAGCAAGAACTCACCGCCTTTAATCGTGGGGGTTTGCTGGACTTCCATTGTCGGGTTTGCGTGAAATGGGACCGAAAGGTACGGCAGCGGCAGCAAATGGTATGCTTGCAGCCTTTATTTTTTTTATGACGCTGACTCTTTTTTATGACGCTGACTCAACTATTTACTTTGACCAGGTCTCCCGCCTACCAGAAGGTGGTGAAATTAACAACCGTCATTGCTCTACATCTAAAAGCTCCGCGCCCGAAAGCCAGCCGTGCGAGACTGCCCGACAAGAGTAAAAGTTTTGACATTCAGCTTGCCGGCTAAATAAGTTTTGCTACCTTTGCGCTCCCGTTGGCAAAACCGACCTGATTGAGGTCGGCGCGGCGGGATGTTAGTTCACTTATTAACAAGGTAGAATGCCTGGCATCATCGGTAAGAAAATCGGGATGACAAGCCTCTTCACCGCGGACGGCCTGAATGTGCCCGCCACGCTGATTGAAGCTGGTCCCTGTTTCGTAACGCAGGTCAAGACCGTCGAGAACGACGGGTACGCGGCTGTGCAAATCGGTTTCGGTAAGCGCAAGGCGCGCCGGACCACCAAAGCTATGGCGGGTCACTTCGCCAAAGCCGGCGTAGAGCCGCTGCAGAAAGTAGCTGAATTCCGGCCAGATGGCGACGGAGCGGCTTCTTACAAAGCAGGCCAGCAGCTTGGCGCTGACTTCTTCGTCGAAGGCGATTTCGTTGACGTCGTGGGCACTTCCAAAGGGAAGGGCTTTCAGGGCGTCGTGAAGCGTCACAACTTCGCCGGTGTTGGTGGCCAGACCCACGGCCAGCACAACCGCCTTCGCCACCCGGGCTCCATTGGTGCCTGCTCGTGGCCTTCGCGCGTATTTAAAGGCATGCGGATGGCCGGCCGGATGGGCGGCAACCGCGTGAAAGTGCAGAACCTGAAGGTGCTGCGGGTCGTGACCGACCGGAATCTGCTGGTGATCAGCGGGTCCGTTCCGGGCGCGAAAAATTCGTTTGTGTACCTCGAGAAGTAAGCGCCCGATGGAACTCGTAGTAGTTGGAATTAACGGCCAGGAAACCGGCCGCAAAGTGACGTTATCCGACGCCGTATTCGGTGGCGAGATCAACCATCACGTGATGTACCTCGACGTGAAGCAGTACCTGGCCAACCAGCGCCAGGGCACGCACAAGTCGAAGGAGCGGGCTGAAATCGCCCGTACCACTAAGAAACTCAAGAAGCAGAAAGGCACGGGCGGCGCCCGCGCCGGCTCGATGAAGTCGCCGGTATTTGTCGGTGGCGGCCGGGTGTTCGGTCCGCGTCCGCGCGACTACCGCTTCAAGCTCAACAAGAAAGTGAAGGCGCTGGCTCGCCTCTCGGCCTTTGCCTCGCTGGCGAAGGACGCGAAAGTGAAGGTGATCGAGAACCCCTCGTTCGCCGCGCCGAAGACGAAGGATATCGTCGCGCTGCTCAACGGGATGCAGCTTACCGGTCGCCGGACGCTGCTCGTGACGGGTGCCGTCGATGCCAATGTTGTGCTGTCAGCCCGTAACATTCAGAAAGTGAAAATCGCCGTTCCGTCGGCACTGACCACTTACGATCTGCTCAATGCGGATGCGCTGGTGCTTTCCGAAGCGGGTCTGCAATCGCTGGAAGCTTTGTACGCCGACCGCGCCTAACCCTTTCAGACTTAGAAGCGAGATGAATCCGATTCACATCCTCAAGCGCCCGATCGTCACCGAGAAGATGGCGAGCCTGCAAGAAGCGGGGCGGTACGCGTTCGAAGTTGACCGCATGGCCAACAAGATCGAGATCCGCCGCGCCATCGAGCAGCTCTATGGCGTGACCGTGGTAGCCGTCAACACGATGCGCTATATGGGCAAGATCAAGAGCCGCAACACCAAAAATGGCCCCGTGAGCGGGCGCCGTGCCTCGTCCAAGCGGGCGCTGGTTACGCTGAAAGCCGGCGAAACCATCGACTTCTACACGGGCATCTAAAGTGGTTGATGGGTTTTGGTTGATAGTTGATCGTTCCGAGGAATAACAACCAGCAACCAAAAACTACCAACTATCAACTAATCCAAAAGCCGTAGAACCCTATTATGGCAGTCAAGAAACTTCGTCCAATGACGCCCGGTACGCGCTTCCGCGTGGCACCGGCGTTCGACGAAATCACCGCATCCAAGCCGGAGAAATCACTCACGGTTGGGATTCACAAGTCGGGCGGCCGTAACGGCTCCGGCAAGATGACGATGCGTTACACCGGTGGTGGCCACAAGCGCACCTACCGGCTCGTGGACTTCGCCCGTGCCAAGCACGGCGTACCCGCCACGGTGAAAAGCATCGAGTACGATCCGAACCGTACGGCTCGCATCGCCCTGCTCTACTACGTTGATGGCGCGAAAGCCTACATCATCGCCCCGGCAAACCTCGCAGTTGGCGCCACGGTGACGAGTGGCCCCGCAGCTAGCCCGGAAGTAGGCAACGCCTTGCCGCTCTCGGCTATTCCGCTCGGTACCATCGTGCACAACATTGAGCTGCGCCCAGGGCAGGGTGGTCAGATGGCCCGCTCCGCCGGAACGTACGCTCAGCTAGTGGCACGGGAAGAGCGCTACGCGACCCTACGCTTGCCGTCGGGTGAGTCGCGGATGGTCCTCACCAGCTGCTACGCTACGATCGGCACCGTCTCGAACGGCGATCATATGAACGTGCGCCTTGGTAAAGCTGGCCGCAATCGCTGGCTGGGTCGCCGTCCGCGCGTTCGCGGTGTGGCAATGAACCCAGTAGATCACCCTATGGGTGGTGGGGAAGGCCGTTCGTCAGGCGGTCACCCGCGCTCACGTGGTGGTATCTTCTCGAAAGGGCAGAAGACGCGCTCGCCGAAGAAGCAGTCGGATCAATACATCGTTAGCCGCAAAGGCAAGAAGTAGCAATGGCTCGTTCGCTCAAGAAAGGTCCTTACATCGACTACCGCCTGGAGAAGAAAGTCCAGGTGCTGATCGACGCCAACAAAAAGTCGGTCGTCAAGACGTGGTCGCGCCGCTCAATGATTTCTCCGGATTTCGTCGGCCACACGTTTGCTGTTCACAACGGCAATAAGTTCATCCCGGTCTACGTCACGGAGAACATGGTTGGTCACAAGCTCGGTGAGTTTGCCCCAACCCGCAATTTCCGCGGTCACACTGCCAAAAAAGACAAAGCCAAGCGCTAATGGAAACGGAAAAGAAACTGAAAAAATCGGTTCGCATCCGGCTCCAGAAGGAAGCGGCCAAAACCGCTGGACTCACGGGCCCGGCTACCTCGCAGCTGCACGCGGTACCAACGTCGCCGCGTAAGATGCGTCTCGTGGCTAAGATGGTTCGCGGTAAGAACGTGCAGCAGGCCCTCGGCATGCTGAAGTTCGAGCCAAACCAAGGCGCCGCCCGCGTTGAGCAGCTGCTCCTGACGGCTATTGCTGATTGGAGCCTGAAGAACGAAGGTGAGCGCATCGAAGATGCCAACCTGTTCATCAAGACGATCTTCGTCGATGGTGGCCGCATGATGAAGCGTCTGCGCCCCGCGCCGCAAGGCCGTGGTCACCGTATCCGCAAGCGTTCGAACCACGTCACGCTGGTAGTGGATAGCCGCCCGGTGGATGATGCGAAAACGCTCAAGAAAGAAGCTGATCGGGCCGCTGCTGCCGAGCGCCGCGTCAAGTACCGTAAAACTGCTGCCAAGTAACCTACGATGGGACAGAAAGTAAACCCGACCGGCTTCCGCCTCGGCATCATCAAAGGCTGGGAATCCAACTGGTTCGGCGGCAAGGACTTCGCCGAAAAGCTGGTCGAAGACGAAAAAATCCGCAAGTACATCCTGGCGCGTATCCCGAAAGGCGGTATCTCCAAGATCATCATCGAGCGTACGCTGAAGCGCATCACGATTACGATCAACACGGCTCGTCCGGGTGTCGTAATCGGTAAAGGTGGCGCTGAGGTCGACAAGATCAAAGAAGAGCTGAAGAACATCACCCAAAAGGATGTTCAGATCAATATCTTCGAGATCAAGCGTCCGGAGATCGATGCGAAGCTAGTTGGCGAGTCGATCGCTCAGCAGCTACAAGCGCGGATCTCGTTCCGTCGCGCGATGAAGATGGCCATCCAGGCTGCTTTGCGCGTTGGAGCTGAAGGCATCAAGGTACAGGTGTCGGGCCGCTTGGGCGGCGCCGAAATTGCCCGTACCGAGCAGTATAAGGAGGGGCGCACGCCACTTCATACCCTGCGCGCTGACATTGACTACGCTCTATCGGAAGCCCAGACGGTGTACGGTAAGATCGGCATCAAAGTATGGGTGATGCGCGGCGACGTGTTCGGCCGTCCTGAGCTGACGCCAAACGTGCAGCTTACCAACCCAGGTGGTGGCTTCGACGGCCGCCGCAACGACCGCGACGATCGTGGTCCTCGCGGCAACGACCGTGGCCCACGTGGCGCCGGTGACCGTAGTGGCAACCGCGGCGGTGGTGGTGGCTTCGGCGGTGGTGCTGGCGGCGGCGGCAACGCCGGTGGTGGTGCAGCTGGCGGACAGCGTCGTGGCCCAGGTGGCCCGGGTGGTCCAGGTGGCGCTGCTGGTGGTGGCAACCGCGGCCCACGTCGCTAAACCGATGGGCCGCTTGGCCCTCGCTTCAACTCTCAACTGATATTAGCAAGGAACCTATGCAGCGCACAGTCGGGTTGAAACTCCCGCCGCGCCGCCGCTAGACCGATATTCCCCATGCTTCAGCCAAAAAGAACCAAATACCGCAAAATGCAGAAGGGCCGGGTAACCGGCATCGCATTCCGCGGCTCGACCATCGACTTCGGCTCGTTCGCGATCAAGTCGCTCGAAAATGCGTGGATTACCGCTCGCCAGATTGAGGCAGCCCGGATCGCGATGACCCGCGCAATGAAGCGTGAGGGTCAGGTCTGGATTCGCATCTTCCCCGATAAGCCGATCACCAAGAAGCCGGCAGAAGTACGGATGGGTAAGGGTAAAGGCGCGCCCGAGTACTGGGTGGCGTGCGTGAAGCCCGGGATGATTATGTTCGAGTCAGACGGTGTCTCGCTCGAAACGGCGCAGGAGTCGTTGCGGCTCGCGGCGCAGAAACTGCCGGTTCGCACCCGCTTCGTGGTGCGCCCGGATTATGCGCCGGCGTCTTAACTCACCCCTCCTTAGCCGAATCCAGAAATGAAAAAGTCTGACCTCGCCGGCCTTTCCGTGGAGCAGCTCCAGCAGCAGCTTCAGGCCGCCCAAGCCACTGGCCAAAGCCTGCGCTTTGCGCACGCCATCTCGCCGCTGGAAAATCCGATGCGCCTGCAACACCAGCGCAAGCAGATTGCCCGCCTGCAAACCGAAATCACGCGTCGCGGCAAAGCGGCGGCTTAACTCTCCCCTGAACGATGCAAGAGCAAGATAACCAGAACCCGGGAGCGGCCGCTGACGATGCTTCCACTGCTGGCTCCGCCGCAGCCGACACCGCTTCGGTGATGCCGGCTACGGAAGCCGCTAACGCTACCCCGACCGAGCGCCGCTCGATCGCCTACACCCCTATTCACGAGAAGCGCGACGGCCACGGCCGTAACCTGCGCCGCGAGCGAATCGGCGTGGTGACGTCGAACAAGATGGACAAGTCCATCGTGGTGCGCGTAGAGAGCCGCAAGAAACACCCGCTCTACGGGAAGTACATGTCGCACTCGACGAAGTTTATGGCCCACGACGAGCAGAATGAGTGCGGGATCGGTGATACCGTCCGCATTCAGGAAACTCGTCCGCTGAGCGCGCGCAAGCGCTGGCGTTTGGTGCAGATCGTGGAGCGCGCTAAGTAACGAGTTGATAGTTGCTGGTTGATAGTTGTTCGACTGATTTGATCGAATAGCGGACAACCATCAACAAGCAACCAAAAACCATCAACGAGAGATGATACAACAGGAATCCCGGCTGTCGGTGGCCGATAACTCAGGCGCGAAAGAGGTGCTTTGCATCCGCGTCCTGGGGGGCACCGGTAAAAAATACGCGTCGGTCGGCGACAAGATCGTCGTCGCCATCAAGTCGGCCATCCCGTCCGGCAACGCCAAGAAAGGCACCGTGTCGAAAGCGGTGATCGTGCGCACGAAGAAGGAGATCCGCCGCAAGGACGGTTCGTACATCCGCTTCGACGACAACGCCGCCGTGTTGCTCAACAACAACGACGAGCCGCGCGGTACCCGCATCTTCGGGCCAGTAGCCCGCGAGCTGCGCGAGAAGCAGTTTATGAAAATCGTGTCGCTCGCCCCCGAGGTGCTTTAATCGTAAATCACAATGGCTTACAAGAAAGCAGCAGACAAGTCGCATAACAACCGCGTCCACGTCAAAACCGGGGATACGGTGCGCGTGATCGCCGGCGACGACAAAGGCAAAACCGGCGTGGTGAAGGCCGTCATGACCGACCGCAACCGCGTAGTAGTGGAAGGCGTGGCGATGGTGGCCAAGCACCTCAAGCCATCGGCGGCAGCCCCCCAGGGCGGCATCGTTCGGCAGGAAGCCTCGATTCACGCCTCTAACGTGAAGCTCGAGACCGGAGTCGCCCAGGCGCCTCGCCGTACGCGCAAAGCGGAAGCGAACGCGCAGTAACTATCACTGAGCACATTTTAAGACGACCCCCATGGCTCGGCTGAAAGACAAGTATAACAAAGAGGTCCTACCCGCTCTGAAGGAGAAATTCCAGTTCAAGAGCGTGATGCAGGTACCGCGCATTACCAAAATCTGCATCAACCGCGGCATCGGTGAGGCCGTGGCCGACAAGAAGCTCGTCGACAACGGCGTCGAAGAGCTGTCGACCATCACAGGCCAGCGCGCCGTGCCGACGAAAGCGAAAACGTCGGTTTCGAACTTCAAGCTGCGCGAAGGGATGCCGATCGGCGCTCGCGTGACCTTGCGGGGCGAGCGGATGTACGAGTTTATGGACCGCCTGCTCACCGTGGCCCTGCCCCGCGTGCGCGACTTCAAAGGCATTTCCGATAAAGGCTTCGACGGCCGCGGCAACTACACGCTCGGCGTGAAGGAGCAGATCATTTTCCCGGAAATCTCGATCGATAAGATCAAGTCGATCTCGGGGATGGACATTACCTTCGTGACGACCGCCGAAAACGATGAGCAGAGCTATGAGCTCCTCAAAGCATTCGGGATGCCCTTCACTTCCACCAAGAAAACCGCCT
>JBKJUQ010000351.1:0-4431 GCA_046590685.1 Hymenobacteraceae bacterium
GGCGGTCGCGGCGGTGAGCAGCTGGCCCTGGCCGCGGTACGCCTGCTGGATTTCGATGAGCAGGCGCGCCAGATCGGTTGGCGTGGCGTAAAGCCCCGCCGGGGCCTGCTGCGGATACACGTACGGCATTCCCTTGAACCACGCGTTTTCGGAGTACGCCCACGCGGCGCGGACGGCCAGCGCGGGCGGCAGCGGCTGCGCGAAGGTGGCGCCGCGCATGCGCAGCGGCCGGAACAGCTTTTTCTCCACGAGGGCAGCAAAATCGGGCTGCCCGGTAGCGTCGGTCAGCGCGTGCTGGACCACGAGATAGCCGCCGCCCGAATACTGAAAGCCCGCACCCGGCGCCGCGTTGACCACCACGGGCCGCGAGCCGGCGCGGGGCTGGCCGCTCAGGATGTCGACCACCGACGGCAGCGGTTCCGGCCCCGGCACAAACCCCCAGTACGACGACTGGCTCGTGCCGCCCCGATGGCTCAGCAGCAAGCGCAGGCTGACGGGCCGCTGGTGGGTAAAGTCGTTGTCGGCCAGCTTCCACGACCGCAGATAGGTGTTGATGGGCGCGTCGAGGTCGAGCCGCCCCTGCTGCACCAGCAGCAGCGCCGCGCTGGCCGTTACCAGCTTCGAGATGGAGCCGGCCGAAAAGAGCGTCGCCGGCGTGACGGGGGTGCGGGCCGTGGTGTCGGCTAAGCCGTAGGCCTTTGCCCACGCTACCTGGTAGTTGTGAATGACGGCGATGCTCAGGCCCGGTACCCGATGATAGCGCATCCGGTCGAGCAGGTTCCAGCCGGGTAGCCCCGCGACGGGTACGTACGGGAGCAAGCTGTTCTCCACGCGGTAGATGCGGGCGGCCTGGGCGGCGGCGGGGAGCTGCGTGGCCGGCTGCCCGGCGCCCGGGTGGGGGAACCAGACCGCCAGGATAACAAGCATCGGCAGGAGCGACCAAACGGCCGGGCGCCGGAGCGGGGAGTGAGAAAGTGAGGCCATCAGCGGGGGAATAAGATGATGGCCCAAACGTACCGCGTTGGCCGACACGGGTCGTCTTACTGGGTAGGTTGGGACACCTTTCGGTACTCGCTGGGCGTGAAACCGGTCTTTTCCTTGAAAATCCGGTTGAACGTAGCCTTCGAGTTGAAGCCCGCTTCGAAGGCGAGGGCCAGGACGGTCAGCCGCCGCGCGTCGTCGGTGAGGAGGCGGCGCTTGACTTCGGCGAGCCGGTAGCCGTTCACGGCGTCGTAGAACGACTGCCGCAACCCCGCGTTGAGCAGCTGCGACACCCCGTTCGGCGACAGGCCCACGTGCCGGGCGAGGCGGTCGAGGGTCAGGTCCGGGTCCTTGTAAAGCTCTTCGACTTCGAGCGCCCGGACCACGGCCGCGAGCTGGACGGGGTCGACTACTACATCCACCGGGGGGGGAGCCGTGGCGCGCACATTGGTGGCTGCATGGGCGGTGTCGGGTGCGTTGGTGGGTGTTGATATGGTCAGCTGCCCGCGCCGCCCGCTCACCAGCACCAGTGCGTACGTCAGCACCGGCAGGCCGAGGCTACTCAGGTAAAAGCGCGGTGCCCCGGCCGGCAAATACCAGAAGTTGAGCAGGGGATCGAGCGCCGCCGCGACGCAGAAGCCAACGAGCACCCGCAGCCAGACCCGCAGGCCGCGCGGCGCGGCCCCGGCGGCCGGGCGTAGCCAGCGCCGCGCCAGCAGCGCGTACGTCAGCAGCGAAACCAGCGCGCCGTACTGCTCCACGTACCGCGTGACAGGCTTGTGGACGCTCAGCCAGAACCACGTCTTGGTGTCGAAGCTTTGGGCGGCCAGTACCGCGTAAAACAGCACCTGCACCAGTCCCGGCAGCCAGTGGCGCCACCCCAGCGGCGCGGCGGCCACTAGGGCGGCCGGGCGGGCGCGCACGTGGGCGTACAGCAGCGGCCCGAAGCTCCACGAGAAAAACAGGGGCGTGAAGTAGAGCCACCGATGCCGGAAGTACACGCCGGAGCGACTCAGGAAATAGTCGACCACTTGCAGCGTCATGGCCAGTAGCAGCAAGCCAAGCCAGCGATTCGCCCCCGAGCGCGGGCGGGCCGTCAGCAGGTACCCCGCGGTGGTCAGGCCCTGCGCGATGCAGAAGAGCTGGAAGATGCCGGCCGCATCGAGGTGAACAAGCATCAGAGTAAACGGCCCTTGGGACCGCCCCGAAAAGGTGCGGCCGTGGGCGACGTACGACCGGCCGCGCGCGCTTTTGTTTCCCGCCGCCTTTACCTTCCCGCCGCCTTTCCCCTTTTCGGTCGTCGTCGCGTGGCGGCGGCCTCATTGTTTCCTCATGAAGCTCTATCTCTTCTGCGCCGCGCTGCTGGGCGGCGCGGCCCCCGCGCTGGCCCAAGTCCCGACGCCGATCCGGTCCGACTCGGCCAACACCGCCCCCGCTACGCCGGCCAGCTCGTCGCTGACGCCCTACGGCTACGTGGATGGGTATTACGGCTACGACCTCACGGGCAAGGCGCCGGAGCGCCCCGGCTTTTTGTATTCCCACGACCGCAACAACGAGTTCGCCGTCAACAACGCCATCGTGGGTGTGCGCTACCAGGCCGATCAGGCCCGCGGGGCGCTCGGGCTGCACGCCGGCACCTACGTGGAGGCGAACTACGCCGCCGAGCCGCCCACGCTGCGGCACCTCTACGAAGCCTACGCGGGCTTCCGGCCCACCCGCAATACGTGGCTCGACGTGGGTATCTTCGGGGCGCACATAGGCTTTGAGTCGGCGATCTCGAAGGATAACTGGACCCTGACGCGCTCGCTGATGGCCGAAAACTCGCCGTACTACGAGGCCGGCGCCCGCCTGACGTGGGAGGCCGCCCCGGAACTGACCGTGACGGCGCTGGCGCTCAACGGCTGGCAGAACCTGCGCGACCAGAACCGCGCGAAGGCCACCGGCTGGCAGATTCAGTGGAAGCCGACCGCCAAGCTGCTCGTCAATTCGAGCACGTTCTACGGCAACGAACAGCCGCAGGACTCGGCCGGCCGGCGGCGCTACTTCCACAACTTCTACGCGAGCTACGCCGCCTCCGACCGCCTCGCGCTCGCCGCCGTGTTCGATGTGGGGAAGCAGGACCGCGCCCCGGGCGAAGCGGGCCGCGACACCTGGCACGCCGGCGCCGTATTCGCGAAGCTGCAACTCGCCGACCGCTGGGCGGCCACGCTGCGGGGCGAGTACTACCGGGCCGAGCGGAGCGTCATCGTCGGCTCCAGTATGCCCGCCAAGGGCGACCCGGACTTCTTCGTGCGGGGCGGCTCGCTCAACGTCGATTTCGCCCCCGTTCACCACCTGCTTTTCCGGGTCGAGGGCAAAGTGCTCAACTCCGAAGCGCCCATCTTCCTGAACCGCGCCGACCAGCTCCGGAATACGTACGGTACGCTGACTTCCTCGATTGCCTGTCTGTTCTAGCCCGGTTTATACTACCCCGGCTGGGTAGCGCGCGGCGGCCGGGGGCGCTCGGTTTTGTCTTTCCTCCTTTCGGCTATGCCCATCCTGCGCCCGCTCCTGTTCTTCTTCCTGGCCGGGCTCTGCGAGATCGGCGGCGGCTACCTCGTGTGGCAGTGGCTGCGCAACGGTCGGCCGATGTGGTGGGGTATCGTGGGCTTGCTGCTGCTGGCGCTGTACGGGGTCGTGGCTACGTGGCAGCCGACGTCGTTCGGCAAAACGTACGCGGTGTACGGCAGCGTTTTCATCGTGATGTCCATCGCCTGGGCGTGGTATTTCGATGGCTTTCGGCCCGATCGGCTCGATGTGATTGGCGGGGTGATCTGCTTTGTGGGCATCGGCATCATCCTGTTCTGGCCCCGGCCGTAGGGGCGCGGCGGCCCGCCGCGAGCGCGGGCGGTGCGCGGTGCTGCTGGTGGAAGCGGGCCCGTACCCAAAGGGCGGGGCGGGCGGAAGGTCGCCCCGTTTTTTCCTGGACTAATCGGTAATTGCCGATCGGTGCCTTACCTTCGCATCGTCAATCGCCGATTAGCGCACTCGTTCCGTATGGCTCTGCACAAACACGATCAATTCATGGCTGAAGATCAGCAGGTAGCGGCCATCGCGAAAGCGTTGGGGCACCCGGCGCGCATCGCCATCCTGCGGCTGCTGGCGGCGCGTCAGAGCTGTATCTGCGGCGACATTGTGCAGGAGCTGCCGATTTCGCAGAGCACCGTTTCGCAGCACCTCAACGAGCTGAAAGCCGTGGGGCTGGTGCGCGGCGAGGTCGACGGCCCGCGCGTGTGCTACTGCCTCGACCCAAGCGGCTGGGTTAAGGCCCGTCAGCTACTCAACGACCTGCTTACTCAAATTCCAGCCCCCGCGCCCGACTGCGCGTGCTGAAAGTCAGTGAGTCAGGACTTACGCACTCGGCCTGAAATGCGCTCAAAACGCCCGCAAAGGAGTCCCGGAGGGACTATC
>JBKJUQ010000492.1:0-3647 GCA_046590685.1 Hymenobacteraceae bacterium
ATGCAGGACGAGCACGGCCAGATCACCGAGCCGCACTCGATCTCGGCGGGGCTCGACTACCCCGGCATCGGGCCGCTGCACGCGTTTCTGGCCGACTCCCGGCGCGCACAGTTCCTGAGCGTGACCGATGCCGAGGCGCTGGAAGCTGCGCAGGTGTGCAGCCGCCTCGAAGGCATCATCCCGGCGCTGGAAACGGCGCACGCGATCTCCGCCCTCGATCAGCTCGACCTCAACCCGGCCGACGTGGTGGTGCTCAACCTCTCGGGCCGCGGCGACAAAGACCTTGATACCTACCTGCGCGAGCTGGATTTGGCGTAACCTCATGACTGATTCTTCGACCACCTTGACCGTCGCCCAGCCCACCGTCTCTGTGACCAACCGCTTTGCCGACCTCTTCGCCCGCAAGCCTACGGGGGTGCTCAACCTCTACCTCACCGCCGGCTACCCGGCCTTGAACGATACCATTCCGTTGCTGCGCACCCTGGCCGCGGCGGGCGCCGACATCCTCGAAATCGGGGTGCCGTTCTCCGACCCGCTCGCCGATGGGCCGGTCATTCAGCAGACCAGCACCGTGGCGCTGCGCAACGGCATGACGCTGCGGCGCCTGCTCGACGAGCTGCCCGGCATCCGCAAATCCTTGCCCGACACGCCGCTGCTGCTGATGGGCTACCTCAACCCGGTGCTGCAACTGGGGATGGACGAGTTCTGTCGCGCCGCCGCCGCCGCCGGCATCGACGGCGTGATTCTGCCCGATCTGCCCGCCGAGGAGTACGCCGAGTTCTACCAGGAGACCTTCCGCCGGCACAATCTGCGGGCGGTTTTCCTCATCACCCCCCAAACGTCCGACGCGCGCATCCGCCGCCTCGACGAGCTCTCCGACGCGTTTCTGTACCTCGTCTCAGGTGCCGGCCTGACAGGCGGCAACCAGACCGACGACCACGCGGCCCAGGAAACGTACCTGCGCCGGGTCGAAGCCCTTCACCTGCGCAACCCGCGGCTGGTAGGTTTCGGCATCGCCGATAAGGCCTCTTTCGACCGTGCCTGCGCCCACGCCAACGGCGCCATCATCGGCTCGGCGCTGCTGCGCGCCCTCGACGGCGCGGCTGATCCGCACCACGCCGCCCGACAGTTCGTGGCCTCCATTCTTTCGTAAGCTTTCGCTCTTCCTCTTCCATGATTATTCATCCCCAGCCCGACTTGTCCGCCGCCGATCAGGACACCCTCATCGAGCAGCTCCGCGCGCTCAAGTTCAAAGTGACGCCCGTGCGCACCCAGCGCGCCAACTATTTAGTGGCCCTCGGGCCGAAAGACGTCGACCTGCGGCGCATCGCGGCGCTGCCGGGGGTGCGCGACGTCCACCGCGTGTCCGACGACTACAAGCTCGTGAGCCGCAAGTGGCGCGTGCGCCCCACCGTGCTCGACCTCGGCGACGGCATCTGCCTCGGCGAAGGCAGCTTGAGCATCGCGGCGGGGCCGTGCAGCATCGAGAACGAAGCCCAGATGGAAGCCGTGATGCAGCATCTGGTGGCCACCGGCGTGCGCCTGATGCGCGGCGGAGTCTTCAAGCCACGCTCGTCGCCGTACTCGTTCCGGGGAGTAGGGCTGGAGGGGCTACGCGATTTTCACCGCCTCGCGCGCCAGCACGGCTTGCGCATCGTCACGGAAGTGATGCAGGTGTCGCAGGTCGAGGAGATGTATGATTTCGTGGACGTCTTCCAGGTCGGCGCCCGCAACACCCAGAACTTCAATCTGCTCGATGCCCTTGGGGGCGTCGATAAGCCGGTGCTGCTCAAGCGCGGCGTATCGGGCACCATCGAGGAGCTGCTGCACTCGGCGGAGTACATCTTTTCGGGCGGGAACGAGGACATCATCCTCTGCGAGCGCGGCATCCGCACCTTCGAGACGGCCTCGCGCAATACGCTCGACCTCAATGCTGTCCCGATTCTGAAGGAGAAGACCCACCTGCCGGTATTCGTCGATCCCTCGCACGGTATCGGCGTGCGCGAGCACGTCGCGCCGCTGGCCCTCGCCGCCGTGATGGCCGGCGCCGACGGCATTCTCTACGAAACCGCCCCCGTGCCCGAGCGCGCCGCCTCCGACGGTCAGCAAACCCTCGATTTCGCCGAATCGACCCGTCTCGTGGCGGCCCTGCGCCGCACGTACGCGTTCCGGCAGGAGCTGGAATCGGAGCTGGCGTAGCTTCTAGCGCTCCTTTGCTCGGCATTTAAATGCCAGGCAAGGGAGGGAGGCTACCCCGTCGGGGCGTCCTGCCAGCGGCTGAGCAGATCGAGGAGCTTGGCGTAAACGAACTCCTGGGCCTGAGCGCGGAGCTTGTCGCCGGTGCCTGCGAAGTGCTCGCGGTACTCGTAGGCGTGGTCTTTAAAAAGGACAGTGACGAAGATGGTGCCGACGGGTTTGTCGGGCGACTCGCTCGCCCCCGGTCCGCAGAGACCCGTGATCGCCACGCACACGTCGGCGGCCGGCAGGGTGCGGCGCAGGCCGGCGGCCATCTCATTGGTGGTTTGCTGGCTTTCGGCGGTGAACTGGTCGATGGTCGATTTTTTCACGCCCAGCAGCTTCTGCTTGGCGTCGGCGTGGTACGTGACGACCGAGCCGAGCAGCACGTTACTCACGCCCGTGGCCGCCACCAGCCCACTGGCCAGCAGGCCCGCCGTGCAGCTTTCGGCGAAAGCAAGGGTGAGCTTGTGCTGGAGGAATTGCTTAACGAGGGCGTCGAGATCGGTCTTTTTCATAGCCAAGCTCTACGGGCCAAATGGGGTAGGAGGTTAAGCCCATGTCGTGGCAGTCCGACGGGCTCGGCCATGGGTACAGCGGCTGTCTGGGCCGATGGTCGGGACAACCCGCCCGCGGGTGCTTACTTCGTTGCGCTCCACCCGTCACTTGCCGCAATGCCACCCGAATCCGCGCCGCTCCCCACTGCCCCTGCTGATCCGGCAGCTATCGTCACCCGCGTGCTCGCCGCGGCTTTCGGCGGCGATCTGACGGTGCTCGACGACCACCCTGGCCTGGCCGGCCTGCGCGGGGCGCTGCCGAAGACGTTTGCCGCCTTTGCCGATTTTACGGCGGAGCTCCAACAAGTAGTCGTTGAGGGCGACAAAGTCGCGACGCATTGGCGCCTGCGCGGAGCGCACGCGGGCGAATTCTTCGGCATCGCCCCGACGGGCAAAGCGGTGCAGTATCAGAACGTCAGCATCGCCCGGGTTGAGGGAGGGCGCATCGTCCAGTTCAATAGTGAGATCGGCTACCTGAGCGTACTGCTCCAGATCGGCTTCCTGCCAGTGCCGCCCGCGAACCGTTAACCGGCTTGCGCCGCTCGCCGCCACTCAGCCCACGCCACCGCCGCGATGCCGATGAAGACGACGTACAGCCCCGCGTACCCCCACAAGCCCTTGTAGGCGTAGAGCCCGACGTAGAGCACGTCCACGAGGAGCCACAAGGGCCAGTTGTCGATGATCTTCCGCGTCAGGAGCTGGTTGGCGACTACGCTCGTCGCCGTCAGGAAGGTGTCGAGGTGCGGGGCGGCGGCGTCAGTTTTTCGGGCCAGCAGGGTGCCGATGACGGCCGTCGCCGTGCCGACTACGGCCGTGAGCAGGGCCCACTCGCGGGCGGTCAGCGCGCGGATAGGC
>JBKJUQ010000557.1:0-6494 GCA_046590685.1 Hymenobacteraceae bacterium
GTTGCAAACGCGCATCCCGGTTAGGCACGCGTTACAAGCGCGCCAACGGGGGGTTAACTTTGACAGGACTTACGCACTCGGCCTGAAATGCGCTCAAAACGACCGCAAAGGAGTCCCGGAGGGACTATCCCCCGGTAGAAACCGGCCATTTCAAGCGGTTTTTGGAGTCCCGGAGGGACTACCCTCTCCGCTAGTGCGTAAGTCCTGGAAGTAAATGACGGCGGACTCGATTAGCTTGGCATGGAAGTAGCAAGGCGGCGGTGCTGCCACCGCCAGCGGTGCGAAACCGGTGCCCCTGCTTCGTTCCTTTGCACTACCAACCGCTTCTCGCATACCCTCCATGAAGAACTACCTCCTCACTATCGCCGCCGCGCTGCTAACGGCCGGCGCCGCGCACGCCCAATCAGCAGCCAACCTCGACACCAAGTATGGCTTCCAGGATCTGAAATTCGAAACGGATACGAGCGCCATTAAAGGCTTGGCGCCGGGTACCGAAACCGCCCCCTTTCGGTACGCCACCGAGCGTCCCGCTGACAGCAAAAAAGTTGGCGGTGCGACCATCAACAGAATCGAGTACGCCTTTTTTCAGGGCAAGCTCTACGAGGTGACGCTGATCACGAAGGGGCTCACCAACTCCCACACCTTGCGCGAAGCGCTGGAAGGGCAGTACGGCGAAGGCAGCCTGGTAAGCACAGCGGGTCAGGACCGCAACTGGGACGGCAAGCAAGTGCGCCTCACGTACCGCGAAGATCCCGCGTTTCACAATGCCACGGTGCGGCTCACGCACAAACGCCTCGCCGAAGAGCTGGCGAAAGCGCAGAAGTCGCAGAAGAAATCCGGCTCGGATCTGTAAACAACTTGCGCTTCCGTAAGCGGCTGACGCTTCAACTACTAAAGCCCCGTAGTGATCGCTGCGGGGCTTTTTTGTACCACGGTCGCGCGAGGCGTTCGAGCATTACGCGGAAACTGAGCCGCGTTTACAGCAAGTTGGTGCCCCTCTAGGGCGACCGCCGCAAAAGAGAAACGCCCACAAGTCACTGACTTGCGGGCGTTTAATGTGCTCTGGCGGTCCGGACGGGACTCGAACCCGCGACCTCCGCCGTGACAGGGCGGCATTCTAACCAACTGAACTACCGAACCAGAACCACCAGCCGGGCAGGAGAACCTGCCGTTTTGGTGCTGCAAAGGTAGGCCGGGCAGTGAATGCGAGGCAAGCCTGACCGGAAAAAAAATGCTCCCCCCACGCGCCGCATCAGCTTTAGCCGTGAGATGCAAGACGTTAAGGGCTAAAAAATGGTAACCAGGACTACTGATGACGGTAGAAGTTGTCGAGCAAAATGGCCGTAGCCATGGCCACATTGAGGGATTCCGCGCCCCCCCGTCGCGGAATGTGCAGGCGTTTGGTGAGCCCCGCAGCGACTTCGGGCGGCAAGCCGTGGCTTTCTGATCCCATCACCAGCAAGCCGGCCGGCGTGAGGTGCAGCGCGTGGACGCTCTCCCCCGTCAGATCAGCCCCGTAGACGGCCGGAAACGTCGGTGGCAACGCGGTCAGCAGGTCAGGCAGGTCCGCAAACGCGACCGACACCCGGAAAATGGAGCCCATCGACGCGGCCACCGCCTTGGGCGAAAACGGGTCGGCGGTAGTCGGCGAACAGATTACGGTGTGGACGCCGTACCAGTCGGCCAAACGAATGATCGTTCCGACGTTGCCGGGGTCGCGCACATCGGCCAGCGCCAGCGAGAGGGCCGTGGGAGGCAGCACCACGGACGAAGCCGCAGTCGGCAGAAACGCCACGGCTAAGGCCGCCGTATTCGTGACCAGCGAGCCCGCGCGCGTCAGCTCCTCGGCGGTGGCTTCCTCAAAGGCCACGCCGGTGCGCTGAAAAAGCCAGTGGTATTCGACCCCAAACGCGTAGGTGCCGTACACGCGCTCCGTCTGGATATGGGACTCCAGTAGCTCCACCACCGACTTGGCGCCCTCCACCACGAAGCGACCTTGGGCGAGGCGGTGTTTCCTTTGTTGCAGATCCGTCAGAAATCGAAGTGTTGCTTTTGTCAGCATCAGTAGAAGAAAAATGCCCCGCGAAGGTGCGACGCAATGCAGGCATCAGCCGGCGCGTTGTTAGCCAGCTCCCATGGTCGCTGCTTGCCGCCGTGCTTTTGGTCGCGGGCGGCTGTACGCCGACGGCTTTTTTGCAGCCCAAGCAGAATCTGCTTTACCGCGCCGAGCTCAAGGGCGTGAAGGCCGTTGACCCGGTTGCCCTCGAAGCGTTGTATCAGCAGAAGCCCCATACTACGCTGCCGCTGCTGGGTGGTACGCCCAAGCTGTGGTTTTGGCTACAGGGCCGCCGCACGTACCGCCCCGAAAAGATTGACGAGCGGTTGGTGCGCATTGAGAAGAAGTACGACGACCGCATCCGCGCCGCGCAAGGCGACTCGCTCAAGGTCGTCGACTTATTCGAGAAGCGCGAGCGGCGGCGCAAAGATTTGGTGCTGCGCAAAGAGAAAGGCAACTTTTTGATGCGCAAGCTCGGCGAGCCGCCTGTGATTTACGACTCCGTCAAGACGGCTAAGACGGTCGATCAAATGGCGATCTACCTCGCGGGTAAAGGCTTTTTTCGGGGCCGCGTCACGGCGGCGACCACCGTGCGCGACCGCAAGGCCACGGTCGCCTATACCGTTGTGGAGGGCCCCGAATCGGTGCTGGCGGTCCTGGCCGATTCCATCGCCGACCCTGTGGTTGCCGCCCTCGTACGCACCGACCGCGATGCCCTCAAGAACCAGAAAGAAGACGGCCGCCTGCTGCGCGAAGGAGCCCGCTACGATGCCGACTTACTCGCGCAGGAGCGAACGCGCCTCGATGCGATGCTCAAAAACAACGGGTACTTCGATTTCCAGCCCCAGTACATCTCTTTCTTGGCCGATACCACCAAGTCGACCCAGGTGCGCCTGACCACCATCATCGCAAACCCCGCCGACGCCGAGCACCACCCCGTATACCGCGTGGAGCGGGTGCACGTAGTAGCTGACGCCGACCGGACGCGCTTTGGGCTGCGGCGCGATACGGTCCTCTACGGCAACGTGCAGTACCTGGCCTACCAGCACCGCATCCGGCCGCGGGCGCTCGACCGCAAGCTCAGCGTGCGGCCCGGCGACCTCTATTCGCCCGATGCGGCCAACCTTACGCAGCGGCAGCTTTCGGATCTGGATCTGTTTCGATTCGTGAGCGTCAATTACCGCAAGGCCCCCGTGCCGGTCGACTCCGCGCGGCGCGATTCTCTGGTAGCGCGTGGGGTGCCCCAGCGGGGTTTGTACGCCGTGGTCGCGCTGACGCCGCAGAAGAAGTTTCAGGAGACGACCGAAGCCGGCGTGACCGTGTTTCAGACCTTGCCGGGGCCCTTCGGGTCGGAGCGGTTCCGGATTCGAAACGTTTTCAAAGGCGGCGAGGTGCTCGACATTGGCCTGCGCGCCGGGTTGGAAGGGCAGTTTCCCTTTGTGACCGACCCCAACAGCCCCGACCGCGCCATCCTTGCTACCCAGATCGGCGGCAACCTAAGCCTCATCTTCCCGCGGGTGCTGATCGCGCCGCCGGGGTTCGACCGCCGGATGGCGCGCTACAACCCCCGAACCCGCCTGACCGCCGCCTATACCTACACGAACCGCGACGAGTACAAGCGCTCGAACGTGGAGCTGACGTACGACTACATCTGGCAGCGCTCCCCCGCGCTACAGTACGTGGTGACGCCCTTCGATATCAGCTACATCAAGGCGGAGCTCAACCCGGCGTTCGAGCAGGTATTACAGCGCTACGATTCGGCGGGTTTCCCGCTGATTCGCTCCTTTAAGGACCAGGTAGTGCCGAGCGTCAACTTTCAGCGCATCTACAACTCGAACGACTTCGCTCAGACCCGCGACGCGAAATATTCGCGCCTGTTTCTGGAAATCGGTGGCCTCACCAACCTGCTGGTGGGCTACGACCGGGCCCTGATCCCGCTGACCAAGCCCGACACCCTGCCCGTATTCTCCTTCCTGAAAGTGGCGCTGGATCTGCGGCGCTACTGGAAGCTTTCGCCGGAGCACTTCCTCGTCGGGCGCTTCAACGGCGGGCTCGCTCGCTCGCTGCAATCGGCCAGCAACGGCGGCTTGCAGCTCGGGACGCGCAACGTCGGCGTGTTGCCCTACGACAAGTACTTCTTCTCCGGCGGACCGTCGTCGGTGCGGGCGTGGCGCCCGCGACGCCTAGGGCCGGGTTCCTACCACCAGCCCGACATCACCATCAAGAAAGCCGATGGCAGCGAAACCACCCGGGTGGAGGCGCTCGAACAGCCCGGCGAGCTGCTGCTCGAAGCCAATCTCGAATACCGCGCCCCTATCTACGGCTTTCTCAAAGGAGCCATCTTCGTGGACGCCGGTAATATCTGGACGCTTTCCAACGACGCGCGTGACGGCGCCAAGTTCAAGCCGCAGACCTTTTGGCGGGAGATCGCCGTCGGCACGGGGCTGGGCCTGCGCTTCGACTTCTCGTTTCTGGTCCTGCGCCTCGACGCCGCCGTGCGCGTCTACGACCCCACCGTTCCCATCAGCCAAACGCGCTACGTACTCCCGAAACTACAGCGCGCGTTCAACCTGGGCATTGGGTATCCGTTCTGATTTCGTCAGTTAAAAAGCGGAAAAATACCATTTCGATCAGGTCACACCTAGGCTTATATCAGCTCCTTTTTACCCTTCATCCAACTATTTACGCCGTTTACCATAAATACCTAGGTTTTTAGGATTAAATCGCTACATTCGCCAGGGTGAAACGCTTCGTATTAGCGGGCGGGCTACTAGCGACCACCGCCCTCCTCCCCGCCCGCGCTCTGGCGCAGACTTCTCTTTTCGCCACCTCGCCCGCGGGTCCCGCCTTCGTGCGCGATTCGCTCGATGCCTATATCCGGCGAGGTCTGAAAGCGTGGCAGATTCCGGGGCTCGCGATCGCTATCGTCAAAGACGGCCGCGTAGTGCACAGCAAGGGCTATGGCGTGCGGGAGGTTGGCAAGCCGGAACCCGTTGACAGCAAGACGCTCTTCTATATCGCCTCCAACACCAAGCTTTTTACGGGTACGGCCGTTAGCGCGCTGGTTGAGGCAAAACAGCTTTCGCTCGATGATCGGGTCACGAAGCACCTGCCCGATTTTCGGCTGTACGACTCGACCAGCACGCATCTGTGCACCGTGCGCGATCTGCTCTGCCACCGCCTGGGCACGAAGACTTTTCAGGGCGACTTCACGTTTTGGAACTCCGACCTCTCCCGCGCCGAAGTTGTACGAAAGATGCGTCTGCTCAAGCCCGACCACGCGTTCCGGCAGGAGTACGGCTACTGTAATTCAGCCTTCACGGCGGCCGGGGAAATCATCGCCCGCCTCACCGGCCAATCTTGGGAAGAGCATATTACGACCGAGTACCTGCGGCCGCTCGGCATGACCAACACTACTGCCCTCACCGCCGGCATTGAGGTACGGCTCAACCTGGCCCGCCCCTACACCACCGGCACGGGCAAGCTTGAGAAGCTCCCCTACGATAAAGTCGATGCCCTGGCGCCGGCGGCCTCCATCGTCTCGTGCGTGGAGGATATGAGCAAGTGGCTCCTCTTCCAGCTCGACTCGGGCCGCACCGCCGACGGCAAACGCCTGGTGCCGTGGACGGTCCTGCAGCGCACCCGCGACGCGAATACCCTCGTGACTTCGCGGCTGAATCCCCGGCGGCCGATGCACTTTCAGGCGTACGGCCTCGGCGTGTACACCGGCGACTACAACGGTCGCCAGCTGTATTGGCACACCGGCGGCGCCGATGGCTTCGTGTCCGGCACCTGCTTCGTGCCCGAAGCCGGACTGGGCATCGTCATACTGACGAATCAGGACAACCAGGGGTTTTTCGAAGCCCTGCGCTACCAGATTCTGGATGCCTATCTCGGCGTGCCGTACGTAAACCGGAGCCAGCAGGCGCTCAAGCCGTTCCGGGCGGCGGAAGTTGAAGAGAACCGCCAGCGGACGGCGCTGGGCGAAGCCGTAGTGCGTGGCCGCGAGCAAAAGGCGCTGCCCCGGAGCCAGGGCGCCTACGCGGGCAACTACCAGCACCCGCTGATGGGGGCGATCACAGTGACCGCGGACGCCAACAAGCGCGACCTCAAGATCGCCTTTCCGCACCAGTCGGGCCTGACGGCTACGCTCGAATGGATGCAGGGCGAAGAGTGGCTGCTGACGTACTCGAATCCGGCCTACGGGAGTTTCCCGGCCAAGTTTACCGGCGACGGCGAGAAGGTCAGTACCCTCACGCTCAAAGTCAACGACTTTCTGGAGTACGATCCTTATACGTTCGCCAAGCGGTAGGCGGCCGGCGCCCCAACCGCCGGGGCCAACCGCCGGGGCCAACCGCCGCGGCCAACCGCCGCGGCCAACCGCCGGGGCCAACCGCCGGGGCCAACCGCCGGGGCCAACCGCCGGGGCCAACCGCCG
>JBKJUQ010000080.1:0-7441 GCA_046590685.1 Hymenobacteraceae bacterium
GAACCGCTGGCCATCACCAACTGCCTCAACTTCGGCAACCCCTACAACCCGGAGGTGTACTGGCAATTCGTGGGGGCCATCCGGGGGATGTCGCGCGCCTGCGAAGCCCTCGGCACCCCCGTGACGGGCGTACCGAGGGCTTCGCAGGCGCGCGACATCCCCTTGATGGCGCCCACGAACTGCCAGTAGACCTCCGGGTTGTAAGGGTTGCCGAAGTTGAGGCAGTTGGTGATGGCCAGCGGCTCGCCGCCGCTGCACACGATGTTGCGTGCCGCCTCGCAGACGGCGATGGCGGTACCGATTTCCGGGTCGGCTTTCACGTAGCGGCTGTTGCAGTCGACGGTCATCGCCAGTGCCTTCGGGGTGCCTTTGATCTTGACGAGCGCGGCGTCGGCGGGCCGATTGGTGGTGAGGGTCGCGGTGCCGACCATCGAGTCGTACTGCCGCGCCACCCAGCGGCGCGAGCAGCCGTTGGGCTGGCTCAGCAGCCACTCGCCGATGCCCACGTAGTCTTCCGGCAGGCTGATGCTGTTGAGGTCGAATTTCTTCGACTCAGCGTAATACGCCGGCTCTTGCCACTCGCGGTGGTAGACCGGCGCGCCGCCGCCGAGTACGAGGTCATCGGCGGGCACGTCGGCCACGAGGAGGCCGTGGCGGTAGTAGTGCAGGCGCTTCGTATCGGTCACTTCGCCGATGCGGGCGCAGTACAAATCCCACTTGGCGCAGATGCTTTCGATGGCCGCTTCCTGCCCTTTTTCGACCACGATCAGCATCCGCTCCTGGCTTTCGCTCAGCAGAATCTCGAATGGGAGCATACCGGTTTGGCGCATCGGCACGAGGTCGAGGTCAATTTTCATCCCCACTTCGCCCTTCGCACTCATCTCCGAAGTGGAGCAGGTGATGCCCGCCGCGCCCATATCCTGCATCCCCACCACGCAGCCGGATGCGATGATTTCAAGCGTCGCTTCGAGCAGCAGCTTTTCCTGAAACGGGTCGCCGACCTGCACGCTCGGCAGCTTTTCGGTGGATTTGTCGGAGATGTCTTCCGACGCGAACGTCGCGCCGTGGATGCCGTCCTTGCCCGTCGCGGAGCCGACGATGTACACCGGGTTGCCGGGGCCGGCGGCCGTCGCGCTCACCGTTTCGCCCACTTTCACGATGCCCGCCGAAAAGGCGTTCACCAGCGGATTGGTATTGTAACAGGGATCGAAGAACAGCTCCCCGCCGACCGTCGGGATGCCGAAGGCGTTGCCGTAGTCGCCGATGCCGCGCACGACGCCGCGCAGCAGCCGGCGGGTTTTGGCCAGCGTCGGGTCGCCGAACCGCAGCGAGTTGAGCTGCGCCACGGGCCGCGCACCCATCGTGAAGATGTCGCGGTTGATACCGCCCACGCCGGTGGACGCGCCCTGGTACGGCTCAATGGCGGAGGGGTGGTTGTGCGACCCGATCTTGAACACGCACGCCAGCCCGTCGCCTAAATCCACCAGCCCCGCGTTTTCCTCGCCGGCTTTGGCCAGCATTCGCGGCGAGTCCTTCGGCAGCTTCTTGAGCCACACGATCGAGTTCTTATAGGAGCAGTGCTCCGACCACATCACCGAAAAGACGCTCAACTCGGTGAAGTTCGGGTCGCGCCCGAGAATCTCCTGAATGCGGGCGTACTCTTCGGGCAGCAGCCCGAGCTTGCGGGCAGTCGCGACGGTCGGCAGGGCTTCGGCGGCGGGGACGGCTGGTTCCATGGCGGCAAAGGTCGGCCGGAATCTCCCTTGCCCGGCATTTAAATGCCGGGCAAGGGAGCGGCGTCTTCGGTCCCGCCTCACCGCCTCGCCCCGGCTTCCGTAGTGACTAACACTTGAATAGCCCGGCCGTGGGCCGTACCTTTGCGGCCCGAAGCACCGCGCACTCGCTTTTTCAGCCCCGCGCCGGCTTCGTTACTTAGCCAATCAGCACTCTTTTTATGGCGAATACGGGCAAGATCACGCAGATTATCGGGCCGGTCGTGGACGTGAGCTTCGGTGGCGAAGGCACTAAGCTTCCTAATATTCTCGACGCGATGCAGGTGACCAAGGACAACGGTCAGGTCGTCATCCTCGAATGTCAGCAGCACCTGGGCGAAGACCGCGTGCGCACCATCGCGATGGACTCGACTGAGGGGCTGACGCGCGGCGCCACGGTGGAAAGCCTCGGCGGCCCCATCTCGATGCCCACCGGCGACGGCGTGAAAGGCCGGCTGTTCAACGTGATCGGCCACGCCATCGACGGCATTCCGCAGCCCCAGTCGGGCGTGCGCCTGCCGATTCACCGTCCCTCGCCGAAGTTCGATGAGCTCGCGACTTCCTCGGAAGTGCTCTTCACCGGTATCAAAGTGATCGACTTGCTTGAGCCCTACGTGAAAGGCGGCAAGATTGGCCTCTTCGGCGGCGCCGGCGTGGGCAAGACGGTGTTGATCATGGAGCTCGTGAACAACATCGCCAAGGCGTACGGTGGCCTGTCGGTGTTCGCTGGCGTGGGCGAGCGGACGCGTGAGGGCAATGACTTGCTGCGCGAATTCCTCGAATCGGACGTGATTCAGTACGGCGAAGAGTTCAAGCACTCGATGGAAGCCGGCGGCTGGGACCTCACCAAGGTTGACCAGGAAGCAATGAAGGAATCGAAGGCAACGCTCGTGTTCGGCCAGATGAACGAGCCGCCCGGCGCCCGCGCCCGCGTGGCCCTGTCGGGGCTGACGATGGCCGAAAGCTTCCGCGATGGCGATGGTACCGGCGCCGGCCGCGACATCCTGTTCTTCATCGACAACATCTTCCGCTTCACGCAGGCGGGTTCGGAAGTGTCGGCGCTGCTCGGCCGGATGCCATCGGCGGTAGGCTACCAGCCAACGCTCGCCTCCGAGATGGGCGCGATGCAGGAGCGCATCACCTCGACCAAGCGCGGCTCGATCACGTCGGTGCAGGCCGTGTACGTGCCCGCCGATGACTTGACCGACCCCGCGCCGGCCACGACCTTCGCTCACCTGGACGCTACGACCGTACTGAGCCGCAAGATCGCCGAGCTCGGTATCTACCCCGCCGTGGACCCACTCGACTCGACCTCGCGCATCCTCAACGCCGAAGTGCTCGGCGACGAGCACTACAACACGGCCCAGCGCGTGAAGGAGATCCTCCAGCGCTACAAGGAGCTGCAGGATATCATCGCCATCCTCGGGATGGACGAGCTCTCCGACGAAGACAAGCAGACCGTGACGCGCGCCCGCCGCGTGCAGCGCTTCCTCTCGCAGCCGTTCCACGTTGCCGAGCAGTTCACGGGCCTCAAAGGCGTTCTCGTCGACATCAAGGACACGATCCGCGGCTTCAACGAGATCATCGACGGCAAGTACGACCACCTGCCCGAAGCCGCCTTCAACCTCGTCGGTACCATCGAGGACGCCGTGGTGAAAGGCGAGAAGCTGATGGCGGAAGCCCGTTAATTCATTTTCGATTTAGTAATTGAGTGATTTTCGATTTGCTTAATCACTCAATCCCAAATCACTCAATCGAAAATTAACTAAGATGCATCTCGACATCATCACCCCCGACCAGCGCGTTTTTCAGGGCGAGGCCACGTCAGTCACGTTTCCGGGGCTCGACGGCTCGTTTGAAGTTCTCAATCACCACGCACCGCTGGTCGGCGTGTTGCAGGCTGGGCCCATCGTGGTCCGACAGGCGGGTGGGGGCCCTACTACTTTCCGCGTGGACGGTGGCGTGGTGGAAGTACTCAACAACAACGTCGTAGTACTAGCCGAAGCGCTGCTGACGTAAGCACACCACGCATCTGCTCAACCAGAACCGCTCGTCCGTGCCTTGTGCGCGGGCGGGCGGTTCTGTTATGACTTGTTCTTCACATCATAATGTGATAGCATCCCTGCGGGTTGCAGCTGAAACTTTGGTGGCCGCTTCGTCCACCAAGTGGCATACGCAGATGAATCATTGGTTGACCTTTTTCCGCTGGGTCGGGGTGCTGGCTTTTCTGGTACCGCTGGCTACCCTGGCGCAGCCGGCTTCCAAAGTCGCGGTGGCGTCCGCCACCCAGCCCGACTTACCGGCCAACTACGCCGAGAGCTTTCGTACGCCACTGCCGAAGTCCTTACTGGCCGGCCCGCTCGACTCGGTGGGGTTGCTGGCCGCGTTGCAGCCGGTGGCCGACGCGTTCAGCCGCTTCACGATTGATACGCGGCTGCGCTACCGCGTCGGCGATACGGCGCAACTCGCGGGGTTTGAGAGTGCGCTCGGTACCGCCGCGCTGGCGCGTGGCCGGTGGGCTGATTTCGTGCGGCACCTGCGATCCAGCCGGCGCCTTCGCCCCGTCCCTCCCTACCGGCTACCACCGGGGTTGGCCGATATGGCCTATGCGCAAGCGCGGCTGCGAATGCCCGACGAGGCCGCGGCTGGTTTCGCGTCGGCGCTGCGGGCAGCGTGGCGCCAACAGCTCGACTCGCTGCCGACGGCGTTTCGTGCCGACCTGCTCAACGCCACCAAGGGCGCTTACCTGCCGGCTGCCACAGCACAGCACCGGCGCGGCCTGCTCAACGTGCTGGGCCAGGCGCGGGGTGCCGGCAAGGGTCAGCTCGACTACTACACCGCTTGGGATTTACTCGACGCCGCCGCCTCCTACGACCAGAGCCGCCGCCACCGCGCCACCGTGGAGGCGCTGCTTTACGAGCTTGACCCGGCCCGCGTGATGGAAGAAAAGGTGATGGTGCCGCTCCGCGACGGCGTTAAAATCAGCGCGTACGTTTACCGGGACGCCGCGCGACCCGCCGGCCAGCGGGTGCCGGCCATCGTGTCGCTTTCTCCATATCCCGGCGGCCAGGAGGCTACCCGCGGCAACGTTTGGGCGACCAATGGGTACGTCTACGTGTACGCCGATACGCGCGGCCGGCGCGGCTCCGAAGGCGAGTTCTTTCCCTATGAGCACGACGCGCGCGACTTCTACGATCTCATCGACTGGGTCAGTAAGCAGGCGTGGTGCGACGGCCAGGTAGCGACCACCGGCGGCTCGTATCTGGGTTTCACGCAGTGGCAGGCCATCCGGAAGGAATACCGCCACCCGGCCCTGAAGGCCATTAACCCGATGGTGGCGGTGGGCTTCGGGGTTGATTTCCCGCGCGAGTCCAACATCTTTTACCCTTATACTCTGCAATGGGCCCGGCTCGTGAGCGGACGCGACCTCAACGATGCCCTCTTCAACGACTATCATTTCTGGCTCGACGCGTCGTGGCGACTCTACAAAAACCGCTTGCCGTTCGTGAAGCTCGACTCGGTGGCGGGGACGCCGAACCCGTATTTTCAGAAATGGGTCAGCCACCCGGATTTTGATCCGTACTGGCGCAACATTCTGCCGAGCGACGACGACTATAAAACCCTCGACATTCCGGTCCTGACCATCACCGGCTACTATGACGCCGACCAGAACGGGGCCCTTTACTACTACCGCCACCACCAGCGCCTCAACCCGAAGGCGCGCCAGACGCACCAGCTCCTGATTGGCCCTTGGCACCACGGCGGCTCGCAGTGGATGCCGTCTGCTTCCGTGGGTTACACCAAAGTGGAAGCCGCCGCGCAGATTCCCATCTACCAGCAGGTACGCGAGTGGTTCGATTGGCGCCTGAAGGGCAAGGCCCGGCCCGCGTGGGTGAAAGACCAGGTGACGGCGTTTGTGACGGGCACCGGCCAGTGGCGTGGTGCTCCCGCGCTCGAAAGCCTTACCCGCGATACCGTCCACCTGTACCTGACGCCCACCGTGCGGACCAGCCCGCGTCGCAAAGCGGGGGCACTGACGCTTGACCGCGCGCCGCCAAAGCCCGCGGCCGTCGTTCCGTACCGGCACGACATCGCGCAGATACTCGATTCAGCTTTCGTCTTCGGCGAGGAAAAACCCTTCGGTGATTCGCTGCTGATGAGCTCGCCGCACAATCTCGTATTTGAGTCGGCGCCGTTGCCAAAAGCCCTTACGCTCAGCGGCGCCGTGCTGCCGCGCCTGTATATGAGCCTTAATGTACCCGACGCCGATTTTCGGGTCAGCGCCTACGAGATTCTCCCCGATGGCCGCAGCCTGCCACTGGCCGTGTCGTGTTTGCGAGCCCGCTACCGCCGCGACAATCAGACCGGTACGCTGGTAAAGCCCGGACAGGTGGAACGCTATGACTTTCGCGGCAACTACCTCTACGTGAAGCGCCTGGCAGCTGGGGTGCGAGTGCGATTCGTTTTTGAGGTGCAAAACACGCCCAACTACGAGCGCAACTACGGCTTTGGGGGCGTGGTGGCGCGCGAGCGGGCCACGGGGCCACGGCTCATCGAAGCGCAGCTGCAAACCGGTGCCCGCTATCCCAGCCGCGTGGATTTGCCGGTGACGGGCGAGTAATTTCGCCCGATGCCGATCTCGCCCAAAACTCCGCCCATCTACCAGTCGTCCGTCTTCACCTTCCGCTCGCTCGCCGAGCTGGATGCCTACTACGACGCCCCCGGCCAGGATGGCCGCTACGCTTACGCCCGCGCCGAACACCCTAACTCCGATGCCTTCGCTTCGGCCGTCGCCAAGCTCGAAGGCGGGACGGGCGGCGTGCCGACGGGCGCGGGCCTTTCGGGGCTGCTCGCCGCCGTGCTCGCTACCTGCGCGGCCGGCGACCACATCATCTGTCCGGAAGAAATCTACGGGGGCTCCGTGGCGCTGCTCTCCGGTGAGCTCTCTCGCCTCGGGCTGCGTACCACCTACGTGCCGCTGGCCGACCTCTACGACCTCGGCCGGTGGGTGGAGCCGACCACGAAGCTGGTGCTGGCCGAAACCCTCTCCAATCCGCTCCTGACGGTGCTCGACGGGCCGCGCCTCGCGGCGGCGTGCCAGCAGCACGGCGTCAAGCTGCTCATCGATAACACCTTCGCCTCGCCCATTCTCAGTCAGCCACTGACGTGGGGCGCCGATATGGTCTGGCACTCGGCTACCAAGTATCTCAGCGGCCACTCCGATGTGACGGCCGGCGTGGTGGTGGCGCGCGACGAAGCCCTCGTGAAACGCCTGCGGCAAGTCGGCACCAATCTCGGCCTTACGCTCGCGCCGATGGAGTCGTGGCTCACCTCAAGGAGCCTGCATACGCTGCGGCTGCGGGTGCGCCAGCACGCCGAAAACGCCCAGGCGGTAGCCGAATTTCTGGCCGCGCACCCCGCCGTGGCGCAGGTCTACTATCCGGGGCTGCCGACCCACGAGGGCCACGACTTAGCCGCCGCGCAGCTACGCGGCGGGCTCTTTGGCGGAATGCTTTCTTTCCGGCTGAAAGACGACTCCTCGGCCGCCGCCGATCAGTTCTTCCAGCGCACCCGGCGGTTTCCGCTCGCCCCGTCGCTGGCCGGCGTGATGTCATCGTCGTCCTATCCGCTGGCCACGAGTCACCGCGCCGTCCCCGACGAGCGTCGCC
>JBKJUQ010000109.1:0-1774 GCA_046590685.1 Hymenobacteraceae bacterium
GGTGCGGGTGCGCTCCAGCGGCGTCCGCAGGCCCGTTTCCATCTGCCGCAGAATGTCGAGCGGATCTTCGTCGCGCGGGTTGTCAGAAGTCAGGATCGCTACGTCCGACAGCCGCGCGGCCAACCCGCCCATCACCGGGCGTTTGGCGGCGTCGCGGTTGCCGCCGCAGCCCACCACCGTCAGGATGCGCTGCTCGGGCCGGCGCAGGTGCTGAATCGTGGTCAGCACATTCTCCAGAGCGTCGGGCGTGTGCGCGTAGTCCACAATACCGGTGGTGCGCCCATCGGGCGAAAGCTGCCGATCGAAGCGACCGGGCGCGGTCGCGAGGCCGCTCAACACGGTCAGGACTGTTTCGGGCTCCTGGCCGAGCGCCGTGGCGGCCCCGTACACGGCCAGCAAGTTGTAGGCATTGAACTCGCCGAGCAGCTGAAACCACGTCGGCTGGCCGTTCACTTCCACGTGCAGCCCCTGGACGGTGTTTTCGAGCAGGCGACCGCGCACCTCCCCCTGGCCACGCAGCGAGTAGCGCAGCCGCCGGGCACGGGTATTTTGCAGCATCACGGCGCCGTTTTTATCATCGGCATTGGTGAGGGCGAACGCCAGCTCGGGCAGGCCGTCGAAAAACGACTTCTTCGCGTCGCGGTAGGCGGCAAACGAGCCGTGGTAATCGAGGTGATCGTGGGTAAGATTCGTGAACACGCCCCCCGCGAACAGCAGCCCCGCGGTGCGGCGCTGACTTTGCGCGTGCGACGAGACTTCCATAAACACGTAGTCGCACCCCCCATCCACCATCTGCCGCAGCAGCGCGTTGAGCGCGATGGCATCCGGCGTAGTGTGCGTGGCGGGGATGATGGCGTCATTCAGCCGATTCTCCACCGTACTCAGCAAGCCGCAACCGTAGCCCAGCTCGCGGAACAGGCGAAAGAGCAGCGTCGCGCAGGTGGTTTTGCCGTTCGTGCCCGTAATGCCCACCAGGGTCAGGTGCTGACTCGGGTACCCGTAAAAAGCCGATGCCGCCCACCCCATCGCCTCCCCGGAGTCGGGCACGGTGATGAAGGTCGTGGCCGAATCGGTCGGCAAATCTGCGGGCAGCTCCTCGCAGATGATCGCCGTCGCCCCCGCCGCCAGCACTTGCCCGATGTAGCGATGCCCGTCGGTCTGGGTCCCGCGCAGCGCAAAAAACACGGTACCCGGGCCCGCCTGCCGCGAGTCGAGCGTGAGCGCCGTAATGGGCTGCTCGACGGAGCCAGTAATCGCGCGTACGTCGAGTTCGCGCAGGAGAGTAGAAAGAATCAAGGGTCTAAGTTGAATTGCCGGGCCACGAGCTACCGGGCGGTCGACTGGTCGGCCGGTTTCCTGGAAGCCGGTTTTTTCTCGGAAGCGGGTTTCTTCCCGACCGCTTTCGCCGCGGGCTTCTTGGCCACGGGCTTAGTAGTATCCTTCTTTTTAACCGCGGGTTTCGGATCGGCTGCCTTTTTCTCCGTCGACTTTTTCTCCGTCGACTTCTTCTCCGTCGATTTTTTCTCCACGGGCTTACTTACGGGTCCACGGTTAACCGTTACGCTGACGGGCGTTTCGCGACGGCCGCGCGCGGGCACGCCGCCCCCGGTGGGTTTTACGCCGCGGCCGGCGGCCACCAGGGTCGGCGCGGGCGCCACGTACAACGATTCGAGCGGCAGCGGCCCGCGGAGCAGCAGGTGCATCGCGGTGCCCCCCGGAGCGCGGGTGCCCGGCGCCAGCGACTGCGCCACCACGTGCCCGAGGCCCTGCGGCG
>JBKJUQ010000346.1:0-4977 GCA_046590685.1 Hymenobacteraceae bacterium
GCGAGGCCGTACCGAATACCTGTTCTCACTTCGTGTTCCCAAAGTTCTCCCATGAAATTGCCCCCCGATAATGGATTTGCCGGGCCGCTGATCGGCCGCCGCCTGTGGTTGATGGCCCCGCTGGCCGTAGGTTTGGCGCTCAGCGCTTGTTCGAGTAATCGCGACGCCGATAAGTCGTCCGCCTCAACGATGGCAACAGATACCACGGCCGCGATGCCGTCAGCCGATACGACCGCGGCCGGTGGCACGATGGGTAAGACGGAAGGCACTCCCAAAGGGCCTAAGCCAGCGTGGGCGCCCAGCCTGACCGGCCCGATGCAGGCGGTGATCGAGGCGCTCGAATCATTCAAGAACCCGCCTATCCCCACCCTGACGGCCCAGCAGGCGCGCAAGCTCCCGACTCCCACCGACGCGGTGAAAAAGCTGATGACCGAGCAGCGCATTCCGCTGCCGCCCTCGCCGGTTGACACCATGGGCAAAGCGCTCCCCGGTGGGGTCACCGCCCGCATCTACACGCCGCGCGGGGCCACGGGGCCACTCCCCCTGATTGTGTACTACCACGGTGGCGGCTGGGTGTTCGCGACGATCGACACGTACGATGCTTCGGCGCGGGCGCTGGCGGAGAAAGTAGGCGCCGTGGTGGTCTCGGTGGAATACCGCAAGGGCCCCGAGCACAAGTTTCCCGCCGCCCACGACGATGCCTTCGCGGCCTACCAGTGGGCGCTCAAGAATGCCGCGTCGCTCAACGCTGACCCCGCCCGCGTGGCCGTGGTGGGCGAGAGTGCCGGCGGCAACCTCGCGTGCAACGTGAGCATCATGGCGCGCGATAAGAAGGCCACGATGCCGAAAGCGCAGGTGCTGGTGTACCCAGTGGCCGGGGTGGATATGAATACGCCGTCGTACCAGAAAAACGCCGCGGCCAAGCCCCTCGACAAGCCCCTGATGGCGTGGTTCGCGAAGAACTACTTCCGCACCCCCACCGACGGTCAGGACCCGCGCATCTCGCTCTACGCGAAGGCGAATCTGAAAGGCCTGCCGCCGACTACCATCATCACAGCTGAGATAGACCCGCTGATGAGCGATGGGCAGCTATTGGCCGACAAGCTCAAAGCCGCCGGCGTCGCGACTACCTTCCAGAACTACACCGGAGTGACGCACGAATTCTTCGGAATGGCCGCCGTGCTGCCCGAAGCCAGCCAGGCGCAGGATCTGGCCGCTGACCAGCTAAAAAAGGCGCTTGGGATGTAGGCTCGCCCTGCCAGGCGCTCGTACTCAAATCGCCCCGGCTAGTAGCAAGACCTGCTACTAGCCGGGGCGATTTGCCGTTTGTCACTGGCTTGCCGTACAGGCCGCCTTGGCTTACTGAAGCGGAATTACTCCCTCGCTACGACCAAGCGTTGGGTAAGCGTACGGCCTGGCAAGTGCGCCCGCACCCCGTAGAGCCCCGCGGCAAGGCCCCGGATGTCGAGGATGGCCGCCGCCGTAGCGGCGTCGGCGCGCGTACGCCGCAGCACCTGTCCGGTAAGCAGACTGACCACCTCAACCTCCGCGGCCACGGCTTCGGGCAAGTCCACGCGGCAGGCGGTAGCGGCGGGGTTTGGCCAGAGGCGTAATGCCATGACAGGAGCCGTGGTCGGTAGCCCCGTGGGCCCCGTGGCGGTCAGATGCGAGATGCGCCCGGCCGTCAGCTCGGCGCAGTAGATCTCGCCAGCCGAGTCCTCCCCGAAGCACGAGATCCCGCCGCGGTTGAGGCCGGGGGCCAGCGTGCTGGTGTACGTGCGGCCCTGGCGGCTGATGGTCCAGAAATTTCCCGATACGTAGTCGGCACACACGTACTTGCCCGTAAGTGCCGGCGATTGCGTGCCGCGGTACACGAAGCCTCCCGTAACCGAGAAGCCGCCCGTGGTGGGGTTGTGGGGATATTCAAAAATGGGGGCGTGGTAGCTCGTGGCGGGCTGACAGCTGGCGCCGCCTACCGCTATCCGGGCGCCTTCGTAGCAACGCCAGCCAAAGTTGTGGTTGGCGCCCGCCGAGTCGACCATCACGTCGATCTCCTCCCACGCGTTCTGGCCCACGTCCGCCATCCAGTAGTTGCCGGTCGCGCGGTCGAAGGAGTTGCGCCACGGGTTGCGAACGCCCCAGAGCCAGATTTCGGGTAATGCCCCGGGGGTATTGACGAGCGGGTTAGTCGGGGGGATGCCGTAGGGCAGGCCGCCGGGCGTACTGTTGTTCACGTCGAAGCGAAGCACCTTGCCTAGCGCCACGCCCAGGTTTTGCGCGCGGTTGCCGGGGTCGTTACCCGAGCCGCCGTCGCCGAGCGCGGCGTACAGGTAGCCATCGGGGCCGAAGAGCATCGACCCCCCATTGTGGTTGACGAACGGCTGGACTACTGAATACAGAATAACTTCGGATGCGGGGTCGGCTTGATCAGTGGAGCCCGCCCGCCGCTGGAAGCGCGAGATACGGGTCGTGCCGCTTCCGCCGCCGGCCGCGATGTAATTGACGTAGAAGAATCCGTTGTTGGCGTAGTCGGGGTGGAAGGCCAGCCCGAGCAAGCCCTGCTCGCCGTCACTGCTCACTACCCGGGCGGCGATGTCGAGAAACGGCGTCGGCAGCAAAGCCCCCGCGGCGGTGACGATTCGGATCCGGCCAATCCGCTCTACGACGAACAACCGCCCGTCGGCGGGGGGCGTCACGATGTCGACCGGCTGCGAGAGGCCCGTGGCGAATGGCGTAAGGCCCAGCCGGAGCGAGGCGGGCTGCGCCCGAACTACCACCGCGCTGAGGAGCAACGGCGTGATCAGAAGAAGGCGATAAAATGGAATCATTAGCGGAAAGCGGGAGAGAAGGTGGCCGGAGCAGTGAGCACGGACAAGCAGTGCCCAACTGTCAAATACCCCGAAAAGATAGGGCGACAAAATCTATCAGCGCGCCCCTACCCGGTAAACAACGCCGGCGCTCAGGTCAGTAGCGTAGAGCTCGCCTGCCGCATCCTCCCCAAACGCACTCAGATTTTGGTGGTGCAGAGCGTTGAGGCGAGCGGCCACGCGGGGGCCTTCGCGACGCAAAAGCCAGACGCGCCCCGACACGTAATCGGCGCAGACGTAATAGCCCGTAAGGGCTGGCGCGGCGCGGCCTCGGTACACCGTGCCTCCCGTGACGGAGTAGCCGCCCGCGTCGTCGTGGCCATATTCGAAGACGGGCTCAATGGCGGCACTCACGCCCCCGGGGGCACCAGCACAGCGGTCGCTAAATTCGTGACGACCTTCGCGGCAGCGCCACCCCAGGTTCGCGCCGCCGCGCGGCCCGTCCTGCCCCTGCGCGGGGAGGACGTCAATTTCCTCCCACTGATTCTGCCCTACGTCACCGATCCAGAGGTCATGGGTTTGGCGATCGAAGGCGAACCGCCACGGGTTGCGCACCCCCCACGCCCAGATCTCGGGGAGCGGGACGGAACCCTTCTTTTTCTGGCCGCTAGCCGGGGCTACCCCCGCCGCAAAGGGGTTGTCGGGCGGGATTCGATAGGGCTGTTGAGCGGTAGCGGCGCTGACGTCGAGCCGAAGTAGCTTGCCGAGCGGGGAGGTAAGGTTCTGCGCGCGGTTGCCGGGGTCGCCGCCGGCGCCGCCATCGCCGAGCCCCGCGTATAGTAGGCCATCGTGGGGACCGAAGCGCAGGCAGCCGCCGTTGTGATTTGAGAAAGGTTTGCGCGCACCGTAGATGAAGAGCTCCGAGGCGATCAGCGCGCGGTCAGGATTGGCGGGGTCGACGCGGAAGCGGCTGATGCGGACATTGCCCCGCCGATCGGTGTAGTACACGAAAAAGGCGCCAGTGCGGGTGTAGTCCGGCGCGAACGCCAGCCCTAACAGGCCCTGCTCGTTGCCAGCGCTCAGCACGCGGTCGGTAAGGTCCAGAAAGGGTTCGGCGCGCAGCTTGCCGTCGGTCCCGACTATCCGGATACGCCCCGGCTGCTCCACGATAAATAACCGCCCGTCGGCTGCGGGCGCGGTGACTTCCAGCGGCCTCTCCAACCCGCGAGCCACGGCGCGTAGCGTCAGAGTAGGAAAAGACGCCGGAGGATCTCGCCGCGCCCCGGGCCCCGGAGCAGTACCTGGTGCCAGCCCAAGCAGCAGGAGGAGTAACGGAAGTAGGAGATGGAGCATCGCGCGTCGGTCTGAAAGCGGGAGATAAGCAAGGACCAGCTCCCAAACGCGCAGGTTCCAGCCGGGGTTTGCGTACCCGGCCGTGCGTCAAGCCGCGCTACGGCCACGCCTGCACTTACTACCACCGATTGCGCATTGCCCGGGCGCATCGACCGCCGCCATCCGACCTTCGCGGTCCTTTCTTTACCTTCCTCTTTCGACTGTTCTTTGTGCGCGGCATTGCCCATCTCACGCTTGGCCTGCTCTCGGCTGCCGGCGTAGTTGCCCTCCGGCCCGATCTGACGGGTTATTCGCTTACGGGGATGGCTGTCGCGGGCCTCGCCTCGCTTGCGCCCGATCTCGACGAGCCCGGCTCGCGGCTCGGCCGCGATATCTCCGTTGATCCCAAGTACTTCCGCTACGCGCTCGTCGCGGCCGCTGCGGCCATCGGCCTCTGGGCCTGGTATCGGCTTGACCTCACGCGCGCAGCCCGTACGCACGCTGTGCTACTCGCGCTGGCCTGCGGGGTTTCGGCGGCAGCGCTCGCCGGCAAGACTGGGCGGCGCCTGATGGTGGCGGCCACGGGCGGGTTGGTGGTGGTAGTAGCGCTTTGGCTGCAGTTGTTTTGGCTAGCGCTGCTGGGCGCCTTTGTTATCAGTGCGCCGTTTCTGAAGCACCGAACTTACACCCACACCGCCGGGGCCGTAGTGCTCTGGGGGTACATCTGCTACGGGGCTGCCCGCTCACTCCGCGATGATGGTATTTTTTGGCTGGGCGCTTGGGGCTATCTCTCGCATCTGGTGGGCGATTCGCTCACTAAATCGGGGGTGCCGTGGCT
>JBKJUQ010000531.1:0-3130 GCA_046590685.1 Hymenobacteraceae bacterium
CCACGGGCAGGCCGACGGTCTTCGCCATTGCCGTGTTGACGGGGTCGTCGCCGATGACGACGAGCGAAGATGTGAGGTGGCGCGCCTGCTCCTCCCCCGCCAACCGATAGGTGAACAGGTGCTGCATCACGACCATGTCGCGGTCGCCGGGGGCGAGACTCCATTTCTCGGTCAGGCGCTTTTCGAGGATCTGCGCGGGCGTCGCGCTCGGCAGGCCGATGACGTCGTCGGCGAGCAGACCAGCCCACGCTATTTTTTCAATCACCTCGTGGCTCGCGTCATCGAGCCGCAGGAACCGAGCGAGTCGGGCTGCCGGCGGCGTGGCCCCCTCCCGCTCCACCGGCAAGTAGCTTTCGAGCCACTGGCGGTACGTGAGTCGTTCGGAGTCTTCGACCACGTAGGTGTCTTCGGTCAGGCCGAGCTGGACGAGCGCGTCCCATGCCCGCGCATAGCCGGGCCGCCGAAGCGTGCCGCGCAGGATGGTCGGGATGTGGTCGAGGCCGTAGGGCGCGCGGTAGGAAAGGGAGTCGCGGTTGGGGTAGCCCTCGAACTCGCCGTAGCCGGGGACCGAGATCGTCTCGGTGCGCTTGAAGAGCTGCTGGTACGGCACGTACCGGTAGGCACCGTCCTCGAGGTACTTGGCGGTGGCTTGTCCGGCCACTACCACATTGCGCGGGTTCCAGGTAAACTTGTAGTGCCACGGGTTCGTGTCGGACTCGGGTGCGACCAGGCCGCCGCAGTACGACTTGAAGCTCGTGATCTCGGCACCCTCGGCCCGCAGCCGGTCGATGACCTGCATCGCCGAGAGGTGATCGAGCCCCGGGTCGAGGCCGCATTCCATCAGCAACGGCACGCCCGCGGCCCGCGCCGCCGCATCGAGGGCCGCGATTTCGGGCGAGACGTACGAGGCCGTCACCAGCGGCCGGCGCTGCGCGACGCACGCCTGCGCGACGGGCAAGTGAAACGCGGCCGGCAGCATCGAGATCACCACGTCGGCGGCTTCGACCAGGTCGGCCAGATTCGTCGGCTGGTTGATGTCGAAGGGCAGCAGCGCGAGGTGCTCGGGATGATGCGTCAGGTAGCCTTCGAGGTGGTGGGTCGAGAGGTCCCCAATCGTGAGGTGCCAGTTCTGCGCGGCGGCGTTGGTCAGCAGAAACGAGATGAGCGACGCCGTGGAGCGGCCCGCGCCGAGCAAGAGGATGCGGTGCATCTAGAGAGTAGTTGGTTGGGGGTGCAAAGATGGTAGCTGTAACGCGGGCGGAATGGAGCGCGGGGCGGAACGTAGCGCAGAGCGGAATGTAGCGCGGGGCGCCGGCCCGCGATCGCGGCAGCGATTCCGCCTTGTGCCTGGCGCGCCGTGCTGCCGTGTTACTCGCTTCGCTCGTTCCGCGCGGAATCAAGGCCAGCGCCCCACGCTACGTTACGTTGCCAGCGCCCTGCGCTACTATTGCCCTTCGATGAACGCGCTCCCCCACTCGCTCCCCGTGATGCGCCCGGCGCACTACTACACCCTCGGTCAGCCCACCGCCGCCACCCGCGAGCTGTGGTTCGTGCTGCACGGCTACGGCCAGCTCGCCGAGTTTTTCATTCGCCACTTCCGCGTACTCACTGACGATGCCGCGCCGGAGCGCACGGTCATCGTCGCTCCGGAAGCGCTCAACAAGTTCTACCTCGATAGCACGCACGACCGCGTCGGGGCGACGTGGATGACGAAGGACAAGCGCGAGCCGGAGATCACCGCTTATGTCAACTACCTCAACCAGCTCTACGAACTAATTCGCCCCTTGGCGCCCGGCGCGCGCGTCACGCTGCTCGGCTTCTCGCAGGGCACGGCGACGGTGAGCCGCTGGCTTGCCGCCCTACCCGAAGCCCCCGCCCGGCTGGTGCTCTGGGCCGGCGCCTTTCCGGAGGATATGGCGTTCGACGCCGCCCCTTCCCTGCTGACCGGCGCGACCGAACTACACACCGTCCTCGGCGATGCAGACCCGTTCGTGACGCCCGAGTCGAAAGCCCGGCAGGCGCGCTTCATCGCAAGCCACGGACTGCGGCCGACGCATCACGAATTCAGCGGCGGGCACACGCTCGATGCGGCGGTGCTACGGGCTGTAGCGCGGGTCTCCGGCCCGCTACCGCGGCAGCAGTGAACGCTGTATGCTCGGCGCACGATGCCCGGCGGCGCGGCGGCACAATGCGAAAGCCGCTTCGCGACTGGCGGGCCGGAGACCCGCGTTACGCTTCTCGCCCGACGTGAAAGCGCTGCCGCGCTCCGCGCGTTAACCAGGCCGGCGCCCCGCGCTACGCTACATTGCTACCCAATGATCCAAACTGAAGCGTTCTTCTCCGAAGCCATCCGGCCCGTGCTGCTGCGCGAGATCGGGCTGGCGAAGCAGTCCATCCACGTCGCGGTGGCGTGGTTTACCGACCCGGCGCTGTTCGCCGCGCTAGTGGCCCGGCAGCGCGCGGGCGTGGCCGTGGCGCTGGGCGTGGCCGATGACAAGATCAACTTCGAGCCTGGCCGCCTCCCCTTCGCGGAGCTGCCGGCGGCGGGCGGCCAGTTTTTCCGCATCAGCGGGGCGCTGATGCACCACAAATTCTGCGTACTCGACGGGCGCGACCTCATCACCGGTTCCTATAACTGGACGAATAAAGCCGCCACCACCAACCAGGAAAACATCGTCCTCACCACCGGCGACCACGCGCTGGCGCAGCGGTTTCTGGCCGAGTTTCGCACCCTCACGGGGCAGGCGCCCCAACCGGGCACCTACGGCGCCCCCGACCCCGGCCTGACCCGCGCCGCCAAGCGCGCCGAGCGCATCCGGCTCGACATCCAGCTCGAAGAAACCGACGACCTCGCCAAGCAGGCCGACCGCCTCGCCGCCGATTCGGCCGATGCACGGGTGCAGGGCGTGGCCGCGGCCCTGCGGGCCGGCCGCCTCCTCGACGCGGTGCAGCGCATCGAGGAGCTGCTGCACACCCTGCGCACGGTACAGGTCTGGGAAGACCCCCGAGTGGCGGCGCTCCGCCTCGAAATCCAACTACTCGAAACCGAGGTGGTGGCGCTCGAAAACGAGCACCTCGAAGCCAGCCGGGTGTTGACCCATTTCCACCAGCGGTTCACCCGCGAGCTGGG
>JBKJUQ010000040.1:0-18334 GCA_046590685.1 Hymenobacteraceae bacterium
ACCGACAAAGCCACCTGGCGGGTGCGCCATCAGCCGGGCCAGGCGATCAAGCTCACTTACCAGCTCTACGCCAACGAGCCGAGCGTCCGTACCAACATCTGTGATGATCAGCACGCCTGCGTGATCCCGGCGGCCACGTTTATGTACGTCGCCGGCCACCTTGAGCTGCCGGCCACCGTCAGCGTGACGTTGCCGGCCGGCTGGAACCGCGTCAGCACCGCCCTGCCAGCCGTGGGGCGCGCGCCGAACACGTTCCGCGCGGCGGACTACGACGAGCTCGTCGACTCGCCGCTGGAGCTGGGCGCCCACCGCGAATTCTCGTTTGTTTCGCGCGGCATCAAGCACCGCGTGGCGCTGGCGGGCGGCGGCTTCACGGCTGATACCGTAAAGCTGAAGGTCGATATGGCGGCCGTTTGTGAGCAGGCGGCCAACGTATTCGGCGAGCTGCCGGTCAAGGACCAGTACCTGTTCATCGTCCACCACTACACCCAGGGGTCGGGCGGCTTGGAGCACAAGAACTCGACGGTGCTCGATGTGAGCCGTACCACCTACGACACGCCCGAGGGCTACCGGGGCTTTCTGGAGCTGGTGGCCCACGAGTACTTCCACCTCTGGAACGTCAAGCGCCTGCGCCCCGCCGCGCTCGGTCCGTTCAAGTACGACCAGGAAAACTACACGCACATGCTGTGGGTGGCGGAGGGCTTCACGGCCTACTACGACAACCTGCTCGTGTACCGCGCCGGGCGCGAGTCGGCCGACGAGTTTCTGACCGCGCAGGCGTCGTCGCTGGCGTCGCTCGAAAACCAGCCGGGCAACCGCGTGCAGGCAGTCGCGGAGTCGTCGTGGGATGCGTGGATTAAAGCCTACCGGCCAAGCGAGAATTCGCGCAACGCCGAGATTTCCTACTACCCCAAGGGGGCGCAGATGGCGCTGATTTTTGACTTGCAGATTGCCGCGCACTCCGAAGGCAAGCAAAACCTCGATGATATGATGCGGTGGCTGTACCGGCGCTACGCCGTCGAGCTCAACCGGGGCTACACCGACGACGAGTTCCGGCAAGCCGTCAGCCAGTTCACCGGCCGCAACCAGGATGAGTTTTTCGCCCGCTACATCTACGGCGCCAATGATGTAACGCCCGAGCTACGCGCCGCGTTGGCCGGCGCCGGCTACGAGCTGCTCAACGAGGCCGCGCAGCCGGCGGCCCTGACGCTCGGCGCGAGTTTGAGCGGCGGCGGCAACCGCTACTTCGTGCGCGACGTGCGCCGCGATGGCCCCGCCTGGATGGGCGGCCTGAGCGCCGGCGACGAGGTGATCGCCCTCGACGGCCAGCCGCTGACGGACCCTAGCCTCGATGCGGCCCTCGCCAAGCGTGCTGCCCCGGCGGCCGCGGTCAAGCTCGACATCAAGCACGACAATCTGCCGCGCACTCTAACCATCACTCCCGGCGCGGCCGGCACCGTCAAGTACCGCCTCGCCGAGGCGCGCAAACGCGCCAAAGTCCAGAAGCGCGCGGGCGAGAAGTGGCTGGGGAAAAACTGAGAGATGAGAACTGAGAGATGAGAACTCAATACGCCTTATTTCTCCGCTCTCACTTCTCACTTCAGCCTACTGCACCCGCGTGAGCGTGCCGACTTTGCGCGTCATCGTGAGCAGCAGCGGCACGCGCTCGACCTTCACGGACGCCGTGTCGAGGCCGAAGTACTTCGTTTCCGACGAGATGAACTGCCGGATGTAGAAGTACGACTGCATAATGAAGTTCTGAAAGAACGGCAGCTCGTTTTCGTCCGACAGGTAGCGCTCCAGCACGACGAAGCGAAAGTCGCCCACTACGTTCTGCTTCGAGAGCGACTCGTAGCGCGAGGTAATGTCCACTTCCTTGTTGCTCACCAGATCTTCGATGACGCGGCGGAAATAGAGATTGATGCGTTGCTCGACGCGGAAGCCCAGGCGGAAGTTGATCCGATAGGCGTCGTTCTTCGCCAGCTCCGTCACCTTGTATTCCATCGTGTACGGCTCGTCGGTGGTGTCCACGTGCACGAACCAATAGACGTCGGCGCGCTTCGGCCGCTTCTGAAAGATGGAGTAGATGATCTTCGACTCAATCTGCGTCACGTCGTCGGCGCCGGACATAAACACCAGGTGGGTCGAATACTTCGCCACCGTTTCGTCGCGACTCAGCTCCTGGAGCTTGCCGATGTAAGGCGCGATGGAGACGAACTCAGTCACCGACTTCTTGATTTCGGCCGATTTCAGCCACACGAACATGACCGTCACGAGGATGCCGCCGATGGCCAGTGATACCCAGCCGCCGTGGGGGAATTTTTCGAGGTTGGCGATCAGAAACGCCCCTTCCACCACTAAGTATTGCGCCAAGAACCCGCCGACGACAAACCAGTCGAACCGGCCGTGGTGCACCCGTTTATAGAGCCAGTACGAGAGCAGGATCGTCGTCATCAGCATCGTCAGGGTGATGGCCAGTCCGTAGGCAGCTTCCATCGCGCCCGACTCGCGGAAGTACAGTACGACCCCAATGCAGCCGATCAGCAGCAGCCGGTTGATGCTCGGCACGTAGAGCTGACCCTTCACATTGGTAGGGTACCGTAGACGCACCCGCGGCCACATGTTGAGCCGGATAGCTTCCGAAATCAGCGTAAACGAGCCCGTGATGAGCGCCTGCGAGGCAATGATCGTCGCCATCGTCGCGATGGCAATGCCCGCGATCAGAAACCAGTCGGGCATCAGAGCATAGAACGGATTGGCGTTGGGCAGGTCGGCCAGGTGCTGCCCGGTGTGCGTCATCAGCCAAGCCCCCTGCCCAAAGTAGTTCAGAATCAGGGCGGTCTTGACGAAGCCCCACGACAGGCGAATGTTATTCTTACCGCAGTGGCCGAGGTCGGAGTAGAGAGCCTCGGCACCGGTCGTACACAGAAACACCGCGCCCAGGAGCCAGAATCCACCGGGATAATTTACCAGCAGGTCGTAGCCGTAATACGGATTGAGGGCGGCCAGAATCGTGGGATGGTCGGAGATGTGCAGCACACCGAGCACCGCCAGCATCGAAAACCAAACGAGCATAATAGGCCCGAAGGCTTTGCCCACGACCTGCGTACCGAGGCTCTGGAACAGGAACAACGCCGCCAGAATCGCAATCACGATGTATACCACCGTGTCCTGGGTCAGACTCGGATACACCGTTTTCAAGCCCTCAATGGCCGACGATACCGAGATCGGCGGCGTAATGATGCCGTCGGCAAGCAGGGCGGCCCCGCCGATGATGGCCGGGATGTAGAGCCACTTCGCCTGCCGCCGCACCAGCGTATACAGCGAGAAAATGCCACCCTCGCCGTTGTTATCGGCCTGGAGCGTGGTGATGACGTACTTGATGGTAGTCTGGAAGGTGAGTGTCCAGAAGATGCACGAAATGGCGCCGTAAATGAGTTGCTCGGAAATCGGGGCCGTGCCCACGACAGCTTTGAGCACGTACAGCGGCGAGGTGCCGATGTCGCCGTAAATGATGCCGAGCGCAATCAACAGCCCCCCCACGGACACGGCGTGGTGAGCGTGGTGCGCCGCGGAGGGCGCCGCCGAAGATGGCCCGGTAGCCGCAGGGGCCGTAGGAGAGGAGAGTGCCACGAAAGTGGAAAGCAGCTAAGTCAAACGTAAAAACAGAACAGTAACCCGGCGGGTTGGACGGGCCAAATGTAGCGGCCCGCCCGTATCGCCGCTCCGACCAGTCCCAAGCGGCCCGTGGTACGGGTCCCCGTCAGGGAAGGATGCCCGGCAGCAGCGACGGTGGGTACGGATTGGGAGCAACCGGCGGAGTCAGGGTAAAGGTGGCGCCACCCGCGGCGGAGGTAGCGCCGCCGCCCGCGGGCGGCGCAATGCCCTGAGCGGCAGACTGAGCAGCTTCCGCTGCCGCCAGGGCGGCCAGGCGCCGCGCTTCAGTCGCCGCGCGCAGATGATCGTTCACCTCATCTTCGAATCGAAGCAGCGCGGGTTCGTCGGCGCCGTAGAGCCAGACGTTGAGGGCGTTGGGTTCATCGTGGAGGTGGGCGGAGAGCTGCCACGCCCCACGCAGGCCAATGGTGAGCAGCAACGCCCCCGCCAGCAATCCACCCCACGCCGGCAGCGGGTTGAGCGAATTGCCGACAATGCCAATCAGACAATAGGCCGTGATCAGGCCGCCGATCAGGTACCAGAGCACGAACCGCACCCGCCGGACGGCCACGAACCGCAGCCGCGCCGGCCCGATCAGCCACCCACCGCCCGGGCGCACGAGCGTGAGTCCGGCGGGCGTATAGCGCAAACTGCCCCGGCGAAAGCGGACGGTTGATTCCATTGAGTGATTTTCGATTGAGTGATTTTCGATTTTGGATTGGGTAATCGAAAATCACTCAATCACTCAATCGAAAATAACTAATTGACTTTCAGTAGCTCCACGTCGAAGATGAGGGTGGCGTTCGGGCCGATGTCGCCCCCGGCGCCCTGGGTTCCGTACGCGAGGTTCGACGGGACGTACAGGCGCCACTTCGCGCCGGTGCCCATCAGCTGGAGCGCCTCTGTCCAGCCCGCGATGACCCCGCTGACGGGGAAAGTGGCGGGCTCCTCGCGCTCCACCGACGAATCGAAGATGGTGCCGTCGAGCAGCGTACCATGGTAGTGCGTAGTCACGCTGTCGCGGCGCGTGGGCTTCGGGCCGGTGCCGGGGCGCAGCACTTCGTACTGCAACCCACTGGGCAGGGTGGTAACTTCCGGCCGGAGGCCGTTTTTGGCGAGGAAGGCTTGGCCTTCGCGGCGGTTATCGTCGGCAGCAGTCATGGCTTTGGCTTCTTGAGCGGCTTGCATTTCTTGTTGGAGGAGGGTCATAGCCGCGCGGGCTTCGTCGGGCGAGATGGCGCTGGGCTCGCCGGCGAGTGCGGCGCGCAGGCCCGCGGCTAAAGCGTCGACGTCAACGGTAAGACCCTGCCGGGTGAAATTGGCGGCGAGGTCGCGCCCGATCAGGTAGGACGTCTGGTGCAGAGGCGTGGAAAAAGTCACGGCGGTGCTTCGAAGAGAAAAAAGCGAAAAACGAAAAAACGAGTCAGTCGGTCGGCCCCGGCTGCCCCGCGGCAAAGGTAGGCCGGGCCAGGCGGGGGCGTCGTATACTTTCCCCGCTGCCGGGTTACACCTAGGGGCAGGAAGCATGAATCCTGAGGCACTTACTGATTTGTGCAACTATACATCGTCTATTTGGCTCGTGGCTATAAGTAATGGTACTTTTCACATACATATGTGATTGGACGCCTTTGCCGCGAAATGATACCTTTGTCGCCACGGCGCCGGAACTCCGACCGCTCCTTTTTCCTCCCTGTCACTTTTTTTTCATCGGTAGTATGCACTCCCTCCGTTCCTCTCTATTGGCCGCGCTGCTGCTCGGCGCCGTTGCTGTCCCGCAATCGGGACTGGCTCAGACCGTTAAGAAAGCAACTCCTGGCTCGCGTAGCAAGCCTGCGCCGGGCTCCCCCGCTGGCATGTCGCCCGCTGCTGGTCAGCAGCAGGGGTCGTCCGCGCTGGATACTGATCCTGGTGCCGGATCAGCACCTGCTCCGGCGCCCGCGCCCGCCCGCGCTCCGTCGGCGCGATCGTCGGCTTCCGCTAGTGGCTCGTCTTCTTCCTCGTCATCTTCTTCGGGTAGCGGAATGGGGATGAGTGGCGGCAATGGCTCTTTTGTAAAAGGCTCTACGGCGGCCAATCTGGGTATTGGTCTGATTCACTTTGGCTCCTATTCGGGTTTGCTCTTTAGTGGTACCGGCTATTCCCGGACCCCCCTGATCAACCTCTCGGTCGAACACGGCATCATCGACGGCGTGGGACCGGGCGTGATTTCGGTGGGCGCCATCGTGGGGTATCGGCGTGCCAGCTATACCTACAAGGATTCCTTCTACAATAGCGGCTTTAAGTGGTCTTCGAGCGATATCTTCTTGGGCTTACGCGGTATTTACCATTATGCCCTGTCCAGTAATCCTAAGCTGGACACGTACGGTGGCCTTACGGTAGGCGTGCGTGTTTCAAGCTACGGCTACAAATACGATGAGTCGTACCTGGGATCCCAGTACAATGGCAGCGCCACATATACCAATGCCTTCTCCGGCCTGTTTGTTGGCGCGCGGTACAATTTCGCCAGCAACCTCGGCGTTTTTGGCGAGTTTGGCTATGACATTGCCCTGCTCAAGGTTGGCCTGAGCGCGAAGTTCTAAGGCTCAGCTATCAGGCACTGGTTTTTACCATCCTAACCTTACCCCGTCAATGCAAACCCGGCGTGCTCGCTTGAGCACGCCGGGTTTTTTGGTGGTTAATAGTAACTGGTGACTCTCCTGAAGTGCCTTGCGGGAAGATTCACTGCACCGTCAATCAGGGATGGTTGCGCCCGCTACTGCCGCACGACGCGCCACGTCTGCCCAGCGCCACGGGCTGGCGCAAACCGAACGCCGTAGAGCCCCGCCGCCTGGGCGTGCAGGTCGAGCGTGGCGGGCTGGGTGCCGTCGGTCGCCACGCGGAACACGCGGCGGCCACGGGCGTCGAAGACGTCGATGAGGCCCGCCTGACCCGTCGCCGACAGCGTAAATCGCCCGTCGGCCGCTGGGTTGGGGAACACCCGGGCGCCTGGCCCCGTGGCCCCCTCGCCGGGGGCGCCGAGTGGCGGCTGAAACTGCGCGGCGGCCGCGTCGGCGCCGGCCAGCAGGTCGGCTAAGTTGTCGCCGCCAATCAGGGCGAAAACCACCGTCACCGAGTCGCCGGGCGCGAGCGTAAAGGGCCCCGCCCCGTGGACGGTACTCACGTCGGAACCGCGCCCCAGGCCCGCCTGCGCCCGGCTGACGCCCCGACTAAGGGCCCGCCATTTTTCGCCGAGCGTGAACGTATCGCTCACGCCCCACGAGTTGCCCGGCAGGGCCGCGTCGAAGTCGATGGCGCGAAACGTAGCCAGGTTGGCCGGCGCCAGCAGCCGAATACCGGCGTAGGCCGAATCAGGCTCATTGGAGTAGGCGTAGCCCAGCTGGCGCGACGCATCCCAGGTGGCCTTATTGGTGATGCCGGCGCCGATGTCCCAGTCGGCGTACAGGCCCGCGTATAGGTTCGTCAGCGGCTGCGCGCCCGGGTTGCGCAGGGTGTAGGAAAGAAGGATGTGGCGGTCGTTGGGAGTGGCCGTCCATTGCTGGGCGCGGTAGCGCACCTGCACCGGTAAGGCTGCCGCGCCGGCGCCGCGATCGTCGAGCTGACCGGTTAGTTCCTGGTCGGCGCGGGGCAGGGGCACGGGACGCACGGGCCCATTCAGGGGTTGGAAATGGTCGTCGTTGATCTGCGGATACGATGCGATATGGATAACTGAGTTGGAAACGTGCGCCGAGTCGGTCCCCACCATCAGCCCCATCTCCCAGAGCAGATTGTCGCGATTCTCATACACGAGGCCGAGGCCCTGCAACGCCAGGTTATCGTTAAACCCGATGCGGCCGTTGCTCGCGATGGTCGTGTGGAGGCGGTTCGCCGTCAGATCGCGGAACGATGGATTGAGCAGAACCTCGAATTTTTCATCATCCTGATAGCCGGCCTGATCCTGGTAGGTCAGGGTGAAGCGCACCAAGGTGTTGGCCGCGGCCGCTGGACTGATGCTGAGCGCAAACTGCCCCACCACCGTCTGACCCGTCGCCAGCGTTCCGAGTGCGACCGTCGGCTGCCCGATGGTCACCAGGGGGGAGGCACACGCAAGCGTCGCGGTCAGGCCGGTCGTGGGCTTCAGAATCGAGTGAAAATCGCCCGTCAGCAGCACGTTAGATCCCGCGAAAAGCGGCGTCGGCGGGCCGCCCGGTCCGGTCAGGTACTGCTTCCGTAAAAAGCGAACGGCCGACGGGTTTTCGGTAATGGCCCGTTGCAGATTGATGCGCCCCCGCCCCAGCAGGCCGGCGAAACGCGGTAGATTGGCAGCGTCGATGTTATCGCACGTCATGCGTAGTTGCTGGCCGATCTGCTCGCCGTTGTAGCCCGGAAACTGCGCTTTCACGAGCCCGGCTGCCCCCGCGACGATGGGCGACGCCATCGAGGTGCCGGAGTTATTGCCGTAACCGCCGTTGGGAAGGGTGGAAAAAGTTTGCAGGCCCGGCGCGAAGACCTCCGTGTTGACGCCGTAGTTCGAGAAGCCCACCTTCACGTCGCCCGGACCGACGGCCCCCACCGTGAGTACGTTCTCGAACCCCGCCGGCGAGAAAGGGTCCGCCACGCCGTTGTTGCCAGCGGCCGTCACCACCAGCGCGCCGCGGTTGAAGGTCGCGTAATTGATCGCGTCCTGCCCCAGGTCCGGATAGCCCAGAATGCCCCACGAGCAGTTGATCACGTCGCAACCGTGATCGGCGGCATATACCAGGCCCGCGTACCCGTTGATGATGAAGCCGCCATTGTTGTCGCCGGCGCATTTGATCGGCAGGAGCCGGCAGCGGAAGCCCACGCCTGCCACGCCAATACCGTTGTCGGCCACTGCCGAGGCGAGACCCGCCACGTGCGTGCCGTGGTACACGGGCGGCCCACCGGGGTTGTTGTCGCCGGCGGGTTGGTTGAAGAAAGGGCCCACGAAGTCCCACCCGCGAAAGTTGTCGATGTAGCCGTCACGGTCGTCATCGACGCCATTGATCGGATCGGCGTAATTATGTTGGATGTTGGCGGCCAAGTCGGGGTGTGTGTATTCGACGCCGGTATCGACGATGCCAATCAGCACCGTGGTATCTCCCCGCTGCGTGTTCCATGCGTCGAGGGCCCGGATCTGGGCCAGCGCGTACTGGCGGGGAGCCTCGGGGTCGTTGGGCGTATAGCGCGTCCGACCGTAAAAATCAGGCTCGGCGTATTGCACCACGCCGGTGGCGCGCAGGGCCGCCGCTGCCCTCGTCACCGTTAGGGGAACGGCGTAGTGCGCGCGGTAGATACCCGTTAAGTCGACGCACCGGGGCTCCCGCTTCCGCTCATCAGTCGAGGGCGCGCTCACCTGCGGGAACACGCGCTCTACCCGCGTGGCGCCCAGCTGGGTCAGCACCCGCTGGAGCGCCGGATTGTTGAGGGAAGCGTTGGCACCCGCGCCAAGGCGAAAAATAACCGTTCCGGGGCGCCAGGCGTCCGCGGTAAGTGCCGCGATTGGGCCAGTTGCCGCCGAAGCGGGGAGCTGCTGGGTTTGCGCGTGAAGGGGATAATTGATCAGGCCGGCGACCAGCAGGCCGGTGACCAGGGAGAAGCGAACGGGGTGCATAATCAAAGATAGAGCAGTGGCCGACGGATTTGCGCGGTTGCGGGAGGTAAGGGCCCCCGAGTGCGGTGAGCAGAAGGGCTTCCGCCTGGGTGGTTGGGAAAGGCGCTTTACGCTACCCGACTCCTCCTCCTCTATCACGCCTTGGCAGTTGGCTTCCGAAGAGCGAACCTTTAAGTGACTGACTGACGGCTGGATAGATGCGTTGCGGTGTGCCGGCTGGCGTTGCTGCAACCAAGCCAATTGCTGCCACCGCTGATAACCAAGCGCGCCGCCCGAGGCGAAAGTGCCCGCGATACGCGGACGATGACCATAGAGGCTGTCCTCTATTATTTCCGCATTTTTTGTTTTTATTCCGGTGTCTATTGCGTAATATTGCAGTGTTTGACGGGTCGCGATTGCGGTCTTCTTTTGATTCCAGTTATCTAAATTTCACCTAATTATGAGTCGACTCATACTCCGGCGGAGCGCCCTTACGGGGATACTACTGCTGCTGGCGGTGCTAACGCAAGCCAGTCATTTTCGCTACGGCGACATTGCATGGCGCGTCGTGCAAGCCAACTCCACGGGGCGCACCATTGAATTTAAAGTCAATGCGGGCTGGCGCCTGAACGTTTTCGATCCGATCTCGCTGAGTTTTGGCGACGGCACCGCCGCGATGGTCCCCATCACTTACGCCAGCATCAACGGGCAGTACTCCTACGGAACTGGCACGGTGCAGCATACTTATGCGGCCAATGGCGACTACACCGCCAGCTACGGCAGCTGCTGCAAGATCAGCAATCTCGCCAACAACCCCGGCGGCAGTTGGCTGCTACGGTCGGTCGTAAACGTGGGCTCGGGCAACAACTCGCCCGTAACCACGGTGCCGGCCATCGTGAACCTGCAGACCGGCCTTGCCGCTGCCCATTACCTGATTCCCGCCGCTGACCCCGATGGCCAGCGGCTTACCTTCTCGTTGGCGGGCAGCGCTCAGGGCTGGCCGGGTGTGCAACCCACGGGGCTGAGTATCAACTCCGCGACGGGTGAGATTACCTTTAATACCCTCGGTAAGCCCGTAGGACAGCTATGGAATGCGGCCGTAGCTATTTCGGACGGGCAAACGACGGTAGTGGTCGATTTTCTTATTCAAATCACGCTGCAGTCGAACCCCCCACAATTTGATTACTCCGTGACGCCGGCCAACCAGCAGGTGATCGAGATCGCGCCGCAGAGTCCGGTGAGCTTTACCATTCGCGCGACCGACATTGACGTCGGCGCGCTCGTGCGCCTGAGTGGCGTTGGCGTGCCGAGTGGCGCGGTTATCAGCCCGGCGTTTGGGGTGGCCGCTAACCCCGTGCAGCACACTTTCTCCTGGACTCCTTCGAGTACTCAGCTCGGCACGTTCGTGCTCAGCTTCGTCGCCGAAGATAACAACTTGGTCCAGACGGCAACGTCCGTGACGATCATCGTTTCCCTGCGGCCGCGCTTCGACGTGCCGCCCACACCGGCGGCGGGCTACGAGACGGTATACGCGCCGGGGCAGCTGATCAGCTATTCGGTGCAAGCCTCTGACCCGCAGAGTGCCGATCGAGTCCGTATCGTGCAGGCGCAGGGGCGTACCCCGCAGGGTACCCTCAGCCCGCTGTACGCCGGCGCGGCGCTGGGGCCATTGCCTACCGTAGCCGCCAATCCTACTACGGGTACCTTCACCTGGACTCCGGCCGCCAGCGACTGGGGCGTGCATAACGTTGTGTTTACGGCGGAGGATTCTTACGGGGAGCGTGCTACCCACGAGGTGGAGCAGTTAATCAATACCATTCCGGTATTTGCTTCTGCACCGGTCACCACGGCGCAGGTAGGCAGCTCATACTCGTACGCGATCAGCGTCACGGACCCGGACCTGATGTACGGAGATGCCGTCGACTTCGTGACGGCCCAAGCCCTCCCCGAGTGGTTGACCCTGACGACCAACCCGGCCGCGGGCACGGCCGTGCTCAGCGGCATCCCCCCGGTATCGGCCGCTGGCTCAATGGATATTACGCTGATGGCGGAAGACATCCACCATCACGCGTACCCATTAGGCCAGGGTGTGGCGCAGCAGTCATTTACTTTGACCATTGCCAACTGTAGCGTGCAGGCGGCGGCCCATGGGCTGACGGTGGCCCTCGATGCCAGCGGCACCGCGCGCGTGACGGCCGCGCAGGTAGACAACCAGTCGACGGCCTCCTGCGGGGTGGCCAGCGTCCGCGTTTCGCCTGAATCCTTTACCTGCGCCAACCTGGGGCCGAATACAGTCACGCTGACCGTGACCGACATTAACGGCAACACCGGCACCGCTACGGCCATCGTACTGGTAGAAGACCAGCTGCTGCCAACGATAACCTGCGGGGGGGATGTGCACCAAGTGGCGCCGCTGGGCGACTGCACTCCTATCGTAACCTGGGCCGCCCCGGTAGCGGCCGATAACTGCGCCGTTAGCGTTAGTAGCTCCCACGCGCCAGGTACCCGCTTCCCGGTGGGGGCCACGACCGTGACCTACACCGCCACTGATGCCGCCGGCAACACCGCCACCTGCTCGTTCGTGGTGACGGTGGCGCCGACGCCGCTGGTGGCGACGATCAGCAGCCCGGTATTGGCGGGAGGCGTAAACATCGGGTGCCGCGGGGAAAATACTGGCACCGCCAGCTTACTGGTCCAAGGCGGTTGTCAGCCGTACCAGTACGCGTGGAGCAATGGGCAGACCACGGCAACAGCCACCAACCTGGCCGCCGGCACTTACCGCGTACAGGTTACGGATGCTAACGGCATTCAGCTCTTCCAAAGCGTCAACCTGACTGAGCCAACGCTTCTTATGGTAAGCGTAGCCATCACGTCGGCACCGGTTTTCGGGCCGGGCGCGGCGGCCGCCACGATCTACCTGGGGTACGGTCGCCAGAATGTCACCTTCGCCGCGGCAGCCCGTGGTGGGGTACCCGGCTATACGTACCAGTGGACGCCCGCTGCGGGCTTGAGCAACCCGAACAGTGCCAGTGTCGTGGCTTCGCCAACGCAGACCACGACCTATACCGTAACCGTTGCGGATGCGAACGGCTGCACTACGCGCCGGGAGCTTACAGTCTACGTAGTGGATGCGCGCTGCGGTCCTAAAGACAACAAGGTCATCGTGTGCCACCGCACGGGCAATGGGTCGGCGCACGACATCTGCATCAGTGCCAACGCGGTGCCCGCGCACCTGGCCCACGGCTGCACGGTGGGTAGCTGCGCGGTGCCGGTTACCGGCACCGCGCGCAGTACGGCCGCGCCAGTGGCCGGTGGAGTGTTGGACACCCCGGTGCTGACGGCTTTCCCTAACCCCACCGATGGGCACTTCACCCTACAGCTGCACGCCTCGACCAGCGGACCACTCCGGGTTGCGCTCTTCGATCTGGCCGGACGGTCTTGCGCGTCCTTGTTCGCCGGGGAGCTAGCCGAGGGTGAAACCCGGGAACTGGTCGTTGATCAAACGGGCTTGCCGCGCGGCATCTACTACATACGCGTAGTGGGCGGTGCCCAAACCGAGTACGTGCGGCTTATCGTGCAGCCGTAAGGAACAGCCACGGTCGCGGTTGTGCGCGGCGCGCACAGGTGAATCCACCAAAAAAGCCCCCAACTTAACAAGTTGGGGGCTTTTTTGGTGGGCTTGGCTAACCCGAGCACTTGGTCGGTAGCGTACGCGGAGCCAGCGTAAACAAAATTTATTTTTATAACCTATATCGATTGCCATTGCACTACTTTAGCCCTCCTCAATTCTGCGGTTGCTGCGGCCGGTTCCTTCCGCCGCGCAGGGCTGCGTCTTCGGTTCACTTCACCCTCTAGTTGTTCCGCACGATGCGTTACCCCTACTTCACGGCCGCGGCCGGCGGCCAGAGGCGCGGCCCGTGGTCCATCGCCGCGCATCTGGCCGCCGGCCTGCTGTTGCTGCTGCTGCCTTCGCTGCCCCACCGGGTTGCCGGCCAGGCTTTCACCGTGACCGGCACCACGCCGGCGCGCCAGGCCACGGCCGCCATCCCAACCGACCCCTTCTCGCTCAATTTCTCGCAGCCGGTTGACCCGGCTACCTGGGACGGCATCACCGTATTTGCAGCCGGCAAGCACGCAATCAACACGAAAGGCACCGGCAGCAACAATGGCCGCGTGATCGTGACGCTCGCGTCGCCGCCGGCGCCGGGTTCGGAGATCAGCCTCACTATTCCGGCCTCCGTCCGGAGCCAGAGCGGCGGTGGGATGGCAGGTGTGCCACTCAGTAATCCCTCCGTCATTCACTTCACGGTGGCGGCCGGCGCCGGGGCGGGCACGTTCGCGCTCAGTGACCGCGTGTTGGTACCCGGCGCCGACCCGGCTGATGTGCAGCTCGGCGACCTGGACGGTGACGGCGACCTGGACGCCTGCGTGGCTTCCCGGTCCACCGGCCTCGTGGAGGTGATGATGGCCGTCGCAATTTCGGGGGGACTGAGTTTGTCAATAGCGCGTCAGGTGAGCGGCATTCCCGGCTGCGACCGCATCCGGTTTGGTGACCTCGACCGCGACGGCGACCTCGATTTGGTGTGCTCGTCGGCCACGGACGTGGTGATCTGCCTCAACGACGGCACCGGCCACTTCAGCCCGCCGATGAGTACCGGACAGGTCTGGGGCGATCCGCACGTGGACGGCTGCGCTGATGTCGACGCGGACGGCGACCTCGATATCTATGTTTCCGACCACACGAACAACCGCATCCGGGTGCTGACCAACGATGGGGCCAGCGGATTCAGCAGTGCCACCGACATCCCGTGCCCCGGTGGTCCGGTGAGCGTAGCGTGCACCGATATGAACAACGACGGCCGGCCCGATTTCGTGGCCGCCTGCCGCGATAACGGGCAGGTCGCCATTTTGCTCTGGCAACTTTCGCAGTGGCTGCCAGCGCGCCTGGTGACCACCGGTCTCAACTCGCACCCCAGCCACGTGGCGGCGGGCGATGTGGACGGCGACGGCTTCAGCGATTTCGTGGTGAGCTGCGACGGTGACGACGGCACCAGCGGCAGCGCTCCCGTGCGCGGGAGCGTCCAGCAGTGGTCGTCGCGCACCCCGACCGCCGCAACGCGTTACATCCGGCGCGCCAAGACGAGCGAGGCCGAGATGAACATCCGCCTGGCCGACGTGGACGGCGATGGCGACCGCGACGTGCTGTGCGTCGAGGACGCGGCGCTCATTACGTGCTTCAATGGCAAATACACCGCGCAGGGCACCTTCTCCGACGGCGGGTCCGCCGCGTTCCGCGGCGTAGACAAGAACGGGCAGGACTGCACCGGCCCGCGCCGCCCGCCCGGCTCAGCCCACCGGCTGGCGAGCGGCGACCTGGACGGCGACGGTGATATCGACGTGGTGACGCTCGGCGACGAAGCCATCAGCGTGATGGAAAACACGCCGGTTGTGCCGATCACTGGCCTCACGCCGGCGCCGCTGGGAGTGGCTCCCCGGCCGGTCGGGCCGATCAAGTGGTCAGCCCCGGAAGTGCTCAGATCCGACCGGTTTAGTGGGGTAGTGCTGCGCGACGACCATGGCCACGCCTTCACGCCCAGCACGGGCCTCACCCTCAGTAGCGGCGCTGACGGCAGCGTAGCGCTGCTGCTACCGGCCGTGCAGAAAGTACGGGAAGCAGCGGCGCGTATGACAGTACCCGCCGGCGGGCGCACCGTGAGCGGGGCGGCCATCCGGCCGTTCTCGTGGGATTTTGATACCCGGCCCGACCCCTCGAACGGGGTGTTCGTGAGCGATGGCTCGGCGCTGGCGCTCGCGCCGGGGGAAATCAGTACGATGGGTGACTGGGACGGCGACGGCGCCAGCGACCAGATTACGGCGCGATCTACGTGCCCCGGCTGCTCTCCCTACGATGTGGTAATGCTGAAGAAAGCTCGGCTGGCGGCTGGCTGGAGTCCGCCGGTGACGATTTCGGCCACGCCGATGCTCGATTTTACGCCGAGTTTGATTCGCTGCGCCGACCTCAACGCTGACGGCCACCTCGACGTGGTGCTGGCGGGGATCACCACGGGTGCCGGCGCCGGCGCCGGCCCGCACGTGAAAGTGTTCGACGGCGCAAGCGGGCAGTTGGTGCAGGTAGATGACTACGCGATCTCCGAAGCTGCCGTGGCTATGGTGCTGGCCGACGTGGACCACGATGGCGCGCTGGACATCGTGGTAGCGACGGCGAATACGGTGCAGGCGAAGGGGTGTAAGTGTGTGACCCGCTCGAACATCAGCAACAACCGCTCATTCCCCACGCCCGGCCCGGTTCGCGCCCTGAGCTTCGACCCCGGTGACCCCACCCGCGAAGCCGCTCTGTACCTGGCCATCGGCAGCGGCCCCGGCGGCGGCCCGCACGTGCGGCGCGTACCCGTGGACAACACTGGCGTGCCGCGCACCGACGAAGCCACGCGCTTTACCAGCCTCACCGGCAACCCCGCCGACGTGACCCTGGCCGACCTCGACGGCGACGGCCTGCCCGAAGCCATCGCGGCGCTAACCAGCAAGCACGCCATCAATACGAAGGGCACCGGCAGCAACAATGGCCGGGTCATCTCTACCGGCGCGGGCTCCGGCCCCACGCAGGTGTGCGCGGGCGACATCGATGGCGACGACGACCGCGACCTCGTGGTGGTCTGCCCCGGTACCAGCACCCTCTGGATCGGCGTCAACGACGGCGCCGGCCTTTTCTCCGTGACCCGCACCGTGGCCGTGGGCGCGGTACCGCAGCAAGCCTGGCTGGATGACTGCGACGACGACGGCGACCGCGACGTGGTAGTGCGCTGCGCCGATGGGTCGGTGCGGGTCTTCGAGGTGGGGCCGCCCACGGGGCTCGACCTCATCATCAGCACCCCCGTAACGGTGCCGAATGGCCTCTACAACAGCATCACCGTGCTCGACAGTGGCGTCGCGACGCTCTCGCCGATTGCCGGTGGCGCCATCGCGGGCATCGTGGTAGGAGCCGTGCGCGTGAAAAATGGCGGTATGGTGCGCGGCAACGTCGTGGTGAACAGCGCCTTCGTGCTGGAGGCCGGCGCCACGATGGAAATTGCCCAGGCCGCCGGGCTGCACCCGACAACCGGCCCGATTACGGGCGCCGGCACGGTGTCGCTTTCCCCCAACGCGGTGTACGTCTATACGGGCACCGGCGCCCAGGAGACGGGCGCTGGTCTGCCGCCCGTGGTGGCGGGGCTGTTGCTCGGGAACGATCTGACGCAGTTGACCCTCACCAATCCGGTCGTGATCGCGCCCTCGTTCTTCAAATCAGGGTGTTGCTGGGAAATTCCCGTCTGTCATGCGAGGATGCTGGATCCGAATTTCAGCGCTTTGCCGGGGACGCCCAAAAAGCGCGTGGTTTCGAATGGCAAGCTCACGCTGGGGTCATCGGCGGCCGGCACGGCCTTGATCGACGTGCGCACGCTTGAAGTCATTGGCGACGTGACGGTGCAGACGTGGATTTCGGCGATGCCCGAACCCCGCGGCTACCGGCACTTCAGTCCGCCCGTGGGCGGTATGCACCTCGACGACCTGATCGTGACCTCTGCCACGGGCGCCCCCGTGTACGCCCCCGTGGTGAACCCGGCGTTCAACACCGCCGCCGATCCGCTGAGCGTGCGTCCGTACCCGACCGCGTTTGGGTTCGACGAAGCGCGCCCGGCCGCGACCAGCGGCTTCGCGGCGGGCTATTACTCCCCCGATGCCCTGACGGCGCCGTGCCCGCTCGGGCGGGGCCTGTCGATGTACGTGCCGGGTAAGCTCACCTGGTCGACGACGGGGCCAGTAACTTCTGACAACGTCGCGATCGGTGGCCTGACCAACACTCCGGACCCCACCGGCGCGCCAAGCGAGCGCGCCGGCTGGCACATCGTGGGCAATCCCTTCGCGAACATGCTCTGCTGGGACTCGGTCACGGTTCCGGCGGGCCTGAGCGCGGCCATCTTCGTCTGGGAGTCAACGGGCGGCGCCAACGGCCGGTACCTGACCCGCGCCAATGGGTTGGGATCGCTTCCGGGCGGGCTGCTCGGGGTCGGGCAGGGGTTCTTCTGCCACGTCACCGATCCGGCCACCCCACCCGGGGGGCTCACGCTGCTCCTCGAACCGGAGCAGACGGTCATCCGCAGCCTCAACGACACGCGCAAAGGGATCCTGTCGCTCATCCGGCGCCCAGTGCCCCGGCCGTTGCTGACGGTTACGTTGGGCGCGACCGGCGCGCCGGCTGCCGCCCTGGACGAAACCACCCTGTACTTCCAGGGCGGCGCCACCGCCGGCCTCGACGATGCGTTCGACGGGGCCAAGCCGGGCCGTAACGTAGGGGTGCCGACACTGGCCACGCTCAGCCCGGACGGCGCCACCGAGCTGGCCCTGAACGGTCTGGCGGCCTCCGACCTGGCCGCCGGCGCCACCGTCGAGCTGCTGCTCGACGTGCCCACGCCCGGCACCTATGCGCTGCGGGTCGGCGAGCTGCGCTTCCTCGACGGGCAGCGCGTCGTGCTCCTCGACCGGCTAACGGGCGCCCGTCACGACCTGCTCACCACCCCGACCGTCGCCCTGAGCGCCGCACGGGCGGGCGAGATGCGCGGCCGCTTCGCCGTCGAGTTCAACGGCGGGCGCGTGCTGGGTACGCCCGCGGGTTCCGTTGCCCGGACGAGGCTGATGCTCTTTCCAAATCCGGCCCACGACGCGGTGCGGGTGGTGGGGGCTGCCGCCGGTCAGCGCGTGCAGATCCTCGATGGCGTAGGCCGCGTGGTGCGCACGGCGATGGCCGGCGCTGAGTTGACGACGCTGTTGCCGCTCACCGGCCTGGCACCCGGCGTGTACGTGGTGCGCAGCGGCGCGCAAGCCCGCCGGCTGGTAGTAGAGTAAGGGCCTGGCCGGCGCGCGGTCACGGCGCGCACCATCGCCACACACAGACGGCCGGTCGGGAGTTTCTTCCCGGCCGGCCGTCGTGGTGTGGCGGCGGCCGGTTGCGCCGGATAAACCCCCGCTTTGGCCGATACCGAACCCGGCGCCCGCCGCCCGCCTCCGGGGCTCGGCGCATCGGGCGGAGGCGGG
>JBKJUQ010000050.1:0-3452 GCA_046590685.1 Hymenobacteraceae bacterium
AGACGAAACTCTCTGCCAAGCCATCGACCGAGTCTTGAGCAAAATCGGACACGACTATCGCGTTAATTTTGCCTGAGTACTTAATATTGGTTGGCTAACCATTTATTAAAATGGCCAAGCGCCAGTTCTCTGCTTTGGGCTTCGTCGGAGGTGCCAACCGTGGCGCAGTAATACCTAGCGCGCCGGTAAACGTCAGCCGGTTTGATCGTAGCGTAGTTGCGCAATTGTTCAATCAAAGCATTGAGGGTTAAATACTCACTTACGAGGCCATTGCGAACAAAACCGTAGTAGTCATGGCTCAACTCATAGCCTGGGCCAAAGCGATAATAAAGGCTTACTACATTGAGGAGAGTGGCCTCCAGATGAGATGAGGTTTCAGCAGCGATGAGGGCGTCTTGATTGACTAGAAAATCGAAGATTGATTCGCGGCGCGCATCGGAAAAAAGCAGCGGCGGAAAGCGCGTAGCTAGAAGTGCCGGAAAATCACGCGGATCGCTGGGGTGCGCCCGAAACGTAAATATCAAGGAAGGGAAAGCAGTGAGCAAGCCCGCCAAGGCGGTTGTCAGTTCGTCGGTTGGGTCAAGGAGACTCGCTGCAATCCCTACCCGGTTCACGCGGGGCGCCTGATTTCGGGAAGCCAGATAAGCATCGGCCTTCGGCATTCCAACTAACTCAACCTGCCCGGGAATAGGCCCACACTCCCGGTACGTATCCAGCGCGTGCTGACCTTCTAACAGATTCAGATTAAAACTGAGAGGTGGAAACCAACGGCTCACCGAGGCATGCTGCACATAGGCCGTTTGGATACCCTCGGCTTGGCAGGCAAGAAGCAGCGCGCGCGCATCGTCGTTGTGGTCGTTGGCGAAGACTACAGCGCGCGGTTGATAGTGCTGGAGCGCCCGACGGTATACTTCGTAGTAGCCGATAGACACGAAGATGAGGTCAAAAAAACGCCACGCGGTCCAGCCTGCCTGCTGCTGAAGTCGCCACCACATACCCGGGAATTGCCAATAGTACAGCAGCTTGCGGCGAAGGGATAGTCGGTTGACTTCGTCGCGGTAACGGCCGATGTTTTTACCCTGACCCGCTACCAAAACCGCGTCGGGGCGAGCAGTCTGTAGGAAGCGCAGCGCCTCCACGTTGTTTTGACTGACGACGTAGAGCCACACGGCTCCGCGCAGCTCTTCCCGGTTGTGAATTGGCTGAAACAGATGGCCCAGCAAACGAACAAGCGTGTACCCCAGCACTTTCAGCAGCCGCTTGAACGGATTAGCGGGGCTAATCGCCTCCAGCGTACGGGCTGGTAGGGCCGCGAAGAGCGGCGTGAAGCGTAGCTGTAGAATATCGCGTAAGCGGGTCGCACGGCGGGCTGCCGCGGATATCGGTGCCCAAGCCGCGGACTTGTTCACAACGCCTCCCACGTCAGCGCGGTCCCGGCGCGCAGCGCCTGGCGAGCGGGCTTCCCGAGCAAATGGTCGTAGTAGCGAGGCGCCAGGCCGTCACCAGGTCGAACAATGCGCAGGTTCTCGGTGCTATACAGGTCGCCCGCGGCAATGTCGTGGGCCACGTAGATAGAGCGCTTGTGCGAGCGAGCGCTCGCCTCGCCGCGTTGGACGCCGTATTGGATTCGCCCCAATGCCTGCCACGCACGCTCAGTCTCGGTGACGAGGGTACGGACCTCCTCCGGCTCCAGCGAGAAAGCAGAATCAACGCCGCCATCGGCCCGGCGGAGCGTGACGTGCTTTTCTACCACACTGGCACCGAGCGCCACGGCGGCCACGGCAACACCTACGCCCGCGGTATGGTCCGACAAGCCCACCAAACAGTCGGCGAACAGCTGACTCAGGTGCGGGATTGTCCGCAGGTGCGTGTTTTCCGGAGGAGCGGGATATGTGCTGGTGCATTTAAGCAACACTAGATCACGACAGCCCGCTGTGCGCAGGACATCTACTGCTTCGGCAACTTCTGCCAGCGTACTGGCACCGGTACTCATAATGACGGGCTTGCCAGTAGCCGCGACCCGACGCAGGAGCGGCCAATCTGTATTTTCTAATGACGCGATCTTGTAGGCCGGTACGTCGATCGTTTCCAGAAAATCAACTGATGTTTCATCAAAAGGGGACGAAAAAGCCAATACGCCGCGCTGACGGGCCCGATCAAACAACGCGGCGTGCCACTCCCAAGGCGTGTACGCTTCCTGATACAGCTCGTGCAGCTCCCGGCCGTACCATAGCGACGATGGGTCACTGATACGGTGGGCACCGGGTAGAGTCATTGTGTCTGCCGTATACGTCTGTAGCTTAATGGCGTGAACGCCCGCATCGGCTACCGCGTCAATAATTGCCAAGCCTCGGTCCAGCGAGCCGTTGTGGTTGCCCGAAAGCTCCGCAATAATCAGGGGTGGATGCTCAGGACCTATCCAGCGGTTGCCAATAGCGAATGCGACCATTATTGCGCGTATTCAGGGAAAAATTCGGGGTTGAAACAGGCGACTAGGATCCGGTCTACGGGTTGCCCTTCGACCAAGTACTGGCCTTTCAGTCGGCCTTCCTCGACCCACCCGGCTCGCAAATAGGCTTTATGAGAGCTTTGGTTCGTTTCGTACATCCCGCCGAACAGCTTGCGAATGCCGAATTCGCGGAAGCTTAGGGCGTTCCCTAACCGAATCGCGTCAACCGCCAAACCCTTGCCGTGGAAGCGTCGGTCGCCGATCAACACCACCAGATCAGATACGAGGTGGTCACGGTTCATCGGTCCGACCTTGATGGTGCCGATGCACTGACCATTTTCCCGTTCGACGATGGCGAAGACGTAACTCGTGTCAGTCGCCACTCCCTGTCGAATGCTCTTTAGCAGCGTTTCGCGCGAGTGTTGTTGCTTAGAGTTAGTATAGAAACGCATCAATTCGTCGTCCTGAAACCAATTCAGGAATTCTTCATCAAAATCGCTTTCTGCAAGCGGCCGAAGCAGAATCCGGTCAGTTTCATACGGACGCGATAGTTGAACAGGCGTCAGTTCTTGCATTGAGTAAAGGTAACGGTTTGGGTGTATCAGCTCCCGACGGCCAGTTTCAACAGAGCGGTACGCAACTCACTATGCTGTAAGGCAGGTGCGTAGGCGTGCCGCGGACTTTGTTGAAGCCATCGGAGTCCGCAGCCCAGCTCTAATATCAACTGTTTATCAGAAAGGGTCGTGAAGTCGCCGACGGAGTAAGCCTGATGTTGCTCTTGGACAAAGCTGGCCAGATATCGCTGATTTTCGACGAAGTAGCCGGTCACGACGGGACGGCCCAGCAGCAGCGCTTCGATGAGCATCGTACTGGCCGGGCAAATGATGGCGTCGTAGGTCGCAAATAAGTCAACTAACTCCGTTGCGTCCAAGCGCGCGTAGCGTTGCGGATGGAGGTGCAAAGTAGCCGACATTGCCTGCTGAAGTGCCGCTTCATTAGCAAA
>JBKJUQ010000082.1:0-12171 GCA_046590685.1 Hymenobacteraceae bacterium
CCGGTAATGTGGGCAATCATAGAGAAAAAATGTAGCGCGGGGCGCTGGCCCGCGACGAGCGAAGCGAGTAAAACCCAATGCTCGGGGCGCTGAACACTACGCGGAAGCGCTGCCGCGCTCGCGGGCCAGCGCCCCGCGCCACGGTTTACTGCGCGTCGACGACGGCAATTGCCGTCATATTCACGATTTCGCGGACGCTGGAGCCTAATTGCAGGATGTGGACCGGCTTCCGCATACCGATGAGCACCGGGCCGATAACTTCCAGTCCCCCGATCTCCTGCAAAAGCTTGTAGGCGATGTTGCCGCTCGTGAGGTCCGGAAATACCAGGGTATTGGCGCCGTCGGGTGCCAGGGTAGAGAACGGGTAATGCTCGCGGAGCAGTTCCGGTGAGAGGGCTGTATTGGCCTGCATCTCGCCGTCAACTTTCAGCGTGGGGTAACGTTCGCGGGCCAGCTCCAGCGCCTTGCGCACCTTGTCGGGTGAGGCGCCGGGCGTGGAGCCGAAGTTGGAGTAGGAAAGCAGCGCGATGCGGGGCTCTTCGTCGAAAAACCGCACGGCCCGCGCCGCCAGGCCGATGATGTCGGTGAGCTCCTCGGCCGTGGGATCGATGTTGACGGTGGTGTCGGCGAAGAAATACGGCTGCTTCTTGCTCAGTACGATGTACATCCCGGCCGTGCGCTTGATGCCGGCTTCAGTGCCAATGACCTGCAGCGCCGAGCGGATGGTGCGGGAATAGTCGTTAGTGAGCCCCGAAATGAACGCGTCGGCTTCACCGGTTTCGACCATCATCGTTCCGAAGTAGTTGCGCTCGCGGAGCAGGCGGCGCGCTTCTACCATCGTCACGCCCTTGCGCTGGCGCTTGGCGAAGAGCAGCTTCGCGTACGCTTCGCGCTGGCCTTCTTCTTCGAGCACGTCGATCACGCGCGCGCCTCCCAAGTCTAGGGAGTTTTCCTTGATGATCTGGGCGATCTTCTTTTTGTTGCCGAGCAGAATCGGTACGGCGATGCCCTGCTCGATGACCGTCTGGGCGGCTTTGAGAATCTTGTAGTTATCGGCCTCGGCGTACACCACCCGCTTCGGCGCCCGCTTGGCGGCGGCGAGCGTGCGGTTGATAATCTTCTGGTCGTTGCCGAGCCGGGCGTTGAGCTCCGCTTCGTACGCCTCCCAATCGAGAATGGGCTTGCGCGCGACCCCGGATTCCATCGCCGCCCGTGCCACGGCCATCGAGACGCGCGTGATGAGGCGCGGGTCGAGAGGTTTGGGGATCAGGTACCCGCGTCCAAAGGTGAGGCGCGTATCGCCGTAGGCTTTGTTGACGGCGTCGGGCACGGCTTCCTTGGCCAGCGCGGCCAGCGCGCGCACGGCCGCCAGCTTCATAGCCTCGTTGATCTCGGTGGCCCGCACGTCGAGGGCCCCGCGGAAAATGTAGGGGAAGCCGAGGACGTTGTTGACCTGGTTGGGGTGGTCGGAGCGGCCGGTGGCCATCACCAGATCGCGGCGGGTCGCCATCGCCACGTCGTAGGCGATTTCGGGCTCCGGGTTGGCCAGCGCGAAGACGATGGGGTCGTTGGCCATCGTTTTCACGAGCGCCGCCGGCAGCACGTTGGCCGCCGAAAGGCCGATGAACACGTCGGCCCCCTTCATCGCGTCGGCGAGGGTGGTGGCGGGCGTCGCGGCGGGATTGGCGAACTGGAGGCGCAGCTCGTCGAGGTCGGTGCGCCCGGGGTGGAGCACGCCGCCGATGTCGAACATCGTCAGGTTTTCCTTTCGCAACCCCAAATGGCAGTAGAGGCGCACGCAGGAGATGGCCGCCGCGCCGGCGCCACTCACCACGATGCGCACTTCGTCGAGCTTCTTGCCCACCACTTCGAGCGCGTTGAGCAAGCCGGCCGACGAGATAATCGCCGTGCCGTGCTGGTCGTCGTGCATCAGCGGAATGTTCATCCGCTCGCGCAGAGCCGTCTCGATCTTGAAGCACTCGGGCGCCTTGATGTCTTCGAGGTTGATGCCGCCGAAGGTGGGCTCCAGCGACTTCACGATGCGGATGAACTCGTCGGGGTCGGTGCAGTCGATCTCGATGTCGAAGCAGTCGATACCGGCAAATTTCTTAAACAGCACGCCCTTGCCTTCCATCACGGGCTTGGAAGCCTCGGGGCCGATGTTGCCCAGGCCAAGTACGGCGGTGCCGTTGGAGATGACCGCCACCAGGTTGCCCTTGGCGGTGTAGAGGTACACATCTTCTTTGCGCGCCGCAATGGCCTTGCATGGCTCGGCCACGCCGGGCGAGTAGGCGAGGGCTAAATCCTGCTGCGTCGCGACGGGTTTGGTCGGGACCGTCTCGACCTTGCCCGGCGGGTGCTGGCGGTGGTAGGCGAGGGCGTCTTCGGCGTTGATCTTAATCGCCACGGGGGAGTCTTGCTGAATGAGGGGGCAAGTTCGGGCCGGGCGGGCGAATGGCGCGGCGCGGGCGGCGGCGCGCCGTTAGCTTGGGGAGGCCGGTGTGCTTACCATCGCCGATGCCGGCGGCGGGCCCGGTAAATAGTCGCCGGCGGTAGTCGAGTCTTCCCGCAGCTTCTTACCCCGCAGCTGGAGCAGAAAAATCATTCCCAGAATGAAGAACACGATCAGCGCGAGGATGCTGTAGCGCATCGAGCCCATCACTTGGTTGATAATGCCGAAGGTGGCCGTCCCGATCACGATGCTCAGCTTCTCGGTGACGTCGAAAAAGCTGAAGAAGGCAGCTGTGTTGGGCGTATCCTCGGGAATAATCTTGGAGTACGTCGAGCGCGAAAGGCTCTGCACCGCGCCCATCGTGAGGCCGATGACGGCGGCCAGCGCGAAGAAGCTCCACCCGGCCTGCACGAAGTAGCCCGCAATGCAGATCAGCATCCAGATGAACACCGCCCAGCTCAGCGCCCGCGTATTGCCGATGCGCTCCGAGAGCTTGGCGAACAGATAAGCTCCCGCGATGGCCACTACTTGCAACAGCAGAATGGTAATGATGAGCTGGCCTTCGGGCAGGTGCAGCTCGTCGGTGCCGAAGAGAGTCGCGACATACATCACCGTCTGAACCCCCATGTTGTACGTAAAGTAGGCCAGTAGGAATTTCTTGACGTTGGGCAATTGCGCGAGCTGCGCCCACACCTTGCTCAACTCACGAAAACCGTTGAGCAGCCAGCCGCCCTCGGCCGCCGGAGCGTCGGCGGGGCGACCCCGATCAGGCGGCAGCGTCAGGAAAGGAATTTGCGCGAAGCCCGCCCACCACAACCCCGTGAGCAGAAACGACAGCTGCGCTGCCCGTGCGCCGCCAATGCCCAGCTTGTCGTGAAATTGGTTGATAATCAAGCATATTACCAGCAAGATCACCGACCCCACGTAGCCCATCGAGAAGCCCCGCGCCGAGAGCGAGTCGTACTCGGCTTCGGTGGCGATCTCTGGCAGATACGAGTTGTAAAACACGATGGAGCCCGAGAAGCCCACCGTCGCCGCGATGAAGATGAACGTCGAGAGCGTAAGCGTAGCGGGCGAGAAGAAGTACAATCCTGCGCACGCCGCCGCCCCGAGGTAGCAGAAAAATTGCAAAAACAACTTCTTGCGACCCGAAAAGTCGGCCAGTGACGTCAGAAACGGACTCACCAGCGCGATCAGCAGGAACGACGCCGAGATGGCATAGTTGAGCAGCGACGAACCCGGTACCCGCATCCCCAGAAAATCCACCGGGCTCTGGCCGCTCTCGGTGTGCGTGATTTGCTTAATCACGCTCGACCAGTAGATCGGAAAGATGGAGGACGTAATGACGAGGGGGTAAACCGAGTTGGCCCAGTCGTACATTGTCCAGCCAGTCTGGACCTTCTTATCGGTTTTAGTAGGGGTCATAAAAGAAGAGAAGAAGTTCTGGCGGAGGTTCGCGAAAACCTCCGCTAGCCTCCGCGAGGGGCCGCGCTTAGTCGGCCAGCTTGAATACCACGACCGTGCGGCTCGGCAAATACGCCGTGATCATCCCCACGGTCGGGGCGGCGGGGTTGGGTACGGTGAAATACTCGGTTTCGTCGGCCAGCACCCGGCCGGGGCCGCTAAATTCGGGGTCATCGGAGGAGAGCACCACGTGATACTTGCCGGCCTTGGGCGCCGGAAAATCGAAGGTGGGGTAGGAGGCGGTCGGGTGGAAGTTAAAGGCGAACACCAGTCCGCCACGCTCGAAGAAGAGCGTCTGCTGGGGGTCGTCCTGGTGGAGCAGACGGGCGTAGCCGCTTTCCAGCGTCCGATGGGTGCGCAGCAGGTGCACGAGGGCGCGGTCCCAGTTGTCGAGGTGCTCGTAGCGCAGGAAGCCGTTGGTGGCCAGGCTCCATTGGCGGCGGGCGTGGCGGTAGCTCCAGGCGTTGCCTTCGCGCGGGAAGTCGATCCACTCAGGGTGACCGAATTCGTTGCCCATAAACGTGAGGTAGCCCTCGCCGCCGGCCGCGGCCGTGAGCAGGCGGATGAGCTTGTGCAGCGCCACGCCGCGCGCTACCAGCGGGTCCGGGTCGGCCCGGTCCATCCGGTCGTACATCGCCGGGCCGATCAGGCGAAAGGCGAGGGTCTGATCGCCAACGAGCGCCTGGTCGTGCGACTCGACGTAGGCGATGTTTTTCTCGCCGCGTCGCCGGTTCGTGAGCGTCTGCCAGAGCAGCGAGGGCAGCCAGTTTTCGTCGGGCTGCTCCTTGATGAGCTTGATCCAGAAGTCGGGCAGGCCCATCCCCAGGCGGTAATCGAACCCGATCCCACCCTCGTCGAGCGGCCGGCATAGGCCCGGCTGGCCGCTCATATCCTCCGCCACGCACAGCGCGCCGGGGCGCACTTGGTGCACGAGCTGGGCGGCGAGCTGGAGGTAGATAATCGCTTCGTCGTCGGTGTCGGGGCCGAAATAGTCGCCCACCACCGCGAAATTGCGCCCCTCGCCGTGGTGGTGATAAAGCATGGAGGTGATACCGTCGAAGCGGAAGCCGTCGAAGTGAAACTCGTCGAGCCAGAAGCGCAGGTTACTGAGCAGAAACTGCCGGACCTCCCAGCGGCCGTAGTCGAAGAGCTTAGAGTCCCAGCCGGCGTGGTAACCGCGGGCACCGGCGTGGAAATACTGCTGGCCGGTGCCGTCGAAATCGTTAAGGCCCTCGGCGTAGTTTTTTACCGCGTGCGAGTGCACCACGTCCATAATCACCAACAGCCCCAGGCCGTGCGCGGTGTCGATGAGGTACTTAAGGTCGTCGGGGGAGCCGAAGCGCGAGGAAGGGGCGAAGAAGTTGGCGACGTGGTAGCCGAACGAGCCGTAGTACGGGTGCTCCTGCACGGCCATGAGCTGCACGGCCGAGTAGCCGAGGCGCGCCACGCGCGGCAGCACCGTATCGGCGAACTCGCGCCAGCTCCCCACGCGCTCGTCTTCGGTGGCCATGCCGGGGTGGGCCTCGTAGATGAAAGGGGCTTTTTGCTCAGTGTGCGCCGGTAAGTCGAAGGCGGCATCGGTCCAGACGAACGGCTCTTTCGGGTACCACACGCGCGCGGCGAAGTCGTGGGTTTCGGGGTCCTGACCGGTCCAGCGGGTAAAGGCGGGCAGGCGGTCGAAGAGGCGTTCCTGGGCGTCGCGGACCCGCACCTTGAAGCGGGTGCCGTGCTGGAGCCCCGGGAAGTCGCGGTCGCGCACGAGCACCTCCCAGTACCCCCCTGCCAGCCGCACGAGGGGCACTTCCTCCGGGTTCCACTGATTGAAATCGCCGACCAGCCAGAGCTGCTGGGCGCCGGGGGCCCACTCGCGGTACCACCAGCCTTTGCGCGTATTGTCGCGGTGCAGGCCCAGGCGCGTGTGGAGCAGCGCGTGGCTCTTGAGCGAGCCGTCGGCCGCCCGGATGTAGCTGAGCGCCTCGCGCAGGCGCGTCTGGCGGGCGCGCAGCACCGGCTCGGCGTCGGTGAGCCACGGATCGTCGGCGACGAGCGGCAGCGGCTTGCGCGGCTTCACTTCAATGCGACGGACGGAGCTGGAGGCGGACGGGCGTTTCATTGGGGCAAAGTACGACGGTGGCTCCTTTGCCGGGCGATTACCCGAAATTTAATCTTCCGGCAAGGCCGCGCGGGATGCGGGCAGGCGGTTGCGACCTTCGCAACTGCCTGCCCGCATCCCGGTGAAGGGTTGAGGAACTTCGCAATCTTTTGAGCCGCTCACCATGTACCGTTTCGCCGCAGTTTCATGCCAATCAGTGCCTACCGGGAGCCAAACATACAGAAGGCCCCGAACTGTAGCGAATGGCTCCGGAGCTTATCCCCTGAGGCCTCGCCGAACTGCTTCGGCACCAGATTTCGCAGTCCCCACGAGCTACTAAAGCGCAGGCCGAAGCGCCCGAAACAGTACCCGCCGCCAAGTTGCACGCCGGCGTCCCGGGGGCGCAGAAAGTTGACGGCGCTGCCCCGTAGATCGTCAGGCTGTACGTCGTTTGTGGCCTTGAGCGGACCGGTTAGCTCAGTACGCTGGTTATAGTTGTAATAGGGTGGGTTTTCCCATTCCGTCAGGGTGGCGCGCTGTCGGCCGTTGAGCAGCAGCGCGATGTACGGTCCGGCCAGAAGCTGCCAGCCGCGAGTGCGCTTCGTCGTGAAGACTACGTTGAGCGGAATTTCCAGCCAGTTCCAGTCGTGCGCGATGTCAACTTTATCGTCGACCCGGCCACGCCCGTCGATGTACCTTGATTGGTAAATCACCGTGCCCGAGAATCCTTTGCTCGAATACAGAAAACCAGGCTGCACGGCCCACCGCCCGAAGGGGATGTCAATGAGTAGTCCGCCTGCGGCGCCAAACTCTCGGTTGTGCTCGTAGGAGATGGCCGTCACGTCGTGCAGCCGCCCGAGGTTGATTTGCGGGCCAGCCAGCAGACCGATGCGTACCCGCTCTGGGGCCTGCATTTGGGCCTGCGCGCGGGCGGGAGGGACTAGGAGGAGTGCCAGTGAGAGCAGCACCCAACTGAAAACCTGTTTCATTTCGACCAAACCCAAAGAAGAAGGAAGACTCAAGTCGATAATACCGGCCAAAAATACGCACGCGCCGCCCGTAACTTATACCTTGCACCGATGACGCGCCGCTTCCCCCTTACTCTGTTACTGCATCCCTCGCTGGCGCTGGCCTGCGCCCGCCGCCCCGACCCCGGGGCCACACCTGCCGCGGTGACCAACTGCTGAAAAACCGCAAATAGTGTCGAATCAATGAAGCGCACCACCGCCCTCAGCCTTTTCCTACTACTCCTAACAGTCAGTAAAGCCGCCGCCCAGGACGCGGACTTCTCTCGCACCTCCATCACCGCCGCGCTCGGACCGGGCTTTCAGCAGGGGCGCACGGAAAGCGGCTTTGGGGTGGTGCTGGGGCTTGGTATTCAGCGCAGCTATACACCCAGCGGGCGCATTCGGCTGGGGGGCGGGGTGGGGCTGGGCGAGTTCTCGGCCTCCGGCGTGCGCGATGCGCCGGACGCGTTCTACACCCTGACGGCGCTGGAGGTGGGCGTGGCGGCCGATGTGCTGAAGTACCGCGCCATCTCACTGTTGGCGGGCCTCGGCGGATTCGTGGGCTACACGCGCGGCCTGCTCGGCACCGGTGGCGATCCGGGCGCCCGCGATTCGCGGTACTTCACCAGCGGGTACGTCGGGGGAAAGCTCAGCGTCGGGGTACGGGTGAACCCCGCCGGCCACCGGGTAGCGTACGAAATCCGACCGCTGAATATCCAGGCGGGCAGCGGCGGCTTCGTGCTCGGGTCGGAGCTGCTGGGAATAGACGTGAAGCTGGGGAAGTAATCAGCCGCTGCCCGGCGGGTGAACGCCGGGTAGCGGCTGGCGTAAGGAGGCCCGCGTTCCGTTCTTTGTTTCTCCCCGATGATTCAACGCCCTACCTTCTCCCTGCTGCTCACGGCCCTGACCCTTGGCAGCGCTTGCACCCGCCGCCCCGTCCCCGCGGCGGCTCCCGCCGTCGTGGCCGACAAGGCGATGGTCGTCAGCGCCCACCCGCTGGCCTCGCGCATCGGGCTGGATATCCTGAAAGTGGGCGGCAACGCGACCGATGCGGCCGTGGCCGTGCAGTTCGCGCTGGCCGTGTGCCTGCCGGTGGCGGGCAACCTCGGCGGCGGGGGATTCGTGGTGAGCCGCGCCGCCGACGGCACCGCCACCACGCTCGACTTCCGCGAAACGGCCCCCGCCGCCGCCACCCGCGATATGTACCTCGACGCCAACGGCAATCTCGTGCCCGGCGCCTCCACTGAGGGTGTGCTGAGCGCGGGCGTGCCGGGCACGGTGGCCGGGATGGTGGCCTTGCACGAGCGCCTGGGCCGCCTGCCGTGGGCGCGCCTGGTAGAACCGGCCGTGGCGCTGGCGCGGCGCGGGGTGGCCCTTACGCCCAAAGAAGCTACGATGCTCAACGGCAGCACCGCCGCGATCCGCCGCCTCAACCCCGACCACGTACCCTACCTCGTGCGGGCCGACGAACAACCGTGGAAAACCGGCGATACCCTCAAGATGCCCGTGCTGGCCACCACCCTCGCCCGCATCCGCGACCAGCAGCGCGACGGATTCTACCAGGGGCCCACGGCGGAGGCCATCATTCAGACGATGGAATCGCGCCGCGGCCTCCTCACCCGCGCCGACCTCCTCGCGTACCGCCCCGTGTGGCGTACGCCGCTGCGCGGGCGCTACCGCGGCCATGACGTCATCACGATGGGCCCGCCGAGCAGCGGCGGCGTAGCTCTGCTGCAACTACTGACGATCCTCGAAAAGCACGACCTGAAAGGGCTGGGTCTGCGCACCGCGCCCGCCGTGCACCGCATCTGCGAGGCCGAGCGCCGCGTGTACGCCGACCGCGCCACCTGGCTCGGCGATCCGCAGTTCGTTGATATTCCCGAAAAAGAGCTGCTCGACACGGCGTATCTGCGCCAGCGGTGGGCGTCGTTTCGCCCCGATACCATCACGCCGAGCCGCACGGTGCGCGCGGGGACGTTCGCGGGGTACGAGTCGGACCAGACGACGCACTACTCGATCGTCGATGCCGACGGCAACGCCATCGCCTGCACCACCACGCTCAACGGTGCCTACGGGAGCAAAGTCGTGGTGGCAGGTGCGGGCTTTTTGCTCAACAACGAGATGGACGACTTCTCGGCCAAGCCCGGCGCGCCCAACTCGTACGGCGTGACCGGCGGCCGCGCCAACCAGATTGGGCCCGGCAAGCGGATGCTTTCGTCGATGACCCCAACAATCCTCGAAAAGGACGGTAAGCTCTGGGCCGTGGTAGGCACGCCGGGTGGCTCCACGATCATCACCAGCGTGTTGCAGACGATTCTGGGCGTCATCGACTACGGCCAGCCGATGCAGAAAGCCGTGAGCGAGCCCCGCTTCCACCACCAGTGGTTGCCGGCCGACGAGATCCGCGTTGAGAAAGGCGCCCTGTCGCCCGGCGAGCGCACCAAAATCCAGCGCCTCGGCTGGCGCGTGGTCGAGGGTGGCCCGATTGGCCGCGTCGATGCCATCCGTATCCGCCCCGACGGCAAGCTCGAAGGCGGCGCCGACCCGCGCGGCGACGATACGGCGCTCGGGTTTTGAGGCCGCGCTACGTGGCCGGGGGCGGTATCTTTCGGAGGTAAAACGTACTCCCTCCCGATGACTTCTCGCTTTTCGCCCGCGCTGGCCGCCGTGCTGGTCGCCCTGGTTTTGGCTTTCTCGGCCGCGTTTCAGCTGGGCCGCCGCGCGGTAGCGGCCGCGCCCGGGGCCGTTGCGCCGGCCTTAGCGGGTAGCCGACCCGAGCAGGAATCGGAAGAAGAGGAAGAAGCCGAAGAAGGCAACGCCGGCGGCCGGCGCCTCACGCCCCTGGAACGCTGGCAGGCGAAAGCGGCCCCCAACGACCAGTTCGAGCTGATTCGGGCGTGGCCTGATCGGGTGCTCGACCGGGCGGCGTACGAGGCCGCGCTCGACGCCGTGCAGGCCGAAGTCACCGCGCAGGGCCGCCCCAACGCGCCGAGCGCCTTCAACGGGCTGTGGCGGCTGGAAGGGCCGGGCAACATCGGCGGACGGTTCAATACCATCGCCGTGCACCCCACCAACCCCGCCATCATCTACGCGGGCGCGGCGGCGGGCGGCATCTTCAAAACCACCAACGGCGGCGCGACGTGGAGCCCGATCTTCGACGACCGGCCGACGCTCGTCATCGGCTGTATCACATTTGACCCGCGCAACCCGAATACGGTGATTGTCGGGACCGGCGACCCGGGGTTGGGATCGGAAGCGCGCATCGGGCAGGGCGTGTGGAAGTCGACCAACGGCGGCACCACCTGGACCAACATCGGCCTCCAGCAGATGGGGATCGTGATGCACGTCGTGGTGCACCCGACGAACTCGCAGACGATGTGGGCCGCCACGATGGGCAAGCCGATGGTGCGCGACGCCAACCGCGGCGTCTACAAAACCACCAACGGCGGCACCTCCTGGACGAAGGTGCTCGCGACCGGCACCGACGCGGGCGCCGCCGACCTGCTGGTCGACCCCGTGAACCCGCAAAACGTGTACGCGACGAGCTGGAACCGCATCCGCACCAATCAGGAGTCGCTCGTCTACGGGCCGGCGGCGAAGGTGTGGAAATCGACCAACGGCGGCACCACCTGGACGGTGCTCACCGCCGGCCTGCCGCGCGGCCCGCAGTCGCGGATCGGTTTGGCGATGGCGCCTTCGGCCCCGCAAACGCTCTACTGCTCCATCATCGATACCACCCTCAACCTCGGCGGGCTCTACAAAACCACCAACGGCGGCACGTCGTGGGCGCGCCAGTCGGCCGTGGGCCTCGACCCGGGCGTAGTGGCCGGGTTTGGCTGGTACTTCGAGGGCGTGTTCGTGCAGCCCACGAACCCGAACGTGGTGTTCTTCGGCGGGGTCGATCTCTGGAAATCCACCGACGGCGGGCAGACTTTCAACATGGCCGGCCCGCCCTGGTTCACCTACGAAGTGCACGCCGACAAGCACGACATGGCGTTCGTGGGCGCCAATACGGTGCTGCTGACCACCGACGGCGGCATCTACAAAAGCACGAACCAGGGCGAAGACTGGACCGATATCGAGGACATCCCGATCACCCAGTTTTACCGGGTCGCGGTGAACCCGCACGTCGCGGGCGAGTACTGGGGCGGCGCCCAGGACAACGGCACGTCGGCGGGCAACGCGGCCTCCCTCACCGGCTGGAACCGCATCTACGGCGGCGATGGCTTTCAGCCGCGCTTTCACCCCACCGACCCCGCCACGCTCTACGCCGAAACTCAGAACGGCAACATCGTCTACTCCGACAACGGTGGCGGCAGCTTCAGCTCGCTGCCCGACATCGACTTCGCCGACCGCCGCAACTGGGATATGCCGTACCTGCTCAAGCCCTCCGACCCCTCCACGCTCTTCACGGGCGGGTCGATGGTGTACCGGATGGATAACGCCCCCTTCGGAGCTTGGACCGCCATCTCGCCCGACCTCACCGACGGCCTCATCTTCGCGCCGCGCTTCCACACCATCTCGGCGCTCGACGCCTCCACCGTCAACGACCAGCTGCTGTACGCCGGCACCTCCGACGCCAACGTGTGGCGCACCCTCAACGGCGGCACCTCCTGGACGAAGGTATCGGCCGCGCTCCCCGACCGCTACGTGACGAGCGTGCGCGCCTCGCCCAACACCGCCGGCACGGTGTACGTGAGCCACTCGGGCTACAAGTACAACGACTTCACCCCGCACCTCCACAAGTCGACCAACAACGGCACCACCTGGACGTCGATCGCCGGCAACCTGCCCAACGTCGGCATCAACTCCGTGCTCGGCTACCCCGGCTCCGACCGCATCCTGTTCGTCGCGACCGACGCGGGCGTGTACGCCACCCTCAACGGCGGCCAGCGCTGGGACCGCGTCGGCACCAACATGCCCGTCTTCGCCGTCTACGATATCACCCTCGACCCCGTCAACCACCGCCTCGTGGCCGGCACCTTTGCCCGCTCCATCCAGTCGTTCGCGCTCGGCACCATCACCGGCCGCCCCGAAGACGCCGCCCCCGCGGCCCTCGCCGTCCGGCTGTACCCCAACCCCGCCACCGACGCCGTGCGCGTCGACCTGCCCGCCGGCCTGCGCGCCACCGCCCTGCGCGTCCTCGACGCCCGCGG
>JBKJUQ010000140.1:0-2413 GCA_046590685.1 Hymenobacteraceae bacterium
GGCGCGCTGATCTCGGCGCACTGGCTGCTGTTCTTCGCCTCGGCGCGAGTGGCCAACGTGAGCATCTCGCTCGCCGGGCTGAGCACGGCGTCGCTGTGGGTGGCGCTGCTGGAGCCGCTTTTCACCGGCAAGCGCCTGCGCGGGTTCGAGATTCTGCTCGCGCTGGGCATCGTGGCGGGGCTGTACCTGATTTTCGCCTTCGAGTTCAGCCACGTCGTCGGCCTGCTGATGGGGGTAGGCTCGGCGCTGTTCGCCGCGCTGTTCTCGCTGCTCAACGCGCGCTACACCAAGCGGCTGCCGGGCACCACCATCTCGTTTTACGAGCTGGCGGGCGCGTGTTTGAGCACCGCGCTCTTCTTCCCCATCTACCTGCTGAGTGGGCTGAGCACCAGCGGCCACCTGGAGCTGAGCCTCTCGCCCTGGGACTGGATCTGGGTCACGCTCCTGGCCCTGGCCTGCACCGTGTATCCCTTCGCGGCGAGCGTACGGCTGATGCGCCGACTCTCGACCTTCGCCATGAGCCTCACCGTGAACCTGGAGCCCGTGTACGGCATCATCCTCGCGCGCCTCATCTTCGGCGAGTCCGAGAAGCTCACGGATGGCTTTTACATCGGCACCGCCGTCATTATCGTGTGCGTCGCGGCCCACCCCGTGATCGAAACCCGCCTGCGCCGCCGGGTCGAAGCCGCTGAAGCCGTTATCCCGCGCTGAGCGTTAGCCGAATTGCCCGCGCCACGTCGCATACGCGGCGGGCCAAGGCATGATCGGCGGCTCCTGTTCAAATACCCCAAATACCGCCGAGCCGGAGCCCGATAAGGACGCGTACACCGCGCCCGCGCTGTACAGCGCCGCCTTCACCTCCGCCAGCACCGGAAAGCGCGGCGCCAGCGCGGCCTCGAAATCATTCATCAGCGCCCCGCGCCAAGCGCTCAAAGGCAGCGCGAGCACATCGGCCAGCGGCCTGGGCGGCGCGGCGGGTAGCGCACCCCGAAATGCCTCCGCCGTGCTGATCCCGACGCCCGGCCACACCACCACCACCGAGCAGCCCGCAAGCTGGGGCAGGTCCAGGGGCGAGAATTCGTCGCCCCGCCCACTGGCCAGCACCGGTCGGTTCAGCAGAAAGAACGCGCAGTCGGCCCCGAGGCGGCGCGCGTAGGGCAGCAGCTCATCGGTCGTCAGTCCTAAGCCGAACACCTCATTGAGGCCCCGTAGCGCGAACGCCGCGTCGGCCGAGCCACCGCCGAGGCCCGCCCCAATCGGCACCACCTTGTGGAGATGCAGCGCGGCAGGCGGCAGGGCCGAAAAGTCTGCTTTCAGCACCTCCCACGCGCGCCGGCACAGGTTCGTGGCGGGGTCGCCGGGGATGGGCCGGCCGGTGAGGGTGAGCGTGGTTTCGGCGCCGGACGCGGCCCGCACTTCGAGCGCATCGGCCCACTGAATAGGCACGAACGCGGTTTCCAGGGAATGGAAACCGTCGGACCGGCGGGCCGTGATGTGCAGACCAAGGTTGAGCTTGGCGTTAGGGAAGAGTAGCATTGCCAAGCAATGTAGCAGGGGGCGCCGGCCCGCGAGCGCGGCAGCGCTTTGGCAGCCAGCAAAGCGCGCCGAGCTTAACGGAGAACTCGCTTCGCTCATTCCGCGCGGAATCAAGGCCAGCGCCCCGCCCTACCCTACGTTTCCCTACTCCACCACCAGGCGCCGGGCTGCGCCACCGATTCGCACGGTGTAGAGGCCAGTCGGCAGCCCGCGCACGTCGAGCGTGCCGGCCCCAGCCGCGTCGAGGTTCGTCCGGCGCATCGGGCGGCCGAGCCCGTCGAGTACGGCCACGGCCGCGCGGGGCGCACCCGTGAGCCGCACCAGCGCGTGGGCAGGATTGGGCCAGAGAGCCGTCGCCGCAGTAAGAGCTGCGCCGACGCCCGCCGGTACCGGCCCGACGCTCAAGATACCGGGCTGCACGAGCAGCGCCAGCGGCGCGAGGGCCGAGTCGAGCGCGAGCAGCGCGGTGCGCGGCCCATCCACGAGCGTGACGCTACCAGGAGCCGCGCCAGGGTGCGCCTCAAACTCTACTTCCACCAGCGTGGCGGGGCCGTGGAGCGGCTGGCCGGCGGGGTCAGTCCACAGCACCGGCAGGTGACCGGCGGTGGTATCGGGCACGCCCAGCACCAGCCCGGGGCGGGTGGAAGTGGTGCCGATAAGGCGCAGCGCAGTCGGATCCCAAGAGATTTCGCCCTGCAAGCCGCCGCAGGCCGGGCCGGCTTCCACCACCAACGGCAGACGGAAACGGCCGGCCGGCGCCACCGTCATCGACGGGAAGCCCACGCGCAGCGTGTCGCCCGCAGTAGTGGCCGGGCGCGGGATGGCCGGGTTCCAGGAGTCGTTGACGTCGCCGAGCTTGCAGGCCACGAAATCCTGC
>JBKJUQ010000203.1:0-3538 GCA_046590685.1 Hymenobacteraceae bacterium
GCGTACCGCACGGAGAGCGTGTACCTGAGCGCCAGCTCAACCTACGCTAATGCCCGCACCGGCGCGATTCAGGCCGCTACCGACCTCTATGGAGCGGGCTCGGCCGAAGTCATTGCCACCACCAACGCGTGGTACGCGGTGGGCGTAGGTGCGGCGTATGGCGGCACTACCCCGCCACCCTCGGGCTACTGCGCCTCTAACGGCACGAACGTGACCTATGAGTATATCCGCCAGGTGGCCATTGGCACCATCAACCGTACTTCGGTCGCCGATGCGGGCTACTACAACGGTACGGCCTTGAGCACGAGCGTGGCGCAGGGCAGCAGCCAGACGCTGACGTACGCCGCCGGCTACGTGAGCACCGCATACACGGAGTACTTCAACGTGTGGGTCGACTTCAACAAAAACAACGTCTTTACCGACGCCGGCGAGCAGATCGTCCTCAACCGGTCGACGGCTACCAACGCGGCCCTGACGACCACCTTCACCGTGCCGGCCACGGCCACGGTAGGCGCCGTACGGATGCGCGTTTCGATGCGGGATGGTACCGGTCAGGCGTCGTGCGGCACCTTCACCTACGGAGAGGTAGAAGACTATACGCTCAACATCACGGCTGGCGGTACGACTCCGCCGCCCGCCCCAACCTACTGCGCCAGCAAGGGCACCAGTGTGGCTTACGAGTACATCGACCACGTCGCCATCGGCACGATCAACCGCACCTCGGGTGCGGATGCGGGCTACTACAACGGCTCAGCACTGAGCGCGACGGTGGGTGCCGGTACCAGCCAGACGATCAACGTATCGGCGGGCTTCGTGGGTACGGCCTACGCGGAGTTCTTCCGCGTTTACGCGGACTGGAACAACAACGGCGTCTTCACGGATGCGGGCGAGACGCTGGTATCGTCGGCTTCCTCGACGGTGACCACTGACCGGGCCTTCGCCTTCACCGTGCCGGCCGGCACGACCAATGGCGCCCACCGCCTGCGGGTGGTGATGAGCGATAACTCGGCGACCGCCTCGTGCGGCTCGTATTCCTACGGCGAAACGGAGGACTACACGCTGACCGTAACGGGCGGCACCGTCCGCGGCCTCGCGGGCACCACGCCCGTGGCGCCAATCGGCGTGTATCCAAATCCGGCGAACGACGTGCTGCACCTGAGCCTGGCTGACGGCGCGACCGTGACGTCGGCAACGGTGTACGACGTGCGCGGCGCGCAAATGGCCCGCGTAACCTTCGATGGCCGCCAGACGCTGAACGTGGCGAGCCTGCCCGCCGGGCTGTACTCGGTGGTCATCTCCGACGGCACCCAGCAGCAGCGCGTGCGCTTCGCGAAGCAATAATTTACGGTGGCGTCAAGGGGCTGAATCAGCCCACTTAACGGCGCACCAAGGCAAACGCCCCGCTGGAAGGAGACTTCCGGCGGGGCGTTTCGCGTGGGGGGCTACGCCTGGGCGACCTGCCGCCGGAAGTCTCCTTTCGATCGCTATATCGTTCGCCGGAGTGTAAACTTGCCGCACGTTTTCCTGCGCCAGGGGGCGGCAGGCCTGGTTTCATCCCCTTAATCCCAATTTCTTCGCCGATGCAGTATCAGTCGTATTACTTCAACTTCTTCACGGCGCTGGCGGCGTCGCTGTCCGACGATGATTTTCTGACCTTCGTGCGGCAGACGTACGCCAACCTCGCCGCCGACCCCGCGCAGGCCGCCCGCGCCGCGCGCCTCAAACCCTTCGTAGAGGCCCAGATCGCCGCCCGGCAGGCAGCCGGCACCGGCGGCAAGAGTGGTAAAGCGGCCACGCTCGGCCAGACCATTCGCGCGTTCTACCAGTGGGTGCGGCTGACGAACGCCACGACGGTATTCGCCAAATTCCCGCTGCCCACGATGCAGGCGCGGATCGACATCCTGCCGAAAGGCAACACCGGCTTGTATCAGGCCGACCACTCGGAGCTGCTCGCCGAAGCCACCACCTACGTCGACGGTCTCAAGCAGTACAAAGCCACCCTCGGCGACGAGGCCTGGCAAGCCGGCGACGAGTGGCTCGGAAAGCTGCAAGACACCCTGAGCGGGCGCGGCAAGGAAGTCAAGAATGATAAAGCGGCCATCACGGCCCTCGACGACGCCGAGCAAGCCTCCTGCGTGGTGCTCTTCGGCATCCACGGCGGACTGATTGAAGACCACGCCGAATCACCGAAAATGGCCGCCGCCTTCTTCCCCTTCCCCGACTCGGACGGCACCGACGAGCCCGCGCCCGCTCCCTTGCCCGGGGTTTAAACCCCGGGCAAGGGAGGCACGCCGGCATAACCTCGGAGAAGTACCACCCCCAGAAACCAGTTTGCACATTGCCCGGAGTTTCCGTTCCGGTCTAGACCGGAGGGCCGCGAACGACCGTTCGCGAGGCTCCGGCCGAGCCCGAGGTGCCGGGAACGGTCGTTCGCGGGACTCACGTCCTCACCGGGGTGCCGCGAACGCCCGTTCTTAGCCTTCGGGGCTGGGCGGGGGCGCCGGGAACGGGTGTTCTTAGTCTTCCGGCCAAGGCGGGAGGGCTGGGGATGGGCGTTCTTGGGTATCTGCTGACGGCTGGAGGCTTGCGGAACGGGTTCCGCAGCCTTCCGGTCAAGGGCAGAGGCTTGGGGAAGGGGTTCCGTGAGGGTGGGATGGGAGTAGATAAGAATAAGCAGGCAGCAACGACCATCTATTTCAACTTATATGCTCCGCATTTTGGCATCATTCATTACAAGCGCCTTGATTATTGGTGGTGCCTTTGTCTTTGGCTGTTCAGAAGGAACGGATCGAAAAATGGCAGCACCCACAGAAAAGTCTTCCAAGCGGATGGAGGGGTTCATTGCCGATACCACCTCTACTGTTGATAGCTCTGCATTCGAAAGCACCTCTCTTATCGATAGCTCTGCTTTTCTAGATTACAAGGAAAATATTACCCAGATAGCAGAAAAACCTTCGGCAGTTTTTCAGCAAAAAATAGATGGACTTGCCAAAGGTTTTATTGATAAAATGTGTAAAATAGACTCCTTATATTGTGGGCATATTTCGCTCAAACACCAGAGGACCTACCGGGCTGCATCAGGAGAGAAGTTATTCAGTTTTGGATACGTGTTGGGGGAAGACGGCGGAATGGAGACTGAATCAGCCAGCTTCTTCGTCTTCGGAGTCAGCCAGGGTAACCGCATTATATTTTCCGAGGTAGCAAATGATCTCGTAGGCGAAATACAGCTCAAGCTAGCCGGCTTTGAAAAAAAGGGAAATGAAGTAATGATTTGGGGAGAAATGTATCCGTATTTTTCTGGTGATGGCTATGGTGAGTTCAGACTATGTGTGAAAGAAAAGAAAACGAGCTACCTGTTTCAGTACAGGCGTGAGGGACACTAAACCTGGCCAATTACCCAAAAACAAACCTCACCCACCTCCCATACTCATAACTGCCCACGGCTCGGCCGGGGAAAACGTTACCAGTTGCAAAGAGCCCTTGATGTACTCGCGCTCACCGCGCGCTACCCGTCCCGCTTGACGGTATCGGGCGAGAA
>JBKJUQ010000293.1:0-6589 GCA_046590685.1 Hymenobacteraceae bacterium
CTGCGCACCGAGGCGTCCGGCGCGAGCCGGGTTACGTTGCACGGAACCGCGGGACCGCACACGGTTCGGTTGAGCGGGGCCAGTGCGCTCGACGCCTTCGACCTCACCCTTGCGAGCGCTGACATCGACGCTTCCGGCGCCAGCCAGATGCACCTGAGCGTCGCCTCCGCGCTGGCCGTGCGCGCATCCGGGGCCTCCCAAGTATACTATCGGGGTAGCCCGACCATCACTACGCTTGATGTTTCAGGCGGGAGCCGATTGGTGAAAGTCAACTAAGCCTCAACGGGTGGCCCGGCGGATTCGCGCCGGCGTGCGTAGAATCGCCCCAGATTTCGTGGCTGCCACCCGGCCACCCTCGCTCCACTCTCTACTCTGCCTCCTGTTCGATGTCTGCCACCGCAACTTCGCCGCCCTGGGATTTGCTGGCCCGCCAGCTAGCCGGCGAAGCCACGCCCGCCGACGAGGCAGCCGTGCGCGCCTGGCAGGCGGTCGCTCCCGCCAACGCGGTACTCTGGCAGCAGCTCACGGGCGTGTGGACGGAGGCTGGCGCCGCCAGCACCCCGCCCATTTTTGGGCCTGCTGACACGGTCCACGCGTGGCAGCAGTTTGAAGCGACCGTCCTGGGGCCGCCACCCGCTTCGCCCACCGCGCCTGGTCCGTCAGCCCCGTCCCCGGGAGGATTTAGTGGAGTAGGCGGGCTGGCGGGTTGGGGCAAGGGAGCCGCGTTGCTCGTGGCCGGCGTAGGCGCGGGCTGGCTGTTGCGCACGGCGGTGCCGCCGGCGGCCGAAGCTACTTTGCCGGCATCAGTTACAACCCAAGCACCTGCGCGCGCCGATTCGATCCGCTCCGTGGCGGCCGTAGACTTGATTTTTGAGAATGAGGCGCTGCGGGCCGTCGCGCTGCGGGTGGAAGCAGCATTCCCGGGAACCCGCGTGGAGGTGACGGACGCGGAGTTAGCGCAGCAGCGCTTCACGGGTACTTTCCGGGCCGCTCAGCCCGCGGCCGTCTTGCGGGTGGTGAGCGTAGCGACCGGGGCCGAGCTGCTCCAGCGGGGCTCCGACAGTACATGGGTACTGGCCCGACCTGCTAGATGAAGGCACTGCGCTGGCTGCTACTGACGGGACTGCTGACCAGCAGCGTGCCGGGGTGGGCCCAGCCCGCGCCCCGACTAAGCAACTCAGCTGCAACTGCCGACCCGTTAACGCGCCTGGTTAGCTTGCCCGCGCTGCGCGCGCCGCTGGAAGTCGTACTGCGGGAAGTAGCCCGGCGGGGTGGGGTAGGGCTGGCGTACAGCGCGACCCGCCTGCCCCTGGACGTTGACGTAACCGTAGCCGCTCAGCCTCGGCAACCCCTCGGCGCTGTACTTGCCGCCGTGCTGCGCGACCAACCAGTGGCCTATGGCGTGTTGGATGGTCAGGTAGTGCTCTGGCGTCAAGCTGACGCAGCTCCGCCCGGTGTGGTAGTGGCCAGGGTGAGGGAAGCGCCTAAAGGGGGAGGTGGTGTCGTCGCAACCCGAAGGGGAGCAGAAGGCCAACCATCCAGCCTGCGAGCCAGCAGGGCCGCGGCACCAGGGATAGGGTCCGCTACCACTGGGTTATCCAGTCATCAGGTAGCGGCTCGTGCAGCCGGGCCTTCAGCTGAGTACTCACCACTCACCAGCCCGGCTCGGGCTGGGGGTAGCGCTGTTGCTGCCGCCCCGGCACCTAATCGCCGCGTCACGATGACCCACTCGCCGGCCTTCATCAACAGCAAGGAATCCATCGCTGCCCGGACAGCCGTCGGAGGGGAACAAGCGGAAGTGAAAACAGCGAGAGCATCGGGGCTGGAGCTGCTCGTGCCGCGAGAAGTGCCGGTAGCGCTGCGGCCAGACTCGGCGGTGGTACCTGCGCTAACGCTGCGGCCGCCCGCTAAGCCATTGGGCCCCGCGGCGTGGCGGCAACGGATGATGCAGGTCTCGTTGATTCCCCCTTTTAGCACCAACTGGCGGGCGAACGGCCGGACGGTCAACCGGATTTCACTCAACCTGATTGCGGGGTACGCCGCCGGCATCCGCGGCGTAGAAGTGGGGGGCGTGTTGAATGCAGTGGCCGATTCGGTGGCGGGGCTCCAGGTGGCGGGCGTGGCCAACTCGGCTGGCGGACCCGTGGTGGGCGCCCAAATCGCGGGCGTCGCCAACGTAACCCGCGGCTCGCTCGAAGGCATTCAGAGCGCGGGTCTGTGGAATACCGTCCACGGGTCGGCGCAGGGGTGGCAGAGCGCGGGGTTGTTCAACCGCGCCCACACCCGCAAGCGCGTTCAGGGCGTCGCGCTGCCCGACCCCACCACCGCCGCCGAGCCGCTCGTGCAGTTCGCGGGCTTCTTCAACTCCGCCCCCCGGGGGATCAAAGGGGCCCAAGTGGCGGGCCTTTTCAATACGGCGGGCCGGGTGCGGGGCGTGCAGATTGCCGGCCTGCTCAACATCGCCGACTCGGTGGCCGGCGTGAGTCTGGCGCCGCTCAACTTCGTGCGCCACGGCTACCACGCTTTTGAGCTCACCAGCGACGGCACCTGGCCGCTGATGCTAAGCTTGAAGCTCGGCGGATCACCCGTTTTTTACACGTATTTCGTCGGGGCCTGGGATTATACCGTGGCCCACCGTTGGGGGATCGGCTACGGGGTAGGAGGGGAGATCGCCAGCCGCCGCCGGCTAAGCTTGAGCCTCGACGCGCAAGCCCTCCAGGTCAATCAGGAAGACGGCTCGCTTAATACGTGGGGGAAGGCCCTGAATATGCACACCCAGTTTCGGCCGCTGGTGGGCTGGGCGACGGGCGCGAAACGTCGCCTGCGGCTGGTGGCTGGGCCGACGTTCAACCTGCACGTCACGCAACGGGCCGCTGCGGTAGCGGAAGCCGGCGACGAGATGCTCCCGGCCAGCGGCATTGTCTTTCTGGAAGACGTTAACGCGCGGGGCGTCACCCGCGTGCAGGGCTGGGTGGGGGCGCTGATCGGGCTGCGCTGGAAGTTCTAGCCGGCCCGAGCGGCCGTTCCTGAAGGCGTGGCGCGGCGCGCTCGGGCCAGCGGCCGTAGGTTGCGCCGGAATTCGCGCGGCGGGCCAACCTCCGCGACATCCTCTTTCTGCCAATCAACCGGTGCGCCACCTTCCTTCCACTAAGCGCGTGCTGGGCCGCCAGGAACTGGTCGACTTCCCGACCTTCGGCCTGCTGCGCGTGGAGGCCAAGATCGATACCGGGGCGTTTACTTCGGCCCTGCACTGCACGCACCAGCGGATTGAGGTGGACGAAGCGACGGCGCAGCGCGTGCTGCGCGTACGCCTCTTCGACGAGCGCCACCCGCAGCACGACGGCCGCGTGCTGAGCTTTTCGGAGTTTGAAGAGCGCGAAATCCGCAACTCCTTCGGTGATGTCCAGCGGCGCTACGTCATCCGGGCCGCCGTGATGCTGTTTGGGCACCCGATCGACGCGGAGTTTTCGCTTTCCGATCGATCGGATCTGCGTTTCCCCGTGCTGCTCGGGCGGACGCTGCTCCAACAGGGCGGGTTTCTGGTAGACGTGGCACGCCGCAACGTATCATACAAATACACCCAACGGCAAAAAAGGAAGTGAGAGGTGAGAACTGAGAGCTGAGTCCAGCGCAACTCACACGTCTCACGTCTCACGTCTCATTTCTCAGTTAAATGAAAATCGCCATCCTCTCCCGCGACCCTAAGCTCTACTCGACCCGCCGGCTCGTGGAGGCCGTGCAGGCCCGCGGGCACGTGGCGGCCGTGATTGATCATCTGCGGTGCGATCTGGTGATCGAGCAAGGCCAGCCCGCCATCATCCACCGCGGCAATCGGCTGACGGGGATCGACGCCGTGATTCCGCGCATTGGCGCGTCGGCGACGTTTTACGGCACCGCTGTGGTGCGTCAGTTTGAGATGATGAAGGTGCCGGCCGCCGTAGACTCGCAGGCCATTCTGCGCTCGCGCGACAAGCTCCGCGCCATGCAGCTGCTCGCGCGGGCCGGCGTCGGGCTGCCGCGCACCGTCTTCACCAACTATTCCAAGGAAGCCAGCGAGCTGGTGAAACAGGCCGGTGGGCCGCCAGTGGTCATCAAGCTGCTGGAAGGTACCCAGGGTCTGGGCGTGGTGCTGGCCGAGACGGAGGGCGCCGCCACGTCGGTCATCGAAGCGTTCCACAATCTGAAAGCGCGCTTTATCGTGCAGGAGTTTATCGCCGAGAGCCGAGGGGCTGATCTGCGCGTCTTCGTGGTGGGCGGCGAAGTGGTGGGGGCGATGAAGCGGCAGGGCCGCGAGGGTGAGTTCCGCTCGAACCTGCACCGGGGCGGCACCGGCACCCTCGTCAAGCTGACGAGCAAAGAGAAGCGAGCCGCCCTCGCGGCGACTTCCGCGCTCGATCTGGCCGTCGCGGGCGTCGATATGCTCCAAAGCAACCGCGGGCCGCTGGTGCTCGAAGTCAACTCCTCACCCGGCCTCGAAGGCATCGAAAAGGCCACCGGTACCGACGTGGCCGGTCGTATCGTGGAGTACGTCGAAACGTTGGTGCGCGGGAGCAAGAAGCGCGCGAAGACGGCGAAGGCGTAGAAGGTTGCACCCCGTTGTAGTAAGCGCGGACCCCCGTTGTAGTAAGCGCGGACCCCCGTCGGGTAGCCACGGACCCCCGTTGTAGTGAGCGCGGACCCCCGTCGGGTAGCCACGGACCCCCGTCGGGTAGCCACGGACACCCGTCGGGTAGCCACGGACACCCGTCGGGTAGCCACGGACACCCGTTGGGTAAGCGCGGACCCCCGTCGGGTAGCTGTAGCGCCCCGTCGGGTCGGAGGGGTTATCCGTCAGGCTCCGGCTGCATCTGCCTCAGTTCTCAGTTCTCAGTTCTCAGTTCAAATCTGCCGGCACCTTTCCGCCCCCTTGGCCCGTTTCGTACCTTTGCCGACTGCCCTTCGCCGACTTTCTCCTGATGGCCAAAAAGCCCACTCCGACCACGCTGCCCACGCCCGACATCGCCGCGCCGAACGCGGCCGATGATGCCCTCGACCTGCTCGACCCGCGCCAGTTCATCATCATCAAGAACGCGCGCGTTCATAACCTCCAGAACCTGAGCGTGGCCGTGCCGCGCAACCATTTCGTGGTCGTGACGGGGCTGAGCGGTTCGGGCAAAAGCAGCCTCGCCTTCGATACGCTCTACGCCGAGGGGCAGCGGATGTACGTGGAGAGCTTGTCGTCGTACGCCCGGCAGTTTCTGGGGCGGATGGACAAGCCCGACGTCGATTACATCCGCGGCATCTCGCCGGCCATCGCCATCGAGCAGAAGGTGAGCGTGCGCAACAACCGCTCGACGGTCGGCACGAACACGGAGATCTACGATTACCTGAAGCTGCTCTTCGCGCGGGTGGGGCACACGATCTCGCCCGTAAGCGGCGAGGAAGTGCGCAAGGACTCGGTCGACGACGTGGTGGCGTGGCTCCTGACGCAGCCGGCGGGTACGCGCGCCCTCATCGCCGCGCCGCTCGGCGAGGTAGTCAGCGACCGCACCCTGATGCAGGAACTGGATTTGCTGCTGCAAAAGGGCTTTGCGCGGGTGCTGGTGAAGGGCGACGTCCGGTTCATCGAAGACCTGCTGGCCGACGCCGAAACCAACCTGCTCGGCCGCGCCGACGTGCGGGTGCTCATCGACCGTGCCGTGCTGGAGCCCGCCGATGAGGACCAGCAGTTTCGTCTCGCCGATTCCGTGCAGACGGCCTTGTTCGAGGGCCACGGCGAGTGCTTTGTTAGTTGCGAGTTGCGAGTTGCGAGCTCTGAGTCGACTAACGAAACTCAAAACTCGCAACTCGAAACTCGAAATTTCAGTGACCGCTTTGAGCGCGATGGGATGACGTTTGAGGAGCCGAGCGTCAATTTCTTTTCCTTCAACAACCCCTTCGGCGCGTGCCAGACGTGCGAGGGATTCGGCTCGGTGCTCGGGCTCGATCCCGACCTCATCATCCCCGACAAAACCCTGAGCGTATTTGAGGGCGCCGTGGCGCCGTGGCGCACCGACAAGCAGAGCGAATGGCTCGCGCCGCTGCTCAAGCACGGCATCAAGTTCGATTTTCCGATTCACCGCCCTTTTCAGGATCTGAGCGAGGATGAGCAACGGCTGCTCTGGACGGGTAATAAGTTTTTCGGCGGCCTCGACGCGTACTTCAAGTGGGTAGCCGAGCAGAGCCACAAGATTCAGTACCGGGTGCTGCTGAGCCGTTACCGCGGCCGCACCGTGTGCCCCGACTGCCGCGGTACCCGCCTGCGCAAGGATGCGCAGTACGTCAAGATCGGTGGTCAGAGCATCACCGACGTCGTGCTGATGCCGGTGAGCGCTACCCAGCGGTTTTTCGATAACCTCACGCTCTCCGGCAGCGAAGCGGCCGTCGCGGAGCGCCTGCTCACCGAAGTGCGCAACCGCCTTGGCTACCTAACCCGCGTCGGCCTCGGCTACCTCACCCTCAACCGCCTGAGCAATACGCTGAGCGGCGGCGAAAGTCAGCGCATCGCGCTGGCAACGTCGCTCGGTTCGGCGCTGGTGGGCTCGATGTACATTCTGGATGAGCCGAGCAT
>JBKJUQ010000319.1:0-37017 GCA_046590685.1 Hymenobacteraceae bacterium
GGCTCCGCCGGCAGAATCGGGTCGAGCTCCGGCAACTCCACTACTTTGCCGATGCGCCGCAGCGCGTCATCCACGAGCTGCTGCTTGTGGCGCAGCTGCGCCTCGTACGTGAGGTGCTGCCACTTACAGCCGCCGCACACCCCAAAGTGCTGGCAGAACGGCGTCGTACGGTCAGGCGACGGCGAGTGCACGAACGTCGTTTCGGCTTCGAGGTAATTTTTGTGTTCGCGGGTAATGCGCAGGTCCACGACGTCGCCGGGCGCGGCGCCGGTCACGAAAATGACTTGCCCCTCGTGGCGCGCCACGCAGCGGCCCTCCGCCGCCATTCCCGTAATAGCTATTTGCTGGACTGGCGGCCAGTATCGACGTTTCTTCATGAATCTACGGAAGCGCCCTCGTTCCAAAGGTTGCCGAGGGCGAAGCGAGCCACGAAAGTAGCCGTCGGCGCCCGCGCCCGCCGCTTGCGGGCCTGCGGTACCCCGCGCAGTACTTTGCATCCTTATGACCTTCGCCCGGATTCGTCGTCGCCTTCGGGGCATCGCGTGGCTTACGCGGGTACTCCTGCTGCTGCTATGCACCGGGAGTGCCCGCGTTAGCTGGGCCAACCATTTAGTGGGCACGGAGTGGCAGTTTACGTCCGTGGGGGGCAATCAATACCGGGTGCGGCTCACGGTGTACACCGACCTCGTGGGGGGAGGAGGAAACGCCGTCGGCGACCCCGACATCACCATTGGCGCCTTCGAGCGTCATCCGGCCGGCCGCGACCTGCTGGTGAGCACTTACGGCTTACTGCGCACGGGCGTTCGGGCCTTGCCGGGCCCCGGGCCGGGGTGTCGCCTGGCCAGCGTAGCCATTCAGGAGCTTATCTATGAGGCTACTATCGCCCTGGAGCCCAGCCTCTACACCAGCCCCGATGGCTATTACCTGGCGTGGGAGCGTTGCTGCCGCAATGCGTTGCTCGTAAACGTAGAAGACGCCGAGAACGCGCCGCTGGCCACGATGCTGCGCTTTCCGGCTTTAACCAATCCGCTGCTGGACCGGCAGCCGAACGGTGCCCCGCGGTTCGGCCCGCCGGCGTCGGCCGTGGCACTCTGCCTCGGCGAGCCCGCGCAGGTGTCGTTTGCCGCCACCGACGCCGAAGGCGACTCGCTCGCCTACGCGCTGGTGGCGCCGCTTGGTGGTTTCACGTCTCCAAACTCCCCCTTCCTGCCCGCGCCTAACCCAGGGCCTTACCCTTTGGTAGCGTACGCGTCGGGCTTCTCCGCGACGCGGCCCTTGCCGGGCCAGTTTTCCCTTAACGCGCGCACCGGCCTCCTCACGGGGATACCCACGCAGGTCGGGACTTACGCGGTGGCGGTGGTGGTGCGTGAGTACCGCCGTCGGGTGCTTATCGGCGAAAATCGGCGTGAAACGGAGTTTTCGATCGCCAACTGCCCTACCAATTCCGCACCCTCGCTCACGCTCATTGCACCCAGCGGACCAGTGGTGGTCACGGGCCCCGCGGATCGCTGCTTGACCGTGCGCGCCGCCGACCCCGACGTCGGCCAGACCGTGACGGTACGCGCCGTGGGCACACCAGCCGTAACGATCACGCCTTCCCAGTTTACCGTGCAGCTTCCGGCGGCGTCGGTAGATATCGCCGTGTGCCTGACTGAATGTGCCACGCCCGGACCCCGCGTGCTCACGCTCGTCGTGAGCGATGACGGATGCCGGCGGTCGCGCCCGGATACGTTGCGTATTCCCGTGCGCGTCGTGCCGGCCCCTAACGCGCCGCCCGTCCTTACCCGGGACCCTTTCGGCCCTGATACTCTGGTGGTGGATGCGGGGCAGGAGGTACAGTTTCTGGTGACGGCCCGCGACCCGGAAGGGGGCGCCCTAACGCTTCGGTTGCGCCCCAACGGCGCGCCGGACCTGGCTCCCGCTGTAGCAGAGGGAGTGGGCCTGGTGCAATTGTCCGTGCGGTGGGTGCCGCCGTGCGCGGCCGCGCGCTTACTGCCCTACGCGCTGTGGCTGGGCGCCACGGATGTGGCCTGCCAGAATTCCGCTGACTCGCTGCGGGTACTGGTGCGCGTACGCAGCGCCGGCCCGGCGGGTGCTGCCGAGTTGCCCAACGTTATCACCCCGAACGGCGACCAGCTCAACGATTGCTTCGGGCTTGGCACTGGTGCCCGCGCGGCGGCCAGTGCATGCGCCGATGGCTTTCGAGAAGTACAGATCTTTAATCGCTGGGGACGACTCGTCTTCCAATCGGCCGATCCCGCTTTCTGCTGGGACGCCTCGGGCGTGGGCCCCGGCACCTATTTCTACCACGTATCCGGTACGCAACGCAGCCTGCGGGGGCTGCTGACGGTAGAACAGTAGGAGCAGAAAATAAAAAGTTTGGAACTTATGGCTGCTTATTCGATGTAGGTACATACATTTGCGGCACCTTTACCAGTGGTTCTCGCTTCCTCCGATGCGCATTGAAGATGAAATTCAGCAGTCCACCTTTCGCGACTCGTTCCAGCGAGCGCACGTGAACCTGATTTTCACGGCGGGTTGGCTGCAGAGCCAGCTGGCGCAACGTTTCAAAGCATTTGATCTGACGTTGCCGCAATTCAACCTGCTGCGCATTCTGCGGGGGCAGCATCCGCAGCCAGCGTCGGTGCAGCTGCTGATTCAACGGATGCTCGATAAAACGTCCAACGCGTCGCGGATTGTCGATAAGCTCGAAGCCAAGGCGTTGGTTACGCGGGCTACGTGCCCGCACGACCGGCGCGCCGTCGATGTACTGATCACCGATAAAGGCTTGGCGCTCTTGCAGCACATAGATGCCACGACAGTACTCGATAGCATCGGTTTTCAACACCTGACAGCTGAAGAGGCCGATCAGCTCAGCATCCTGCTCGACCGCTTACGGGGCTGATGGCGCGGTTTTTAAACCACGTTGATTGAGCCGCTCTACCATTTTCAGGCTCTGAAATAAGAGTCTTTCTTCCAGTGTTTTCCAACCCAACTTTTTGTTGTTCGTCTAAAATGAAAAATGCAATTTCGGCTCTAAGCCTGGCTGCCGCGCTGTTGGTCGCCGCCCCCGTAGTTGCCGCCGATGGCGGTAAAGTAAAAAAAGTGAAAACGGCTGCTGCCGAGACGATGACCGTCGATACAAAAGCCAGCAAAGTGGAGTGGCTTGGCGAGAAAGTGACCGGCAAACACAACGGCAATGTGATGCTGCAAAGCGGTACGGTCGAAGCCACGGGTGGGCGCCTGACGGGTGGCTCGTTCGTACTGGACATGACGTCGATCACGAACGAAGACCTGAAGGATGCCGAGTATAACGGTAAGCTGATCGGTCACCTCAAATCGGATGACTTCTTCAGCGTCGAGAAAAACCCGACGGCCACGTTCAAGATTACGAGTGTGGCAGCCGTCAAGGGCGCCGAAGCAGGTAAGCCGAACTACACCGTCAACGGCGACCTGACGATCAAAGGCATCACCAACCGCATCACCTTTCCCGCTACCGTAGCGATGAAGGGCGGCCAGTTGACCGCCGTGGGCACGGCCAAAGTAGACCGTACGAAGTACGACATCAAGTACGGCTCGGGCTCTTTCTTCGACAACCTCGGCGACAAGGCTATCTCCAATGATATGACCATCACCTTCAACGTGGTCGCGAAGAAGTAACGGCGGCTCCAACCGGTCGGATCTTATTCAAGCAGACAGCCCCGCGATTCGGACGAATCGCGGGGCTGTCTTTTTAGGGCTGCAGCCCCGTGGGGAGTTCTATTCCCAGCTCTGCGGTGCGGTGCGGGCGGGCGCGCAACTGCCGCAGCCAGTCCGCGATCTCTGCTTCGTAGTCGAGCCACAGATCTTCGTGCAGGTGTTTCTGAATCAGCTTAATCAGCCGGATCACCAGCTTCGCGACCGCTTTGTAAAACAACGTGTAGTGCGAGTCGAGCTGGCCGGAATAATTGTCGAACAGCTCGCGCAGTAAGTAGGCAAACAGATCAATCTCCAGCGCGCGCTCGCCAGTAATGCGCCGGGCGTAATTGATTTCGGTAATGGCTTTTTTGAGCGTTTTAGTCAGAAAGCGCGCGAGCTGATAGCCGGATACGCCGGTGAGCAGTTCGTGAATGCGCCCCGTGACGGCCTCGTACACGGTGTCGCGCGTGACTTCCGGCAGCAGCTCATAGGCGAGCGTCGCGCGCCACTCGGCATCGCGCCGGACAGAGCGTAACAGGAGGGCGTCTTTCTCCTTGTCTGAAAGCTTGTGCAGGGCGGCGCGCAGGTGAGCGGCGTCAAAGTCAGGCATTGATTAAAATTATAAACCTTCAGTGGGCCGAACGGCGAAGCTTAGTAGGGGGCTTTAATTCTTCGACCCATTGATGATAGGCTTCTAATCCTTTACGATATGTAGCAGTCCGGATGTTCGGACCCTTGTCAGGAGTTAATGGTACGGTGTTCAAGAACCGGAGCCATCTATCAACTTGCTCAAACATGCCACCGCGTGCTCGGAATGCGAAGCGCTCGATACGCTCAGTTGCGTCTGGCGTTAATCGCCATTCATTCTTATTGCTGTTAACCAAGCCGGAGCCGCGCAGTCGACGAAGACTAATATTGAGCTCTCGCAGCGTCGGTATGCTGTGGTTGACCATATCGATGCAGGCCAAGAGGCTACGTAAATCAGTGCCGTTTGCAGAAATGCCGCAAAAGACAAGCGCATCGTACCAGCCCCATGTCAATTGAGGCAAGTGCACTATCTTCATCAATGATTGTCTGGAGTTGTTGAAACTGTTGGCATGTTCACCTATAGGTTGGCGTCAAAATAATCAGTCACCTTTTGCATCAAATGGACGCGGTCTTTACCGCGCACGTTGTGCGGGTGGCCAGGGTACACGAAGTAGTCGAGCTGCACGCCCTCATCGACGCATTTTTTGACGTAGGCGAGGCTCTGCTGCCACACGACTACATCGTCGACGGTGCCGTGGATCATCAGGAGCTTATTCTTTAGATTCGGGACGTAGTTGAGCAGTGAGGCCGTTTTGTAGCCTTCCGGGTTTTCCTGGGGCGTGTCCATGTACCGCTCGGTGTACATCACTTCGTAGAACTTCCAGTCGATCACGGGACCACCCGCGACGCCGACTTTGAAGGTGTTGGCGGGCGTACGCGTGAGCAGCGTCGTCGTCATAAACCCCCCGAAGCTCCACCCGTGCACGCCGATGCGCGCGGGGTCCACGTACGGCAGCGATTTTAGGTAGTCGACGCCTTTGAGCTGGTCGGCCATTTCCTCGGTGCCGAGCTTGCAGAACGTGGCCTGCTCAAACGCGAGCCCTCTGTTGCCGGACCCGCGCGAATCGACGGTGAGCACCACGTATCCTTTTTGCGCCATCAGCTGCATCCAGAGATTGCCACCGCCGAGCCAGGAGTCGGTGACGAGCTGGACGTGCGGCCCACCGTAGACGTACATCACGGCGGGGTACTTCCGCTTGGGGTCGTAGTTGGGTGGGGTAATAAGACGGCAGTACAGATCGGTTTGGCCGTCGGCCGCTTTGATCGGGAACAGCTTCATCTCCCCCAGGTCGTACGCCGTCGTGGGGTCTTCGGCTTTCAGGAGCAACCGTCTCGGTTTGGCCGCGGCTACGTCAATGACGCGGATCGTGCGCGGCGTGACGCTTGACGTGAAGTTATCGAGCAGCCACCGGCCGTCGTTCGATAGCGACGTCGTGTGCGTACCAGTACCCTGCGTGAGTTTACGCGGCTCGCTGCCGCCCAGACCAACGGCGTACGTATGGCGTTCGAGGGGCGAATCGGCGGTACCGCTGTACACGACCTGCTGGCCGTCATCGGCAAATCCCAGGAGGTCAGTCACTTCCCAAGGGCCACGAGTAAGCTGACGAAGCAGTTTTCCGCTGACCTCGTAGAGATAGAGGTGGCGAAAACCGTCGCGCCGCGACTGCCAGATGAATTGCTGGGGTTTTTTCGGTACGAAAGTCAACCCGTGCTCCGGCTCCGTGTAGCGTGCATCCTTTTCTTCGAATAGGGTTTTCACGAAAGCGCCCGACGTCGCGTCGTACTGGTTCATTTTCAACTCGTTCTGCCCGCGATTCACGATGGCGACGTACAGCGATTTTTCGTCCGGCGCCCACGAGATGTTCGTCAGGTACTGCTCAGCCGGTTCGCCGGTTTGCAGAAATACGGTGCTTTTAGTCGCCACATTGTACACGCCAATCGTCACGTGGTGGCTTTTGCCGCCGGCCATCGGGTACTTGATCACCTTTTCCTGCGCTGGCAGCGCGCCGATGTCCACGAGCGGGTAGTCAGTCACCATCGTCTGGTCCATCCGGTAGAACGCCAGCCGGGCGCCCGTCGGGCTCCAGAAAGTGCCCTTCGTGATGCCAAACTCGGAGCGGTGCGCGGCCTGGCCGTTGACTATTGCGGCATTGGTTTCGGTGGTCACGGCCACGTTGTCGGCTCCCGGGGCGCTCACGAACAGGTTTTGGGCTTTCGTGTACGCTACGCGCGTATCGGTCGGGTCGGGCTCCACATTTTCGGCTTCGGCTACCCACCCGGCCTGGCGGGCGGCTTTGCCGGTTTTCAGATCGAGAGCATACAGCGCCGTGCCGGTGTTAACCGCCAGACCGCCGCCCGCCCGCCAGTACGTGGCGCCGAACCCAATCGCCTTGCTATCGGCGCCTGCGGCCGTCAGCGCCTGCCGGAAAGTCGCTTTAGTCAGCACAACCTGATCATTCTTGTCGTCCTTCGCGTCGGCGGAGGCCGTAATAAGCGCTTCCTGCTCACTTTCGCCACGCACGTACGCCACCTGATTGGTGCCCGCAACAAAGGCTAAGCCGGGCAGACTTTTCGGCATCAGGCCGCGCGCGATAACCGCGTCGCTCATCGTGAGCGTTTTTTTCGCCTGCGCGGTCGCTGGTAGGGTGGGTAACGAGCAAGCAACGATAAAAGCTAGCAGTGGGCCCGCCGCACAGCGGTCGTAATAGTGCATCAGAACTAGGAAAAGGGCGGAAAAACGGAATTCGTGGCTCCGCCCGCGCGTTACATCGCGCTGAGGTGAAGCCGGCCGAAAATTACGACCGTGCCCTCGCCCCTTGGCTATCTTTGTAACCTGGTCCTTGAAGTTACTTACCGTTATGCCGTTGCCGCCGCCGATAGATATCCTACTGATCACGCGCACGCCGCTTTCGTCCATTACCCCCAAGCCGTGGCAGATTGAGGAAGACGAAGTAGCGTTACTCGACGCGCCCGAAGACCCACGGCAGCTCATCGTTTACAATGACGAGGTCAATACGTTTGACCACGTCATTCGGACCCTCATCGATGTCTGTGGCCACACGGCCGAGCAAGCCGAGCAGTGCACGCTCCTGATTCATTACAAAGGCAAGTGCTCCGTTAAGCTGGGATCTTACGACGAGCTCGTGCCGCGATGCTCCGCGATCCACGGGCGTGGCATCTCGGCGGATATAGAATAGGTGGTGAGTTGCGATGATGTGCCGGATGGGCCAGATGTGTAAAAAGTAAAAGCACATCTCCCACATCTTCCACATCTCATACATCATAAAAATTAAATGGACTTTCCTTCCAAGTTAATTGAGTCGGCCGTTGAAGAGCTTGCCAAGCTGCCGGGCGTCGGGCGTAAGACGGCGCTGCGGCTCACGCTGCATCTGCTGCGCGCGGAAGAGACCGGCACGCTCGCGCTCGCTAACGCGCTGACGCGGATGCGGACGGGCGTGACGTACTGCTTGCAGTGCCACAATATTGCCGATACGCCCGTCTGCGACATCTGCGCTAATCCGTTGCGCGACCGCGCGTTGGTGTGCTGCGTGAGCGACATTCGCGACGTAATCGCCATCGAAAATACGGGGCAGTACCGGGGGTTGTACCATGTGCTCGGGGGCGTTATCTCCCCCCTGGAAGGGGTTGGCCCGTCAGACTTGAACATTCCGACCCTGCTGGAGCGCGTGAGCGGGCCGGACGCGGAGATTCGGGAAGTAATCCTCGCGCTTTCGCCCACCATGGAAGGCGATACGACGGCGTTTTACCTTACCCGCAAGCTCCGCGACGCGGATGTGCGGGTTTCGTCTATCGCGCGTGGCGTGCCTGTGGGGGGCGAGCTGGAATACACCGATGAAATCACCCTCGGGCGATCCATCGTTGAGCGGACTTCTCAAGCCTAGCGTGCTGGTAGGCGCGCTCCAAATGGGATAGTTTTAAATTGCACCTCGTAGGTCACCTTTTCTCCGTACCTTTGGCCCGGCAAGCCGGCACGACCAGCTCCCGCTAAACTCCCCCAGGGCCGGAAGGCAGCAAGGGTAGGCGGTTGAGCGGTGCGATGTTCGGCTTGCTTTTTTTTTGCCCAATCCGGAGCAAAATACCGCGCGGGGGATTCTCTCCGCCCTCCTTTCTTCAAACGCGCCAGAGCAACGGTTCTGCGCTACGCTCACCGAATGAACCTCTTTCTCGACTCTGCCTCCCTCGAAGAAGTCTCCGACGCCTCGGAGATGGGCTTGCTCGATGGCGTGCTCGTGCGCCCGGCGGCGCTCACGGATACGGGTATTACGGGGTTGGACGCCACGATGCGTCACTACCGTACCCTAGCCGAGCTCACGGAGGCGCCCGTACTCGTGCCCGCGCCGTCTGCGGCCGCTACTGATGCCGAAGCGCTTATTCACGACGGCGAGCTGTTGACCGATCTGCATCCCAATATCGTCATCTCGCTTCCCCTGACCCGGGCTGGGATGCGGGCGATGAGTTTCTTTGGCGAGAAAGGCATCAAAGCCTGCGCTATTGACATCACATCAGTCGCCCAGGCGGTGCTGGCTGCGCGCGTGGGCGCTGCCTTCGTGCAGGTGCCGGTCGACCGTCTGGAGCGCGAGGGCCAGGAATGGCTCCGGCTGCTGGAGCAGCTGGTGACGGTGTACGACAACTACTCCTTCAGTACCTTGCTGGTCGCGGCGGGTGTCCGGACGCCCTTGCAGCTGGCACTCTGTGCCGAACAAGGCGTCGATGTACTTGCCTGCCACGCTTCGCTTCTCTACGACCAACTCGCGTAAGCGCGTACTTTGCCGCGTATGTACATCATTAAAGTCAGGGGCAAGGCGAAAATTCCGAACTACATCCAGCTCCGCGACGAGCAGTTCGTACTCATCGCTTACTTCCGCGCTGATCGGCCGCTCAAAAATTTGGAGCGTTATGGCCTCGAAGGCAAAGAGGAGGCGTTGGCCACCGTTATTGCGGGCTTGGAGTTTGGCAAATTACAACCCCTGACTATCTGAGGCTGATGGAAGAAACCGTAGAGCCGTCGGCGCCGGTTACGTCGCCCGAAGCCGCGCCCGTGGTGGCCGTGCAAGGCCTCGACGTGCAGCCCGGCTCCGTCCCGGTGTTGCGGGGAGTCACGTTTCAGTTATCCCCCGGCGAGTTCGTGTATCTGGTTGGTCGCACTGGCTCGGGTAAGTCCTCCCTGCTCAAAACGCTGTACGCCGACTTGCCGCTCACGGCGGGGGCGGGTACGGTAGCCGGCTTTCGGCTCCGCGCGCTAACCCGCCCGCAAGTACCATTGCTACGGCGCAAGCTGGGCATCATTTTTCAGGATTTTCAACTCCTGTTCGACCGCACGATCGCCGAAAATCTGCGGTTCGTGCTCCGCGCGACCGGTTGGCGCAACAAGGCCCTTATCAAGCAGCGCATCGCGGAGGTGCTGATGCGCGTGGGGCTTGGTGGAGAGGCGGCCGGCCGAATGCCCCATCAGCTCTCCGGGGGCGAGCAGCAGCGCGTCGTCATCGCCCGCGCGCTCCTCAACGACCCCGCCGTGCTGCTGGCCGACGAACCAACCGGTAACCTCGACCCCGACGTCTCCGATGGTATTATGCGGCTGTTTGAGGAAATCAACCGCTCCGGCACCGCCGTCCTGATGGCAACGCACAACTACGAGTTGATGCGTCGCTACCCGCACCGAATCCTGCGCTGCGCCGAGTTAGCCGTTCGCGACGTGACCTTCGAGGAGCTCACGCGCTCATCCTTCTAGGAAAGCCGATTCCTTTTTCTGGCTGCCCGATGTCGCTTGACGCTGTCTCGATTCTGCTGCCGGTTTACAACTGGCCCCTCGGCGATTTCGTGGCCGACCTGCACCGCCAGGCGGCAGCCGAACCTGATTTCTCCTTTGAGATTCTCGTTTTCGACGACGCTTCACCCGACCTGACGCACCGGGCAAAAAATAGAGCGGCGCTCGCGGCATTGCCGCACGTCCAGTATCGCGAACTACCCCACAACGTAGGCCGTGCCGCTATTCGCAATCAGCTAGCCCGCGCGGCTCGCCACCCGTGGCTCTTGCTACTCGACGGCGACAGTAGCTTGCCTGACGCCCAGTTCATTCGGCGCTACCGCCAGGTCGTGGCCAGTTCTCCGGCTACCCCCGTATGGATCGGGGGTACGGTTTACGCGGCTACCCCCCCTGCTGACCCCACGCTGCGGTTGCGCTGGACCTATGGCCGGGCCCGGGAGCAGCGCCCCGCCAGCAGCCGCCAGCGCACCCCTTACGCTGCCTTCACGCTTAACAACCTTTTAATTAGAGCCGACCTGTACGCGGGCATCGGTCTTCGCGAGGATTTGGGGCGTACCTACGGCCACGAAGACACGTCTTTTGGTGGCGCTTTAGCAGTTCAGCAGACGGCCATCGGCCACCTCGACAATCCTGTGCTGCATATAGGGTTAGAGCCGGCGGCGATTTTCCGGCGCAAAACCGCTGAGGCGGTGGAAAACCTGGTCCACTTGGCTCGGACTCATCAACCAGGAGCGCTGGACAGCGCCCTCTGGCGCTACACCCACTGGCTGACGCGCTGGTGGTTAGCGGGCCTTACTAAGACCTTTCTTACTATGATGGAGCCTCAATTGGTGAAGAACCTGGATTCAGCCCATCCCTCTTTGCACGCGTTCGACTTATGGCGTTTGCTGCTGGCACTGCGAAGTAACACACCCATAGCGTCGCGCAGATAAGCAGGCTCCGGTTTCGACTTAGTAGAGAGCAGTGCGCCGTACCCACGCGCGCGCGCCTTGCCAGCGTACGGGCAGCCAGATATCTTCTGCGGAACCGAATACGGGTAACTGTTGACCAGCTGGCACTGTCGTGAGCCAGCGCCCGCCCGCCGAGGGTGCGCTCATCAGGGGTGTGGGGTCGCGCACGATGACCTCCCGCCCGAGGCGCTCGGGCAGAAGCAGGTTGAGACCTAGCGCGGCCAATCCCACATAAGTCAACAAGGCTCCTGCCCACGGCTGGGCCCGAGGTTTACGGCGACGGCGCAACAGGAGCACGGTTGCGATGATTACCCCAACAATCAGCAGCCCTTCCACCAGCCACTCGTAGTAGCGGCGTAGAAGCGTAAAAAAGAAGTACCGGTCGCCGTACTCGTACCCCGTTAAGTGATGAGTGGCGGCCAGCACGTCCATCTTCCGTAGCACGGAGCGATCGGGACGTAGCTCATAGGCGCGCCGTAGTGCCCAGAGCGCATCTGGCACCTGGCCCGCTTGCTCGTGCGCGAATGCGAGGCGCAACAGCAAGGCCGGAGAGGGGGCGCGGGCGGCTAATGTTGTAAAGGCGTTAGCCGCCGCAGTGTAGTCCCCGACGGCGAGCAGGGAATCAGCTTGCGCCACCGCTAGCCTCGCCCTGCTCCGAACGAGCCCAATCCCCGGCGTCGCATTCGCTACCCCTAGCGTTCCCCATAGCTGCATCAGCAGCAGCAGTAGGCCAATCGCTCGATGCGCGTTCAGCACCTTCTTGAAGTTTTTTAGCTTCCACATTGCGTCGTTGGTAGCCTTCGGCCTACCTTTGCACCCGCAAAGAACGAAGAGGTCAGCCGGATTCAAGGTTTTTAGCGGTTCTGATTCCTTAGCTCAGTTGGTTAGAGCAGTACACTTTTAATGTACGGGCCCTGGGTTCGAGTCCCAGAGGGATCACAAAAAAGCCCCTTAGCGTAAAGCTGAGGAGCTTTTTTCTTTTTAAAAGAATATTCGCGGGTTGCTTGGCGGGTCTTGCCGCGTTTACGGGCTAAATAGTGAAGCATCGTGAGGCGTAGTGCGGCTCAACTGCTGCCGATGGTTCAGGAGGTAGCGGTGGGGGGAGCACAGGGGCCGCAGGTGGGTTGGCCCCAATAACGTGCTGCATCGTGGCGGCACCAAAAATTCGCTAAGCGTCGCTGGGGGCTTCCGGCGGGTGTCGGTTAGCCCACTTGCTTTTGTAGACACATAGTTTAATAGATAATTTAATTAGGCTTGGCCTGTGTCAAGGAAGTATTGGTAGGGGGTAGACCGACGATTGATTAGGCAGAAAGACCTAATTACTCTCCGTAATGCGGCTTCGAGTGAGCGCGCGAACCCCAGATTGGGAGAAGCGTTCCAGTTGAAAAAATTTGAAGATTTTGTGGGAATTCAGTAAAAAAATGAGGAAAGGTTGTGGAGTTTCAGAATTTGTGGAATAAATTTGAGGGCTTCTTTGTAAAGAGATGCTAACCTCCCTTGGTTGGGCATGGCCAGACGGGCCGCGCTACAGGGGGGAAAAGTGGGTTAATAGTTCATTTCTTTTTTTTCATTTTATCCCCTGGCCAGACGCCTATGTGGACACCCCTACCCGCGACGGTGCCTAACCGTTCGCCTCAATTAACTCCAGCCACCGGCTGGAAATCACTCCTGGCGGCCTTGGCCCTCGGGGGCCTGAGCGTGCTACCCGCACAAGCTCAGCTCAATTACCCGGTTTCGGGCTTCAGCAACCTGGTCACCGCGTATAATACCATCGCGGGGGATCCGCTGACGACGAACATCGCTATTGCGAGTGGTACCACCGACAACGGTCGCTCGGGTACCCTTGCGGCTGCTCAGCCCGTGGAAACTATCGGTTTCCCGTTCAGCTACAACGGCCAGCCGTTTACCCAATTCATCCTGTACACGAACGGCTTCATCCGTTTGGGTAACGCGGGGGTTAGCTCGTTTGCTATCACGGTGCCATCGTACAACGGCCAGAGCGTCGTGTTCGACGGCGTGAAGATTCCGCCGCTAACCGCCGACGACACGTTCGGCGCGAACACGAACAGCGCGTTCACGAACGTGATCGCGCCATTCAACCACGATCTCGTGGTTGGCCTTGCCCCGCTGCCAGTTGGTGCTACCCACTTCATGAAGAACGTATCGGGTGCCCCAGGCAGCCAGGTTCTCACCATCGAGTGGTACGATATGGCCGACAAGCAGGAGACGGATGGCACCAACATCCAGACCCCCCCGCAGTTTACGTCGTTCTCGTTCCAGCTGAAGCTTTACGAAGCCACCGGCCGGATCGAGTTCGTGTACGACGCGATGGTGGCTTCCGCCAACGTGACGCAGTACCAGACGGCCCAGATCGGTCTGCGCGCGCTCAACACCCACAAGCCGCAGTCGGTGGTGGTCCAGAAGCTGGAAGCCCAGCCATGGAGCGCCGCAAACGTGATTGATGCCCCCTTCGGTGGCGTTGGCCGCAACTTCGACTTGCCAGACGGCTTCGAGTTCAACAACACCACGCTGGCTACGGCCGGCCGCACGTTCCGCTTCAACCCGGTCACGGCGAACACCAACAACGCCAGCATCGACATCTACAGCCAGGGCAAGATCGCCGTGGGCGTAGACTTCCGGGTGCAGGCCCGCATCAACAATGAGACGCCGGTCACCACGGTTGCCCCGATTACGGCGCAGCTGAACGTGACGGGCCCGGGTGGCTTCACCTTCACTGACACGCAGGTGGTTCCTGCTGGTCTGGTGCCCCACACGTCGCCTCGGCGCGTAACGGGTGCCCGAGTGGTGACGTTCCTGCCGTTCAACCCACCTGCCCTCGGTAACTACGTGCAGACGGTGACGATCACGAGCTCCGATGATCTGGCGAGCGACAACTCGAAGGCGTACACCTCGCAGGCTACTTCCAATACCCTCTCGTACGCTTCGGCTCAAGCCCCCGATGGTGGCGTAGGCTTCAACGCGCCGAATACGGGTATTATCCTCGGCAAATTCTTCTCGGATGCGGCGGACGTAGTCAATTTTGTACAGGCTGACTTCGATGGCACCACCGCAGGTGCTGCCTATAAGGCCGTCGTGTACTCGGCTACGGGCTTAGGCGCTCCGGGCGTGAGCCTCGGCGAGTCGACAGTTCAGGTGGCCCCAGCAGTAGCTGGCACCGTGACGATCCCGGTACCTAACATCCCCGTGCCCGCTGGCGCGTTCTTCGTTGGTATCGAGCAAACCACGACCAACAACATTGGGGTGCAGTACGAAGCAGAAGAGCTGCTCCGCCCGACCACGTTCTACGTGAAGTTCGGCGCGGGTGCCTTCGGCGATGCGTCGCTGGGTAACAACCCTTTCCGCTTCTCAATTGGCGTGCTGTTCCAGCGCCCGGCTACGGCTCCCGCAATCTGCGTGACCTACCTAAACCCGGCTGATATGGCGATCGACCAGCCATTGAGTGGGACTATCCAGTTCAGCGGCAACCCAGGTGTGGGCGGCGCTAACACTCCGGACTCGTACCTCGTGTACTTGAGCACCAACCAATCGGCGGTGCAGAACGAGCTGACCAGCGTACGCGTGGACAGCACAACGGCCAACACCTCGAACTACAGCGGCTTGTCGACGAGCACTGTCTACTACTACAAAGTAGTGGCGCGTAACTTCTTGGGCAAGGCTACGGGTTGCGCGGTTCGCCGGTTCACCACCGTGCCCCCACCCCCAGCTAACAACGATTGCGCTAACGCCACGAACCTTACCATCAAGCTCTTCGGGGGCTGCGGTGGCGGTACGCCTGGTACCACGACGGCTGCTACGGAAGAAGTGGGCAGCACTGATCCAGTTTGCTCGATTGGCGTGAACAACGACGTATGGTACAAATTCACTTCGAGTGCGTCTGACTACGTCGCCAACATCAACCTGACCCGCGTGGGTGCTAGCCAAGTAGGTCTGTTGATTTATGAAGGCAGCTGCGCTGGTACGCCATTCGGTTGCACGGCCAACCTGAACGGGGATATCACCCTGATCATGGATCCGAGCACGACCTACTACCTGCGCGTGTTCACCAACACGAACTCGCAGACGGCCGGTACGTTCCGCATCTGCGTGAGCCAGCGCCCAGACCTGATCGTGGTTGCAAACCAGAACATCCCCTCGGACGCTTTCAACCGCGTAGAGATTGTTTCGGGTACGGGCACGCTGACGGGCCCGCTTCAGGCCAACAAAGTCATCGTGCGCGATGGCGCTACCTTGCTCACGAACACTTCGCCTATTCAGGGTGGTAGCGTGACGGTATTGGCCGGCGGTACGATCGGGATCGGTTCTTCGAACGGCATCGCTGCGGCGCCAGCCACAACGGGTAGCTTGCAAGTGGACGTGCTGAACCTCAGCAACGACGCTAACTACATCTACACCAACCAGAGTGCGGGCTTTACGGGTGCCGGCCTGCCAGGCACGGTTCGTAGCCTGACCACCAGCCAGACGGGTTCGGGCGATCTGACGATCAGCAACGCCCTCTCGATCCGCCGGATGCTCACGATCAACAACGGCTCGCTGGACGTTTCGCCCGCTACGCTGACGTTGCTCTCCGACGCTAACTTCACCGCAATGGTGGTGAACGCTGGTTCGGGTGTGGTAACGGGCAGCGCGATTGTACAGCGCTACCTGGCGCGTAACCTCAACACGAGCTTTGGCTATCGCCACATCGCTTCGCCAGTTGGCGGTACGACCTTGGCCGACTTGACCGCACCGAACTACTCGCCAATAGCGAATCCGGCTTACAACGATCCAATGACCCGCGCTACGTTGACGCTGGTGAACTTCCCGAATGTGTTCTTCTTCAGCGAGCCAATCGCTGCGGCAGCAGGCAGCTTCGTGGAAGGCTACCAGTCGCCAGCCACCACGGGTCTGACGATGGCGCCAATGCGCGGATTCTCGTTGTACACGCGTCCAACGACGTTTGACTTCAACGGCACCCTGAACAACGGCCTCCTCGCCCGGACGATCACGAACAACGGCAGCACCGATTTCGGTAGCGGCTGGAACCTGGTGGGCAATGGCTACCCATCGCCAATCGACTGGGATCTGGTAACGATCCCAGCTGGGATGAGCTCTTCGGTGAGCGTGTTCCGGAGCACGGGCCCTAACCAGGCAGGTAACTACGCACAGTACACCAACGGTGTCGGCCCAGTGGGTGTCGAGCGCATCGCGATGGCTCAGGGCTTCTTCGTTGAGGCTGTAAACCCTTCGGTGTCGTTCCAGCTCACGAACGCTGCTCGCGTCACGACCTACGCTAACCCAGCCCTGAACCGCCGCACGGAAACGCGTCCGCTCGTTGAGCTGGCGCTGACCCAGCAAGGTCAGGATGCAACGCAGGCCGACCGTGCCTACGTGTACTTCGAGGAAGGCGCCACGGCTGCGGGTCGCGACCTGCGCTACGACGCTCGTAAGATGGGCCCAACCGGCACGACTCCTCTGCTCGCCACGCGTGCTGAAGGTCTGCAAATGGCCATCAACGGCCTGCCAGAAATGACGGGTGCCGACGTGGTGATGCCACTGGTGGCTCAGGTAACCGTAACGGGTACCTACGTGCTGAATGCTGAGCAGGTAATCAACTTCCCCGCTAACACGCAAGTGCTGCTGGAAGATGGTCTGACCGGCACGACGCAGGACCTGACGCAGAACCCGATCTACACGTTCAGCGCAACGGCTGGTAACACGGCTCCTCGCTTCACGCTCCACTTCCGCGGTGCGGGCGTTACGGGTGTGAACCACGATCTGGCCCTGAACAACCAGCTCGCCGTGTACCCGAACCCCGTCAGCGGCCAGCCGCTGCGGGTGGAGTTGAACGGCTTGAACACCGAGCGTTCGGTGTCGATCCGTCTGGTGAACACGCTTGGTCAGGTAGTGACGCAGCAAGTGGTGAAAGTGGCTAACGCCGCAATCGCTACGGAGCTGAATGTTGACCAGATCGCCCGCGGTATCTACACCCTCCAGGTGCAGACCGGCGGCCGGACCGCTACCCGCCAGGTGGTGGTTCAGTAGTCTGATTGATAAGGCCGCCGGAAAAGCCTGAGGCTGTTCTGGCGGCCTGAATCAAAAAACCCCTGCTCCCATTTCGGGAGCAGGGGTTTTTTGTTGTTCCTACCTATCGGAACGGCCCGCTGTGAAGTAATTTGATGGGTGGCCGATTCACAGTCACCTCCCTACAGGCGCGACAAGGTCATGCAATCGTGGCGCTTGTTGAGTGTATTATCCACCTTACCGGCGTAGCCTACCTTTGAGTTGATGCTGCTCAACCTGATCTCTGCTGCTCGTGCCTTAGCCGTCGCGGCAGCACTTATACCGACCTGCCTTTACGCACAGTCACTTGGTGCCGATTTAAGCCAGTTGACCGTGCCGCTGATTATGCAGGCACCCTCTACGTGGGTGGGCACTTCGCCTAGTCGGTTACGATGGAGCCCCGATAGTCGTACGGTGTACATCGACTGGAATCCGGCCCGCCACCGCCACGACTCCGTGTACGCGGTAATGGCCGTCGGGCGGACCGCACCACAGCAAGTACCAGCGCGTTTGGCCGCACTGTTGCCAGACGTAGAAAACGGCGCTTTTGACCAAGCTCGCCGGCGGCTGGTATACGCGCGGCGCGGTGACCTGATCCTGTACGACTTGGCGCACCGCACTGAGCGACGTTTGACACGCACGACGGAGGCAGAAAGTCTGCCGACGTGGCTCGGGCCAAATCAGAAAGAGTGCATCAGCTTCCGAAGAGGCGATAATCTGTTCAGCCTTGACTTAGCTGCCGGACAACTCACGCAGCTCACCGAGCTGCGGCCCGGTCCAGCGCCAGCTAAGGCGACCAGCACCCCGCAGCGGAAGGAGTTGGAGCACCAACAGCTAGCGTTATTTGAGGTGTTGCGCGAACGTACCGCAGACCGGGCTGCGTCGACTGCGGCCACGAAGCGCGCGTTGCGGGAGCGAGAGGGCTCCCCAAAACCATACTACCTCAGCGGACAGGAGGTCGAAGAGCTGCGCGCGTCGCCCGATGGGAGGTTCATAACCTATCGGCTGGTGACGCCTTCGGCTGGTGCGGAACGCGTGGCGTTGGTGCCGGCCTTCGTGACTACCTCCGGCTACACCGAAGAGTTGCCGACTCGCTCGAAAGTGGGTGACCGACAGGCAGCGTATACACTGGGTATTTATGACCGCCAACGCGACTCGGCCTACGTCTTCAACCCCCGTGATCTGCCCGGTCTGTTCGACGTACCCACGTACCGTAAAGAGTATCCAGCGCCGAAGGACACGGCTCGAACCGCGCGGGCCCTGCTTCCCTTTGGGCCGTTCTGGTCGCCGGATGGAAAATTCGGCCTAATAGCAATCCGCGCCCTTGACAACAAAGATCGCTGGCTGGTGCTGGTTGATGCGCTCACCGGGCGGCTCAGCCGGGTGCTCAGCCGCCAGCACGACGAGGCGTGGATCGGCGGCCCCGGCATTCAGGATGAAGATACAGAGGCGAACTTAGGTTGGCTTGATAACCACACCGTGTGGTATCATTCCGAAGAAACCGGGTTTTCGCACCTGTACACCGCAGATGCTACTACCGGAGCCGTGCGTGCGCTCACGAGCGGCTCCTTCGAAGTACAGCAAGCTCTACCGCCGCAGCCCGGTGGCGCATGGTGGTATTTGACGACGAACGAATCCGATGCCGGCGACAAACACCTGTGGCGAATGCCCCGCGCGGGTGGTCGCCGCGAGCAGATAACGCCCGCGGGACGAGGCGCGTACGAAATCAGTATTGCCCCCAACGGTCAGCGGGCTGCCGCTCGATTTTCAACCGCTAACCACCCTTGGGAATTGGTGACGTTTGAGTTGAAGCCGGGCGCTCAACCCGCAACTCGCACGCATTCTACCACGGCTACGTGGGAGGCCTACCCGTGGCGGACCCCCGAAGTTGTAACCATACCCGCTCGCGATGGTACGGCCGTACGGGCGCGTTTATACCGTCCGGTGGCGGGCGCGAATACCGGTGCGGCGGTCGTCTTCGTCCACGGCGCGGGCTATCTGCAAAATGCGCATCATTGGTGGAGTCACTACTTCCGCGAATACCAGTTTCATAACCTGCTCGCTGATCGGGGGTATACGGTGCTCGACGTCGACTACCGCGGCTCGGCTGGTTACGGACGCGATTTCCGTACCGGTATCTACCGGCACATGGGAGGCAAGGACTTAAGCGACGAAGTAGACGCCGCGCATTGGCTGGTGGCGAAACAAGGAGTCGACGCGCAACGAATCGGGATGTACGGCGGCTCTTACGGCGGCTTCATGACCCTGATGGCGTTGTTCACGGAACCCGACGTCTTCGCGAGCGGGGCCGCGCTGCGAAGCGTCACCGACTGGTCGCACTATAATCACGGCTATACGAGCAACATCCTTAACCTGCCGCAATCCGATTCCGTGGCGTACCGCCGCTCATCGCCCATTTACTTCGCGACCGGGTTGAAAAAGCCGTTGCTCATCTGCCACGGAATGGTGGATACAAACGTGCATTTCCAGGACGTAGTACGCCTTTCGCAGCGGCTCATCGAATTGGGAAAGCCTGGTTGGGAACTGGCCACGTATCCGGTTGAAGATCACGCGTTCGTTGAGCCCAGCTCGTGGGCCGACGAATACGGGCGGATTCTGGCGCTGTTTGAGCGGACGCTGAAGCGCTAGCGCTTCTCAGTACGAGCGTAGCCGGCGGAGCGGATTGCCTACGTACACCCCAGGCTCCGTAATCGATTTTACCACTACGCTACCCATCCCGATGGTAACATCGTCGACAACGCGTAGGCCTTGGCGGAGAGCCGCGTTGGTGCCCACGTACACGCCCGTACCGAGGTGGCAGTCGCCACTGATCCGTGCCCCAGGGGCGGCCGTGAAAAAATCACCAATCAGGCAATCGTGGCCGATTGACGTGTGCAGGTTGAGATGCGCATGCCGGCCAAGCCGGATGTTACACGTGAGCACCGTGCCCGCCGTGATGATACTACCCGCGCCAAGCTGAACCCATTCGGACAGTACCGCCGACGGGTGGATAAGCGTGCCATACGTTGTGTGAGCGGGCAAGCGCTCCGTAATACGTTGCCGTGCCGCCGGCTCACCTACCGCGATGAGGACATCGTACTGGCTAGGGTCGAACGCCGATTCACGGATAACCTCTACTCCCAGCACCCGCTCGTGGTGGTACTGGTCGTCGGAGACCATAAAGCATACGCGCGAATCGAGCGGCCAGTCGGCCCAGCCGGCGGCCCGATCAGCGTCAAGCAGGCAGCAAAGCGTTTCGCGCGCAAACCCACCAGTGCCGAAAATGCAGATTTTTTTCCGCCGCGGGATGACAGGAAGACGGAGCGGGGGCGCTGTCATAGAACGCGAGCAGTAAGCCAGATCTGGTGAAGGCTGTTGCGGTGCGCTAAGGTAGGCGGTCGGGACGGCGCCCAGCGGAAAATAGCTCATCGCGCCATCACTTGCCGCCGCCCGCTACCTTTGCGCGCACGCCTCTGACGGAGCGTTTTTTTTGACTCGCTATGCCCTATTTGTTCACTTCGGAATCGGTTTCCGAAGGGCACCCCGACAAGGTCGCGGACCAGATTTCCGACGCCCTCATCGACCACTTCTTAGCGTTTGATCCGCAGGCCAAAGTGGCTTGCGAAACGCTCGTCACGACGGGCCAGGTAGTACTGGCCGGAGAAGTGAAGTCGCAAGTATACCTCGACGTGCAGCACATCGCGCGCGAGGTCATTCGCAAAATCGGCTACACGAAGTCGGCTTACATGTTCGAGGCGAATTCGTGCGGGATCCTCTCGGCGATTCACGAGCAATCGGCTGACATCAACCAAGGAGTCGAGCGCGCGAACCCCGAAGACCAGGGTGCCGGCGACCAAGGGATGATGTTTGGTTACGCGACCCGCGAAACCGAAAGCTACATGCCGCTGGCGCTGGAGCTGGCGCATCAGATTCTACGCGAGTTGGCCGACGTACGCCGTGAGAATGAATCGGGGCGGAATACGCGCGTGGCGTACCTGCGCCCGGACGCTAAATCGCAGGTCACGATCGAATACAACGACGATAACCGACCGTCGCGCATCGACACCATCGTGGTGAGCACTCAGCACGACGATTTCGCCGAAGATGACGTGATGCTCGCACAAATACGGCGCGATCTCATTGAATACGTCATCCCGCGCGTAAAAGCCCGCCTGTCGCCGGAGCTGCAAGCGCTTTTCACTGACCAGATTACGTATCACATCAACCCCACGGGCAAGTTTGTCATCGGGGGGCCGCACGGTGATACGGGCCTGACGGGGCGTAAGATCATCGTCGACACCTACGGCGGCAAGGGTGCGCACGGCGGCGGTGCTTTCTCGGGCAAAGACCCCAGCAAAGTAGATCGCTCGGCGGCCTACGCCACGCGGCACATCGCCAAAAATCTTGTCGCCGCGGGGCTAGCCGACGAGATACTCGTGCAGGTTTCCTACGCCATTGGCGTGGCCAAGCCGTGCGGGGTGTACGTCACGACGTACGGTACGTGCAAAGTGGCGGGCTTGACCGACGGCGAAATCGCGCAGAAGGTGGAAGAGATCTTCGACCTGCGCCCGTACTTCATCGAGCAGCGCCTCAAGCTCCGCAATCCGATCTATTCCGAGACGGCCGCCTACGGCCATATGGGCCGCGAGCCGCGCACGGTTACCAAAACCTTTACCGCACCGGGTAACCTGACCGTAACCAAAGAAGTGGAGCTCTTTACGTGGGAGAAGCTCGACTACGTAGATAAAGTGAAAGCCGCGTTCGGTTTATAACCCAACGCAGGTACGTTTCTCAACCTACTAAGCTAAACGCCCGCCGCGAAGTGATTCGCGGCGGGCGTTTGCGTTACCCGCCATCCGTAACGCTAACTGGCTTAATGACTCGAGTGTTTCTCTTTGTGCTTTTTGAGCTGTTGCCGCAAGGCCTCCATCACGTCATCGGTTGCGGCCTCGAACGTGCCGGCAGAGCCATCGGAATACAGGATAGCGCCGGGGACCATCAGCTTAATTTCGACCGTCTTGTTTTGAATGCCGGAGTTGTTGAGACGCAGGAAAACTTCTCCCTCTGTGATACGATCGTAGAACAGGTCGAGCTTGTTGGCGCGCTCCTGAATAAAGTCGAGTAATTTGCGGTCCGCGTCGAAGTGGACCGAGTGCATTTGCAGCTTCATTTGTGCGCGAATAAAGGTTGGTGAACGGAAAACAACAGCTTAAGAACCGGCAGTCTGGCGCTCGCTTGCCGGCTTTGAGGGCCGTAAGTTAGGCTTTCGGATGCGCTTTGTCAAATACGCTTTTGAGGCGTTCGATGCCCGCGTGGGTATACACCTGCGTAGCCGCTAAGGAGGCATGGCCCAAAATCTCTTTAATCGCATTGAGATCGGCACCCCGGTTAAGCAGGTGCGTGGCCAGCGAATGGCGCAGTGCGTGCGGATGGGCCGCGGGGGCGGTAGTCGTCAGGCGCAGATAACGCCGCACGGCGCGGTACACGAATTCGGGATACAGCCCTTCGAGCTTATCCGTGACGAGCAGCGGCGCGGTGGGCGCAGTATCGGCGCCGGTCTGTTGCTTGAAGGCCAGATAGCGCTCGACGTTCGTGAACACGCCCGTGGGGAGCGGTACGATCCGCTCCTTTTGTCCTTTACCAAAGATGCGTACCGTGCGCTGGTAATGGTTCAGGTCCTGATGGCGCAGGGCTACCAACTCCGCGCGGCGCATCCCCGCGCCGTACAGCAACTCCAGAATTGCGCGGTCGCGCCAGCCCGCGAAGGTATCCTCAAAGGCAGTTCCGTCGAGTAAGCGGGCGAGGGCATCTTCGGGGATGAACTCCGGTACCTTCTTGGCAATTTTCGGTGCCACCACTTTCTGCATCGGGTTTATCTGTAGCGCGCCCTCCCGCAGCAGAAACCGGTAATAAGTCCGCAAACACGCCACTTTCCGGTTAACCGAGCGCGGATCAAGGTTGCGTTGCATCAAAGAGATAAGCCACGAGCGAATCAGCTGGTGCGTCGCCTGCGCGGGGTCTTCCAATTCATACGTCTGGCGCAGATAAGCGCTGAACTGGCCCAGATCAACCTCGTACGATTTGATCGTGTGCGGGGAGAATCGCCGCTCGTGGCGTAGGTAATTGAAGAAAAGCTCCATTGGTAGACGACCCCTAAATAACAGCCTACGGCAACTGCCGCTACAAGGTAGCGGCCAGATCGCGGTTTCACCGCGTAGTGAGCGCTAGGGGCTGGCGCCCGATGGCCTAAGAGGCCACCGGCAGGGCGGTAAACAGCAACGCCAGCACCCGGCGAACGGAGACTGGCGTCTAAAATCTGGGCGCGAAGCGCGAGAAGGGACTACGAAGCAGCTTCCTCGTTTTGCTTCTGCAAACGATACACCGCCTTTTCGTGCTGCTTTTTCTTCGTCACCGACGGCTTCTGAAAAAACGAGCGCGAACGAAGCTTGCGCATCATCCCGGTCTTTTCGAATTTCTTCTTGAAGCGCTTGAGGGCGCGGTCAACGGTTTCGTTGTCTTTGATCTGGATAATCAGCATCGGGCTACGGACGGTCCTGTGGTGGTGCCTGAAATGGGGCGAAAATTCGAGTCCACCGCCGACCGAACGCGGCGGCGGGCCGCAAAGGTACGCGTGCAACGCGCAAACTGTCAAGTCAAATGCCTAAAAAAAGCCAACGCCCCCCGGCGGCCGATTTGGCTACCAGAGGGCGTTGGTTAAACAAGTGCCAGCTTACGATCTCAGGCTTACCGGGCAGAGACGTGAGCCGGAACACTAAGTTACTGAATTACCAGCTTTTGCGAAGCGCCACCGGCCCGTACAGTGTACAGCCCAGCTTTCAGACCGTCGAGGCCAACGGTTGTCTCCGTGCCAGCGGCGTCAATGCGCACCGTGCGCACCGTGCGGCCCAGCATATCAATCACGCGCACCGTGGCACCGGCGGGGGCACTCACGCGCACCGTACCCGAAGTTGGGTTTGGGAACACGCTCAACGCCGAGGCGGTGAGGTCTGCAGCTACCCCCGTCACGCGGCCAGCCGTGAAGCGCAGCGTGAAGCGCTGGCCCGCGTAGTTGGCAGTAGCGGTGAAGCTGTACGACAACTGCTGGGTGAGGTCCTGGGTACGGCCGGTGACGGCGTCTTCCAGCAGCACTTGCGTACCAGCAGGGAAGTCGGCGAGCGTACGCACGTCGATTGAGTATTGGCCAGCGATCGGCGTAGCGATCAGCATTGGCACCACTACGTCGTGGGTGTTGGTGAAAGCCGACAGGCGGTTCACGCTGGCTTCTTCGCCATTGACGATGGTCGCGATCGTCGGCATGTCGCCGTACGAGCGGCCGGGCGCGATGCCGTCGCCATCATCGAGGCCGTCCGTGAAGGGCGACTCAAAGTACACCGAAGCTTCCGGACGGTACATCGCACCCGGCGCACCGATGGTCAGGCGCAGGCTTGGTACGCTGCCGACTGGGGTGATAGCTCGCTGCATTGGGTTGCCATCGCCGGTCGTAACGCGCATTGCGTTCGTCAGTGCGATGCTGGCGCTGGCGGCATTGTTGGTTTTGCGGGCGAAGAAGCCTTGCGCCATCGGTAGCTCCTTGTTAGTAGCTCCCGCGCTGTGGTCGTACTGCACGTAAGTACCGCTGGAAGGGCCGGTTGGCACGTTCACGAAGGCGACCAGGCTTACGCCGGCGGGCAGTACCGTGGAGCTCCAATTGAGGGCGCTTGGGTACGGATTGCCCAGCAGATTGAAACCGAACTTGGTGCCGAGGGTACCGTCGCCAACCAACGTCAGGTTTTCCGCGCCGGTGTTGAGCGTGCCGGTCAGGTCGACCGTCGAGCGGTCCTTGCGGAACGAGTAGCCTTTGCCAACCACCATATCATCGGCAGCGGCCGGCGACTGGTAGCCCTTCACGAAGCCTGCAACGGTGTTGGCGTCTACGAGAGTCGGGTCGTACTTGAAAATGTTTGGGTACGGTACAACCAGTAGGGGCGTCGGCGACGAGTTGTACGCCGTGTTGAACACGATTGGCGACGTCACGGTCGCCAAGTCCGTCAGGGGGGCGAGCGTGACGGGCGAAGAGTAGTGGCGATAGCCGTCGCCAGCAACGCCCAGGACACCATCGATAGCACGCTGGACCGTAGCGGTAGCTGTACCGGTAGCGGTAGTCGGGTTGGCTACGACGTAAGCCGTACGGGTAGCGTCGCTCAGCAGCGTGAGCGTATTACCACCCGTGGTGATGCCGGCCGCGGTCGTGAACGTCAGCTTCTTGCTGATGTTCAGGTCGGTGCCGGTGCCGAGGGTAAGGGCCACCGTGCCAATAACAACGTCTTCCAACTCCAGATCAGCACCAGTGGCCTTGTTGAGCGTGAGGTTCGAGAACGTGATAGGGCTCACCGAAGTCACCGTGGCGGTAGCGCTGCTCAGCGTGAGGCTACCAGGCGTGGCGGGCAGGAAGTTGAGCGTCCCGGCCGTCACGTTGATGTTGCCGTTGATGACGATCCCGCCGGTCAGATTCAGACCCACGGTCTTGGCCGTTGCCGAGAACGTGAGGTTGTTGATCGTCAGCAAGCCGCCACCGGTTTGGTTGGCGTTGTTCTGGAAGTCGAGCAGGTTCAGGTTGCCGTATGTACGACCTGAGAAGCTCAGCGCGCCGTTCACATTCCAGTTAAAGGTCGAAGTCGGCTGGAAGTTCGCCGTCGGCGAGGTACCACCATTCTTGGTCAGCGTCGAGCCGTTCTGGAAGGTCAGGCCTGCGCCCGATAGGCTTGGACCCGTAGCAAATGCACCTACCGTCACGAGGCCGCCGCTCTGGACGGTTACCGTGCCAGTAGACGTCAATAGCGCCGGCGAAGTCACGGCCAGCGAAGTGCCGTCCATATCAAGCGTACCGGCGATGATGCCGGTGCTGCCAGCGCCGATCGTCAGGGTCAGGGCAGTACCTGAGGTGGCGCCGGTGCGCAAGCGCAGCGTGGCCCCTGCGGGGATCAGGAAGTCGGTACCGGCTGGGGCGAAGGCCACCGTCAGGGTGCGCGTAGTAGCGCCGCTGAGCGTGATCGTGGCGATACCGCCGCCCGTGATGGTCAGATTACCGATGGTCTGGTTGCCGGCCACATCGTAAAGGATGGATGAGCCAGCGGGGATTTCCAGGAAGTCGGTGGCGGCCGGCGTGGTGCGCGTCGGCGTCCAGTTGGTGTCCAGACTCCACAGGCCATTGGCTGGCCCGCTCCAGGTGTACTGCGTACCGGGGGCAAGGTCCGTGGTCAACGTCACTACGTTGCCGGCGAGAGTGCCGGGCGAGCTTGCCACGGGGATGCCGCTGGCGAGGTAGTTCTGCGCCGCGGCCGTGTTGTCGTCGTTGTAGGCGAAAGCCACGAACGAATACTGCGTACCGCCCGTCAGACCGGTCACGGTGAACGAAGTGGCCGTGCCGCTCACCACCGTAAAGACGCCCGCCGTGCCGACGGTGCCGCCCGAGCCAAACACTAGGCTCGGCGCGTACGCCTGACCGTCAACCGGCAAGTTGCTGCTCTGGAAGCCGCTCTGATCCTGGTACGGGCTGCCGCTACGGACAATTACGAGGGTCTTGGCGCCGTCGCCGCCCGCCAGGTTTAGCGTAGCGCTCGTGGCGGTGGTGCTCGTGACCGTCAGCGTCGGCTGTGTGGTTGGCTGGACAGCCAAGGCAGTTCCCGTTACGGCCGTAGTAGCCGTGATTGCTGGGACAACACCGCCACCCGAATACGAAATCGTGCCGTTGACCGTGCCGGCCGCTGCAGGGTTGAGGCGCACGAAGAGCGAGCCCAGCAGGTTCTGGTCGATGGTGGCCGAAGAGCCGTACGTACCGTTTAGCGTCGTTGATAGCTGAAACGGACCCGTAACGGTGGCCGTCACGTCCGACGTCAGGTTCGAACCGCCGAAGCTCACGCTCACGCCCGTCGAGGGCGAGGCCGTGGTCGTGGTTGGCGTCACCACCGGACCCGCCGCAGGCGAGAACGTGGGCGAACCGCCCGTCGTGGCCGTCACGCCAATGTTGTCGACCGAGATCTTCGGGCGGCTACCGCCGGTTGCCGGGGTTGCTGGGTTGTTAGCCGCCGTGGCCACCGAGTGCACGTAGAAGCGCACCCGCGCCGTGGCGCTGTTGTTAAAAATGCTTGGCAGCGAAGCGCTGAACGAGCCCGCCGCGCCCGCTGGGTTGTTGATAGCGGGGTCGAGGGCATTGTTCTGCGCCACGATGTCAGAGCCTACCTGTACCCACGTCGTGCCGTTCACCGAGGCGTACACCTGCAGGGTGCCGAAGCGGTTGTTGGTCGATGGGGCCGTGAAAGCGCCGTTTGCTACCGAAGCCCAGTCGAACGTCAGCAGGCCGGCGTTGCGGCCCGTGAAGTCGAGGAAAAGGTCGGTTGCGGCCGCGTTGCCGGTGCCGCTCGCCAGAAACACCAGCTTGCTGGTGCCGATGTTTTGCGTTCCCGTCGAGCTGCTAGCAGTGGTGGAAAATGCGTTGGTCGGCGTCAGCGAGTTCGGATTAGCCGTTACGATGGTGTTAACCGGCGTTACCGTGCTGCCGGCGCGCTGGAAACGGGTCGGTGGTACGGTAACCGGCGCGGAGCTATACACTACGCTTGCGGTTCCATTGGCGATGCCAACCCATGTGTTGAGGGTAGCAAAGTCCTCCGAGTACGCCGCGCCGCCCGGAAAAGCATATGGTGTCTGAGCCTGAGCCGCCGGTGCCAGCCCGCAGAGGGCTGCTACCGTCAACGCCGACCCGAAAAGGTGTCGCAATGTGCGCATATTGAGGGGGTTGATTGAAAATAAAGAGGGTGAAACTTTCGTCAGTAAAGGTAAGCAGGGTAGACTCCATCAGGGCGTTACCGCTGCGTTAAGAGTCTGCCTTTCGGGTGGCAGCTCGTGCGAAACGCCGCCCGGAGGGCGTAAGCCGAGTTTTGGGGTCGCGCAATATCTTGCGCTATATTTATACAAACAGCCCGTCCACGGAGAAGTACCGCTCGCCCGTGTCGTAGCAGAACGTGAGGACACGCGCGCCTTGGCGCAACTCGGGCAGGGTTTGACGAACTGCGGCCAGCGAGGCGCCGCTGCTCACGCCGATCAACAGGCCCTCTTCGCGGGCGGCGCGGCGGGTCATCTCCTGGGCATCGGCGGGGGCCACCTGCACGGTGCCATCAAGGACATCGCGGTGGAGGTTGCCGGGAATGAAGCCCGCGCCGATGCCCTGAATCGGGTGCGGGCCCGGCGCGCCACCGCTGATGACGGGCGAGAGCGTGGGCTCCACGGCCAGCACGCGCATCCGGGGAAAGAGCGGCTTGAGCACTTCGGCCACGCCCGTGAGATGCCCGCCCGTGCCGACGCCGGTGATGTAGGCATCGAACCCATCGGGGTGGGGCAGGTCGGCGAGGATTTCCTGCGCCGTGGTATCGCGGTGGATGCGCACGTTGGCGGGGTTGTCGAACTGGCTGGGGAGCCACGCGGCTTCGGGATCGGCGGCGACCAGCTCGTTGGCTTTCGCGATGGCGCCTTTCATGCCCAGCTCGCGCGGGGTGAGCTCGAACTGCGCGCCGTAAGCGGCCATCAGGCGGCGGCGCTCGATGCTCATCGACTCGGGCATCACCAGCGTGAGGCGATAGCCTTTGACCGCGGCGACCATCGCCAGGCCGATGCCGGTGTTACCGGAAGTCGGCTCGATAAGGTGCGACTTGCCCGGCGTGATCAGGCCCCGCGCTTCCGCGTCTTCAATCATCGCCAGCGCGATACGGTCTTTGATAGACCCGCCAGGATTTTGGCGCTCCAGCTTCACCCAGACTTCCACATCGGGGCGTTCGGTGGCGAACAGGCGGTTGAGGCGCAGCAGCGGCGTGCGGCCAATAGTATCGAGAATGGAGTTTGCGCGCATGGGTGAGAAAGGAAGATAACGAACGCAAAGGTTGCTGACGGGGCCGTTTCCGGCCTCATCCGCTCCGTGGGTGAAGCCTACTGCTCAATCCGATTGCCTTTCCCTTCAACGGCAACCGCATTCGCGTCAACGGCAATCGCATTCGCGTCAATCACAATCGCATTCGCGTCAACGGCAATCGCATTCACGTCAATCACAACCGCATTCGCGTCAATCACAACGGCATTCACGTTAATCACAACCGCGTTCGCGTCAATCACAACGGCATTCACGTCACCGTTTCTGACAGAATGGCTAGGACAGGGGGGAATCTGCGCTAGTGACAAATCGCGACTGGTTGTCGCGGTCGGAGTTGCGAATTGTCAAATTTCGAACATCAGCCCTTCTACCGGCCCTTCGGCGGCCCGGACCTCTACTTGGGCGCGGTGGTACACCCGCGAGTACGCCGGGACGCTCCGCGTGAGCCACACATTGCCCCCGATGATACTATGCGCACCCACCTCGGTAGCGCCGCCGAGGATGGTGGCCCCGGCGTAGATCACGACGTGGTCGCCGATGGTGGGATGTCGTTTCTGGTTGGCGAGCGCCTTATCGACGTGCACCGCGCCGAGCGTTACGCCTTGGTAAACGATCACGGATTGGCCGATCACGGCCGTCGCGCCCACCACCAGCCCCGTACCGTGATCGATGCCGAAGGGGACGCCGATGCGGGCGCCGGGGTGCAGGTCGATACCCGTGCGGGAATGCGCGATCTCGGTAAGGATGCGCGGAAGCCGCGGAATACCTAAGGTGTGGAGCGCGTGGGCGACGCGGTAAATGGCGGTAGCGTAGAAGCCGGGGTAAGTGCCCATAACTTCGGTTGGCCCGGCGGCGGCGGGGTCGGTGGCGGCGAGAAAGTCGGCATCGGCCAACAGTGCGACGCGGATGGCGGGCAACGCAGTGGCGAAACCGTCGGTGAGGTCGGCAGGCGGCGCGGGAAGATCAGGAGCCTCGTGCAGGGTAGTCAGCAAGTGCTCAAGGTTGTGGAGCATCTGCGCGTGCTTCATCTCAACGGCCGCCGCGTCGGACAGTGCTACGGCGCCGCGCTCTGGAAACAGCAGCGCAAGCAGCCCGCTGATCCAGCCGGCCGCCGGGCCTACGGAGCTTGCCCGAGGATGGGCAACGTGCGTGGCGGTGAGAGCAGCAAGAAACGAGTCGTTCATCTGTTACTTCGGCTTCGGCACGTTCATGTAGACGTAGAACCCCGCCGCTCGCTCGCTCCCGTAGAAGTAAAACACCTGCCCTTCGGGGTACAGGGTTTGGTTGGGACCGCCGCCGTAGCGCTCGACGGTGTAGGTGGTGATCGGCTGGCCCTGCCACGTGATGGCGGCTACCCGTCCCTGCGGCAGCGCCCAGGCGGCGAGCAGGTGTTCAAGGTCGCGGGTGGCCGGCTGGTTGAGCTCGATGGTTGGGCGGCCTTCTTTCAGCACAACCCGCAGGTATTGCAGCGCCCGGGTATACTTCTGTTGCACCTTGGCCGACGTGGAGCGGGCTTTGGCAATCTCCGTCAGGCTGAGCTGGAAGCTCAGGCCTTCAGAAATGAGCGTGACGAGCGGGGCAGCCCGACCAGTCGCCGCGGGCTTTAGCGTGACTTGCTGGCGCGTCAGGGGTTTCAGATGGGCCGTGCGGACTTCGTCCTGCACGTCGGCGAGCATCGGCGGGGCTTCGCCGGCCGGCGTGGGCTGGGCACCGGCCAAGCGGGCGAGCAGAAGCGCGCCAAGCAGCAGGAAGGCTTTCATGGGGGCAAGGTACGGGCCGGCCGACCGGGCGCCTTACTTGGTAAGCAGCGTCAGGTACACGGGGAAGTGGTCGGAGTAGCCGCCGATGTATTTCCTGCCAATGTAGGTGCCCAAGGGCTCGCCGGGAAACTTGGTTTGCGGGCTCGTCAGGCGGTCGGGGGAGTAGATGCCCGCCGAGCCGGGCTTGTAGCGCAGGCCCGTTCTGGTGAGTAAGCCAGCGGAAAGCACCATCATATCGAACACGTCGGGCCGGTTGCGGTAGTACATCGTACCCTTGCCCTGGACCTGAAGGTCGTAAAAGGCATTGTAAAGGCGGCTCTTGGGCAGCTTCAACAGATCGCCGCCCGCGCCAAGCACGTGCTCGACGGTAGAGTCGGTGGGCGAATCGTTTAAATCGCCCATCATCAGGATCCGCGCCTGAGGGTTCGCCTTGAGCTGCTCGTCGATCGCGCGCCGGCTCTGCTGGGCGACGGAGATCCGGCGGTTGAGCGCCTTTTGGCCACCGCGCCGGGAAGGCCAATGGCAGACCATAAACGTGATGGGTTCGCCATTGAGCACGCCATCCACGAGCAGCAGATCGCGCGTGCCCATCGTGGTATCGGGCAACGACATGCGGATCGGGCGCTGCGACTTGACCGTGAAGTGTTCGGGTTTGTAGAGCAAGGCGACATCGATGCCGCGCGGGTCAGGCGAATCGAAGTGCGCAATCTGATACTTGCGACTGGCAAGCGCCGGCTGGGCTACCAGGTCATCGAGCACCCGCCGATTTTCCAGCTCGATGACGCCGAGCACGTCGGGGCCATCCGCGGCGCCCAGCTCCGTGATGACGGACGCCAGATTGGTCAACTTGGTGCGGTACCGCGCATCGTCCCAGTTCTTATACGAAGTGGGCGTCAGGTCGTCGTCGCTCGTCTTGGGGTCGTTTTCAGTATCAAAGAGGTTTTCCAGGTTATAAAACCCGATAGTAGCGGTCCGGAAGTCGGCTTCCACCTTCTTCGGCGGAGCACTAACCACCGGCTGCGGCGATTTAGAGGACGTGCAGGCTCCGGCACTCAACAGCGTCAGGGGTACGGCAAGGAGGGAGAGAAGCCGGGGGAAATGTGTAGCAGTCATTGCGGAAGCCATTAGGGAAAGCGGAATTGGGCGCAGAGGTACGAAGTTTCTGCCAATCCATCCGCTTTCGGGCGTTTCCGGAAAGTTGCTTCCGGTGTCCGCCGCTTACTGTAACAAGGCGCGGCGTGCGGGCATTACTGGCGGGGCAAGTCGGATTACGGGAAGCGTTGGGCGGTGGAATTCGCTGGCCGTTGGCGCTGGCGCGGCCAACCCGATGCGTGGCGAGTTGGTAGCAGTGGTCACCGCAGTTGAGCGGAACAGTAGAGCGCCCACGAGCACTAAACCCAAGGAGAGAACAACAAGCAGGTTTCGCATAGGCCGGAAGGAAGAGGTAAGCAGATAGCGCGTTTATAAGGCGTCGTTGCTGCTAGTGGTTCCTTGTGAGCGGCATGCTGTTGAATGTTAATCAAATAGCCAGCCCTTGTGGCACCTGATCAGTTTTCGGCTGGCGTGCGGCTGCCGGGAGCAGATTTTGGAAAAATCAATCCTTGGCCCGGGCAAAAAAACCTTCAAGGTTCGCTGACGCGTGCCAAACAGGTTGCTGATGATCAGCGCGAGGTAAGCAAGCAGATGCGGCCGGGCTTAAAGTTTAGCAACGGAGTAGCGCCGCGCCGCAAGTAAAGACCTAGGCGCGGGAAGCCGCTGCCGCAGCGGTATCCATCGTCACCCCAAACTGCTGGTAGGCGACGTGGGCCAGCTCGCGCAAGCACTCCGACAGGGCTGGGGGAGCCACGACCGTGACGTGCCCGGCGAGGGTGAGGAGCCAGCGGGCGAGATAAGGCAGGTCGCCGGGGAGAAGCGTCATCTCGATGCGACCATCGGGCGCGATTTCCTCGTGGGCCCAGCCGAAGTGGTGCTTGTCGTCGCGAATACGGACCGCCGCGCTCGCGCTGAACCGGACAACGGCCACGTGATGCGGGCGCCGGTCGGCGAGTTGCTGCCAGTACTGCTGGAGAGTTTCGGGGCGCGGGGCGAAGGTTTCGCTGAGCAGGTCAAAGTGGACGATGCGGTCGAGGCGAAAGTCGCGAAACTCCTGCCGCAGCCGGCAGAAAGCGATCAGGTGCCAGTGCTGCCCATAGTAGAGGCCAATGGGCTCGGCATCGCGCTCGGTCGTTTCATCGGAGTACCCGGCGTGGTAGCGCAGGCGCACGACGCGCAAGGTGGCGATAGCCGCCAGCAAGCGCTGGTGCACGTCGGCGCCCGCTGGGGAGGCGACCGGCGCGCGGGGCCAGCGTACCTCAATGTGCGAGCTCAGGCTTTCGAGGTAGTCGCGGTCAGGGCGGCGCAGCACGGCGCGCAGCTTGTCCATCGCGGTCTGCGTGAGCTGGGCCGTGTGCCCATCCGTGAGGCGGGCAGCCAGCTTTTCGGCCGTGAGCAGCGCGGTAGCTTCTTCGCGGGTAAACATCACGGGTGGCAGCCGGTAGCCTTCCGCCAGCGAATAGCCCACGCCCGCTTCGCCACAGAGCGGTACTCCCGCCTCTTCCAGGGTGCGCAGGTCGCGGTAGACTGTGCGCAGACTCACGCCAAACTGAGCCGCGAGCGCCGGCCCGCGCACCACACGCTTGGCCTGCAGCTGAATCAGCATAGCGGCGATGCGGTCGAAACGATTCATAACAAGTAAATACGCTAACGCAAATAGCAAAAGTCGCGAAATTTTCGACAAATCGGCGGGCTTCTGCTGACACACAGCTGTCAGTAGGTATGGCGTGCTTTGCGTAGATTCTTAGTGGGTCGCCGCCCAATGACACCGTTATCCCCAAAAAGGACGCTGGTTATGCACAAAATGTTAGCAACTATCGCCCGCCCCCGCCTCGCTGATGAGCGGACAATGCCTAACGTGGCCGTTTTCAAGACCAACGTGGCCTCCGCGCGGCAGGCATTCGTAGTGGTAAGTCTGGTACAGGCGCACGTGGCTGGGTGCCGGGTGACGCTCGATCTCGACGATTGCGACCGCGTGCTGCGTGTGCAGGACTGCTACCACGATGCGCCATTGCCCGAGGCCGCCATCCGGCGGCTGGTGAGCGCGCTCGGGTTTGCCATTGAGGTGCTGACGGACTGAGCGCTCCGCTGACTTTCCCTCAGCCCGGTGCTGACCTTGCGCGCCTCGCCTCAGACCGCCTCCGGCGAGGTGGCAAGCTCGGCGAGCGCCGCGATCTCGGTGCGGGCGGCCGCGAAGTCGGCTGCTTCATCGTCCTGGAGCCGCTCGCTCAGAATCTCCGCGAACAGCGGCACGTTCGCAAAAAACAAATCGATCAGCATCGAGTCCGCCGCCAACTCCTGCTGCACCCAATGGATGTACCCCCGGGAGTCAGAGTCGGTGTCTGACTCGGTCTCGTCCGGTTGCGGGCGAGTGGCCTTGGGCTGATTGTGCGGCAGCGCCGCAATCGCCGGCAGGATATCCTCGTTGATCAGGGCCAGCGCCAGGCTTTCCTGTGCCTGATAAATCGTCAGCAGCTCGGCCAGCGACAGGTCCATCGACACCGCTTCCGTCAGGTCGGTTTTTGAGGCGTATTTCAGCTCCGTAAACCGTTGTTGCAGCGCCAGCACGGCATCCCGCCGTCGCAGCCACCGCAGGCGCGACGCCGCCAGCGCAAACGGCACGTCGGCGTCCAGATACCAGTACGCCCCGGAAATCAGGCTCGTCAGCGCCAGAGCCCGGATGCCCGGCCGGATGTGCAGCTGTAGCACTGTCGCGTGGTAGCGGGCGTGGTCGGCGGGGTCGTCGGCGGGGTCGGGCGCGTGGCCGGCATCGGGGGTCAGCATCGCACGGTCGGCGTCGGCCACGGCGCGCAACAGCGGCGCGGCGCGCAGCAGCAAGCTTTCGAGCTGCAAACGGTTCAGGCGCAGCTCGTCCACGGGCGTCATTACCATCCGGGGGCGCGAATCGTCGTTGTCTTCGTCTTCGTCATCATCGTCACCTTCCGCTTCGTCGTCTTCCTCCCCGGCAGCCAGCCGCGCGGCCCGCGCCGCCTGGGCTTCGTCGGTCCAGATGCCGCCGGGTCCCAAAGGGTCGAAATCTTCGGGGAAGTCGATCAGCTCGCCGGTTTCATTGGCCTCCAAAACCTGAAAGATCATCTGCGCGCCCTGCCGGGCTGTGTCCAGCGAGCCCAGCTTGGCGAGCGACGGCAGCATCGGGCTCTCGTTGAGCGCCGACTCTTGCACGGCCATCCCCAGCGCGATGAAGTTATAGAGGCGCGCCGGCCGCAACATCGCCTCCCGGGCAATGGCCGGCATCGAGTCGCCGTACGCCGAGAGCGCGGCCTCGTCGGCGGCGGTCAGGTTGGTCAGGGCGGCTACTTCCGCCAGCAGGCCGCCGAGCTGCGGGCGCGGCTTCCAGAGGGCGTGTGCGCCCGCGCGGCTGATGACCAGCATAAAGTGCAGGCACGCCAGAATGTTCTCCGGTATGGCCCGGACGTATGGATCGGGGGTTTCGGCTTCGTCCATTCGGTAGTGGCGCCGGAAATACCTGCCCGTGCGGCCGCCGCCCAAAAGTATCAGGTTGGCGCGAAACCCGGACGCCCCCATCTGCTTAGCTGCCCGTAGTTTTTAGCACCTCGGTTTCAGCAGCTCGCGCTCACACCGCGCCCGGCGAGGTCGCCAGCTCCGCGAGCGCGGCGATCTCGGCCCGCGCCCGCGCCAGCTCCTGCCGGTCGTCGTCTTCGGTCAGCTCCTCTTCCAGCAACCGGGCGTAGGCGGGTACGTTCTGGTAAAAGAACTCCCCGAACGGGTGGCTCACGTCGAGCACGTCGGTCAGCACGGTGGTCGCCATCGAGAAGCTGTCGCTGCCTGCGGACGGCACGTCCTGCGCGCTCAGCGCGGTGATGGCAGGCAGCAGGTCGTTGATGGCCGCCAGCGCCAGACTTTCGAGACTCTGATACATCGTCAGCAGCTCGGCCAGCGAAAACGCGCACATCACGCCCGTCGTCTGGTCTTGGGGGTCGTCGAACGTCAGCCCTTGCAGGCGGTGGCGCAGCGCCTCTACCGCATCCTGCCGCCGGAGCCAGCGCAGCTCGCCCGCCGCCCGCGCGAAGGGCAGTGCCGCGTAGCGATACCAGCTCCGGGCGCTCAGCAGCCCGAACGCCAGCGCCGCGCGGGTCAGCGGCTTGACGTCTATCGCCAGCCACTGCTCGTGGTAATACGCCCGCAGCTCCTCGTCGGTGTCGGCTTCATCGGTCTGCGGGTTATCAGCTGCCAGCAGCAAGCGCTCGGCCTCGCCTATCCCGCGCAGCACCTCGCCGGCGCGCCCGATCACGCCTTCGAGCTGTAGCCGGCGCCAGCGCAGCTCCTCGCCGGTGCGCATCACGAGATCCGGCGCTTCTTCGAGAAACGCCCGCTCGGCCGCGATGGTGGGCTCGGCATCCGGCCCCCGCAGATAATGCGCGACAAAGGCCGCCGACGGCTCAAAGTCAACCGCAAAATCCAGCCATTTCGGCTCTTCCCGGCTTTCCATCACCCCGAACACCCACTCGGCCGTCTGGTCCGGCAGGTCGTCGTCGCTGCCTTCAATCGTGTCCAGAAACTGCAGAAACGGGGTCTGACGCAGCGGCGAATCCCAGAGCGCCATCCCCAGCGCCATAAATGCGTGCAGCCGCGCGGGCCGCAGCACGAATTCGCGCGCAATCCGCGCCCGGTCGTGGTTACACTTACTCAGCGCCACCATGTCGCCGCGCGTTAGGCCGCAGATGGCTTCAATGTCGGCTTGCAGCTCGGGCAGCCGCGGGTGCTGGCGCCAGAGCGCCCGCGTACTCAAATCGCCGATCAGCACCGGCAGCAGCAGGCAGTTGACCAGCTCTTCGTCGAGGTAAGCCAGAAACGGATCGGGTGCGGGCGTCTCTTCCATACCGCAAGTAAGGCGCGGACGTGTGGATATTTGGCCCGAGGCTGCAAAAAACCCTTTCTGTCGGTCCCGAAGAGCCTACCCCTCATCTGTCGTCCGCGTAGTCGAAGGGGACAACCGTTTGATAGCCCCGCGCATTTCCCGCCCGTTTGTGGTCCCGGAGGGACTACTGTCCGTTAGCAATCAGATTTTTACAGGACTTACGCACGGCGCGAAAATCGGCTTGAAAACGCGATTTTGGCGGTCCCGGAGGGACTACCTTCCGGTAGAAAACCGCCTTTCCAACCAATATGTGGTCCCTCCGGTGTATGGCTCAATTAAATTAGCGC
>JBKJUQ010000374.1:0-11843 GCA_046590685.1 Hymenobacteraceae bacterium
TTGAACAGCGTCGGGGTGGCGTGGGTAAACCACCGCTCGCTCATCAGATTGTACGTCTCGATCGCTGCCTCCAGGTCGTGGCCGTGGATACCCACCGCCACCCGCATCAGCATATGCTGCGGCCGCTCTACCACCTTGCCATCGAGGCGCAGCAGGTACGAGCGTTCCAGCGTCTTGAACCCGAAGTAGTCGTACGAGTAGTCGCGGTCGTAGATGATCGCCGAGTCGAGCATCGCGGCGTGCTTGTGCACCACCTCCCATGTATCGCGACTCAGCAGCGAGGCGTTCTCGCCCGTCTTGGGGTCCTCGTAGGTGTAGAGCCGCTTCATCGTGCTCGAAAACGACTTCGACGTCACCTTATGCAGGTTCGAAATCGCGATGCGCGCCGCCAGCATCCCGTAGTCCGGGTGGCGCGTCGTGAGCGAAGCGGCTGTCTCAGCCGCCAGGTTATCAAGTTCCACGGTCGTCACGCCATCGTAGATGCCATCAATGACCTTTTTAGCAACTTCGATTGGTGATACGTAGCTCATATTCAGCCCGTAGCAGAGCTTTTCGATACGAGCAGTGATTTTGTCGAATTTAACCGACTCGCGGCGGCCATCGCGCTTGATTACGAGCATTTTGCGAACAATACTAGGGGGGTGTGGAACAACCTAAAACGGGAAGCGCCGCCGGTCCAGGAGCCGGGGCGCGGAATAGTGCTATTTGGGGCGAGCCGCCGGGCGATTCGGGAAGCCAAGTTACCGCCCGAATCCGTCGGGTGATTCAATGTTCCACGGAAAAATTTTTCCACACGCGCAACGCGCGGCCGGGGGGCATTTTGTGGAATTTCCCGGCGCCGTGGCCCGGTGGTTGTGGGCGGTGCCTCCGGCATTCGCCGGCCGCCACGCCCAAGGAAGTAGTGAAAAAACCGCCGCCCTTCCGGTGGCTGTCGCTCCCACCGCCACCGTGCGGTGCCCCGTGCTGCCGGCGGCCGCACCAACAAAAACGGGCCACCCACCGGGCGGCCCGTTCAGGCTTGCCGTAAAGCAGAAAAAGCGTTATTCGCTGATCACCAGTCGAAATTCGCCTAAAAGTCTTCGTCCAACGAGAACACGTTGTCCGTGCGCTCGCTCATCACGCCGGCTTTCTGATACTCGGCCACGCGCTTCTCGAAGAAATTGGTTTTGCCTTGCAGCGAGATCAATTCCATAAAGTCGAACGGGTTGGTCGCGTTGTACTCCTTTGGCAGTCCCAAAGACACTAACAGCCGGTCGGCGACGAACTCGATGTACTGCTGCATCGCCTTCGCGTTCATCCCGATCAGGTTCACGGGCAGCGCGTCGGTCACAAACTCCTTCTCGATCTCCACCGCGTCGGCGATGATGGACAGGACGCGCGCGGGGTCGAGCTTGTTGACCAGGTGGTTGTTGTAGAGCAGGCAGGCGAAATCGCAGTGCAGGCCTTCATCGCGCGAGATGAGCTCATTCGAGAACGTCAGGCCCGGCATCAGACCGCGCTTCTTGAGCCAGAAGATCGAGCAAAACGAGCCCGAGAAGAAAATGCCTTCTACCGCCGCGAAGGCAATCAGCCGCTCGGCAAACTCCGGCGAGTTGATCCACTTCAGCGCCCATTCGCCCTTCTTGCTCACGGCGGGCACGGTGTCGAGGGCATTCAGCAGCCGGTGCTTCTCGGCGCCGTCCTTGATGTAGGTATCGATCAGCAACGAGTAGGTTTCGGAGTGGATGTTTTCCATCATCACCTGAAACCCGTAGAAGCAGCGCGCCTCCGGCGACTGCACCTCCTGCATAAAGTTGATCGCCAGGTTCTCGTTGACGATGCCGTCTGAAGCGGCGAAGAACGCCAGCACATGCGAGATAAAGTGGCGCTCGCCATCATTGAGATTTTCCCAGTCCTTCTGATCCTGCGCGAGATCAATCTCGTCGGCGGTCCAGAACGACGCCATCGCCTGCTTGTACATCTGCCAGATGTCGGCGTGCTGAATCGGAAACAAGACAAAACGGTTCTTATTCTCAGTCAGGAGAGGTTCCATGGGGCGACGTTCGGGGGCGAATGATCCGATTTAGCGATTGGCTACCAACCGCAATGGCGGCGGAAGGTTAGGCCAAAGGCGTAGCCCAAAAGTACGGCCTCACCGGGAGGCCAAGCTAGTCACCCTATTTCGACAAGGAGGGCAATTTGCCCCCATTTACCTGGGTTATACACAATCTGGCTGGGGATAACCTCGGTTGTCCACATAAAAACGTGGCTAATAGAGCATTTTTGGTAACCGGCCCTTCACATTCCACGCCGCTGCCTGTGGAAAACTAATCATTCCGGCGCGGCAACCAGGGGCTTTCCCTGACAGAATCTCCGCTCCGTATTTGGCAGTCTGCCGAAAACCCGCTACTTTTGCAGCCCCAATAGACCAAACGAATAAATTCCGATGTACGCAATCGTCGAAATCGCCGGGCAGCAAACGAAAGTTGAGGCGGGCAAGTACGTGTACGCCAACCGCCTGGCCGGCAACGTGGGCGATGTGATCGAGTTCGGCAATGTGCTGCTGACCGAGGCTGACGGCACGGTGCGCGTAGGCGCCCCAACGCTCGCTGGCGTGAAGGTGAGCGGCAAGATCCTCGAACATCTCCGCGGCGACAAGCTGCGCGTCTTCAAGAAGAAGCGCCGGAAAGGCTATCGCAAGACGATCGGCCACCGCTCGAGCTACACCAAAGTGCTGATCGAAACGATCGGCTAAGCAAAACGAATTCTGTTGATGAGTGAAGAGAATTGAGGTAGAACTCGAAACTCGAAACTCGAAACTCGAAACTTCCCCATGGCACACAAGAAAGGCGTAGGCTCTTCCAACAACGGCCGCGAATCACACTCGAAGCGCCTCGGCGTTAAACTCTTCGGCGGACAAGTCGTGATCTCCGGTAACATCATCGTCCGCCAGCGCGGCACGAAGCATCACCCGGGCGTGAACGTGGGCATTGGCCGCGATCACACCATCTTCGCAATGGCCGACGGCGTAGTGGAATTCCGCAAGGGCCGCGAAAACCGGTCGTATGTGTCGGTTGTCCCGGTCGACGCTCCCGAAGTCATCGCTATCGCTGACTAACTGTTGACTCCTGTTTGGAGTTAGTCAAAGGGCTGCTTTCCCACGCGGGAAGGCAGCCCTTTTTGGCGTTGGGCCATTCCCGCCGCCGCCGAAGCCTCCAACAACTGCTTAGGGCTGGATTTGGGAGCCGGCTACGTCAGGGCGTACAGTATGGGCTTGCTCGGGCTAGCGTCGGAGGCAAGGCTGGTGATTTGCAGATTGAGCAGGTAACGCCCGTCGGGGATCGAGTCAGGCACGAAAATCAGCTCCGTAATGGTGGCCTCGCGACGCACGGCAGCGGGGTAGCGCCAGAACTGATGATGATTTTCCAGGCGCCCCTCGTCAAGCTCGCGATCTACCGACGGCAAGTCGAGCAGCCAGTGCTGCACACCGGCAGCCGCAAGCCAGGCGCCGATGCCCGGCTCGGGGAACGGCGGGTTCGTGCCGGAATACTGGCGGGTCTGCTTGGCAGAATCGTTGGGGAGCGAGCGGAAAATGAGGGCCTCAGGTAGTTCAGTATTGGCCAGTGCGGCCTGTACGTCGGTCAGGCGCACCACCTGATCGCCATTGGCCGCCTCCCGTAACGGGAGCGAAATCAGCTCCGCAACGAACAGAAACCGGGTCAGGCAGGCCGGCAGGGTGGCCTCGGGGGCTTCCGGGGCGATGTGGCCGTAACATTCGGTGTGCGTGCCATTGCCGTGGGGCGTCAGGTGTACGCGCTGGTAATTGGTGCTGCCACCCGCCCGCACACTCCCGACAAACGACCCAACTCGAATCGCCTCGATGGCAACCGGTTCGGCCCAGAAGCAATTGACCTGGCCCGGGCCCGGCACGAGCGGTAGTGATAGATCGAGCGGGGCGGCCGGGTTGAACGCATACGCGCGGCCACGGTGAGTGAGCGAGGCGGTCACGGGTGCCGGACGGGAGAGGTGGCCAATGCCTGGGGCGCGGCGGCCAGCGAGTTGAGAATGCTGCTGATGATGCTCGCGTGCGTGACAACCATAAAGTGCGTCCCGCCGGGAATGAGGTGGGTAGCTGACCGCTGACCGGCTGGAAATACGCGGTCGCGGTCGCCCAGCAGGTGCGCCACCGGCTGCACCTCGCACCCCCGCCACCGAAACAGGCACCGCAGCGCCCACGGCGTATACGTAGGCGTGAGGTGGTTGAGCATCTCGCGCAGGAGCGCGGTGGCTTGGTCGCCGCTGACGCCGAAGAACCAGCCGGCCGCACGCGGTAGCTTGCGCAACAACGCGATGGGCAGCCACGCATCGGCGTGGAGCCAGCGCCCCAGCGAAACCCACCCGGCTCGCTCAGTCGGATCGGCGATGCTGGAAATCAGAATAACCCGCGCTTGAGGCCGTAGGCTGGCGATCTCCAGCGCCACGACGCCACCGAACGAGACGCCCACGAGCCAGCACGCTTCGTCGGGCGGAATGGGCGCGGCCAGTCGGACGGCGTAGGTAGCCAGCGGCTCGTCGGGCGCGGCGGGCTCCAGCCATTCCAGAATGCGCACGGTCCCGATCAGGCGGAGTCGCTCGAAAATGCGCCCGTTGGCCCCTAAACCGGGGATGAGGTAAAAAACCGGACCCGCCATACCGCGTCGTTAGGTAATGTGGAGGTAGATGCCTTCGAGCGCGAAAATGTTGAAGGCCGCCTCCGTATCGGTTTCGTCCGTGTAAGTGAACGCCAGCTTGAGGGCTACGCTCGGGAGCAGGACCGGCGGGCGTTCCTCCGTCACGTATTCGAGCAGAGTTGGGTAGAGATGCTCGTCATCCTCGTCGTCCTCATCACCGGCATCTTCATCCGTATCCTCTGCTTCCTGATCTTCGCTCGCGGTTTCCGTCACTTCCGTGTCGGAGCGATCGGCTGCTTCCTGCTCCTCATCCGTTTCGCCCGACAGGGCATTGGCGATTTCCAGGTCAATCGCGGAGCCGCGCTCCCCAGCGAGCCGGAGCAAAGTGCTGAGATCAGCGAAGGAAGCGGCGAGGTGGAAAAAATGCAGCTCGTCGTCGAAGACCGTCGTCACCCAGAGCGTGACGTCGTCGTCGTTAGTATCAAAGACAATCGCGGTCAGGGCGATGTCTTCGACGAAAAAATCGGCGCCGGGCTCCACTACCTCGGCCAAGGGTTTCAGCATTGACGAATGTAACGCGGCGCCCGCATTCCGCGATCTGGAAGGCCGTCGGCAACAAACTGCGCCTTCTTATAACTCAAAGAACGCGAGCGTGATGTCATCGGCCAGCAGGCGACCGGCCGACGTGAGTTGCAAGGCGCAAGAGTCATTGTCTGCTTCGTCGAGGGTGGCGAGGCCGCGCGCAACCAAGTCGGCCAGCACGGTGGCGTGGGTGCGGCGCAAATCGCGCCCGAGGTGGTCGCGGAGGTAGCGTAGGTCGGCACCGCGACTGGTGCGCAGCGTCGTCAGTAGGTATTCGTTGGCACGGTCGCGGGGGGAGAGGTGCTCAACCGTGGCCGGCACTTCTGCCTGATCGAGCGCGGCGATGTAGGCCGCGTTAGATGAGATATTCGCCTGTCGGGTGGCGAAACCGTCGAACGAGTGCGCGCTGGGCCCAATGCCTATGTACGGCACCCCCTGCCAGTAAGCCGAGTTGTGACGGGCTTCGAAGCCGACTTGCGCGAAATTGGAGATTTCGTAGTGGGCATAGCCTGCCGCCACGAGCGTACGGGTGAGCTGCTCGAACTGCTGCGCCGTAAAGTCGTCAGTTGACGGTTTAAAGCGCCCTTTTTCGGTCCAGCGACCCAGCGCGGTGCGCGGCTCTATGGTAAGGGCGTAAGCCGAAACGTGGGGGGCGGCGAGGCCCAGCGCGAACTCCAGATCGCGCTGCCAGATGGAGTGGTCGGACGCGGGGATGCCGTAGATCAAGTCGATGCTCAGGTTGCTGAAGCCGGCATCTTGGGCGTGCCGCACGCAGGCGAGCGCTTCAGTGGCCGAATGAGCGCGGTTCATCAGGCGCAGATGCGGCTCGTGGAAGGATTGGATGCCAATGCTCAACCGGTTGACGGGCGTACCGCGCAGGGCCGCGAGCCACGCAGGGGTGAGATCGTCGGGATTCGCCTCCAGCGTAATCTCCGCATCTGCTTCCCAGCCGTAAAGCCGCTGAATACGCTCAAACAGGTGATTCAGCTCATCGGCGGTCAGTAGCGACGGCGTCCCTCCCCCGAAGTAGAGGCTGGCAAGAGGCGAGGCTCCCGCTCCAAAGTAGCCCGCGCGCAGCTCCAGCTCTTGTCCGAGCGCCGCCAGGACAGCCGGCTTGCGCGCCAGCGAAGTGCTGAAGTGGAAATCGCAGTAATGGCACGCCTGCCGGCAAAACGGAATGTGGAGGTAAAGGCCGGACACGGGAGGTGGCGATGTGTTGATGTGTTAATGTGATGATGTGACGATGTGCGAATTTGGGGATGTGCGAATGGGGCGATGATTCGAGGTGCTAAGTAGGCTGATGCGAAACAGAGCCAACCTCTCATCATAATATCGTCACATCAACACATCGTCACATCCCCTCTTCCCCTGCCCCGCAGTTCGGCTTTCCGCGTGGTGATGTACAACGCTTCTACTTTCTGGCGGGCCCACGGAGTGCGACGCAGAAACGTCAGCGCCGATTTCACGCTTGGGTTCGAGGCGAAGCAATTGAGGCGCAGCCGCTCATCGAGGCCCGGCCAGCCGTAGGTGGTTTCGAGGTAGCGCACGATGCGTTCGAGGGTGAGGCCATGCAGCTCCTCCACGCGGTGACCGTCAAGCTCGCGGATGTCGTCCATTAAATTTAAGTATAGGTAAAACTTCCGGTCGTCGACCTTGCGGGCGCGGTTGTTTTGCAAAGGTCGCCCAGCGCGCACCAGCCGGGCAGAGGGCCGGCAGCGGCGCGCGTAGCTTTGTTTCCTGATGCCGCCCTTCCTGCCGCCCGTTGTTCCGCCCGAGCCGCCGCCCGCGCGGCGTTTCGCGTACGGCCGCTGGTTGGCGGCCGGCGTCCTGCTGGCGGGGTTGGTCATCTTGTTCTCGCCCACGCTCCAGCGCAAGCTTATCAGCCGGGCGTACCGGTTTTATCGCCACTACGTGCGCCCCCCGCGCGGCACCGGCACCGAGCGCACTCCCGCGCTGGAAGGCTACGCGGTCCGGGGCGTAGACGTATCGAGCTACCAAGGAGATATCGACTGGGCCGCCGTCGCGCGGGAGCCGGGGCTGAAGTTCGCCTTCATCAAAGCCACTGAGGGGCGCAGCTGGGAGGACCCGTATTTCGACGAAAACTGGAAGCTTAGTAAGCGCGCCCGCTTGCGGCGCGGGGCGTACCACTTCTACCGCCCCAACCGCGACGCGACCCAGCAGGCTAACTTCTTCGCCAACGTCGTCGCGCTCGAGCCCGGCGACCTGCCCCCCGTGCTTGACGTAGAGAAAACCGATGGCCGCTCGGCCGATGTCATTCGCACCGGCGTCCGCACGTGGCTGCGGCTCGTAGGCCGGCGCTACGGGGCGCGGCCGATTCTGTACACCAACCACGACTTCTACGTCAAGTACTTCGAAGGCTATTTCGATGACTATCCGCTGTGGGTGGCGCACTACGAAATCCGCCAGCCGCGCGTCGACGCGGATCGCTGGACGTTCTGGCAGCACTCCGATGAAGCCCTCGTGCCCGGTATTCGCGGTTTCGTCGACGGCAATGTCTTCGGTGGGTCGGTGCGCGAGTTTGAAGCCCTGCTGATTGGCGCACCCGTCGAGAAAGTGCCGGCAAAGGCCCCGCCCACGCCCCGAAAAAAACCGAGCAGAAAGAAGAGCGCTCGAAAAGCGCGGCGGTAACGCCGGGTGGCGCGTAGCCCCGGCTGGATTACCCCTGGCGCTGCACATACGCCAAGCCCCAATTGAGCAAGGCCGCCACCACGGGCTTTAAGTCGATGCCCAAACCTACAAGGGCATAATCGACCCGCGGCGGTACAGTCTGATGAACAGTGCGCGCCACCAGACCATCGGTTTCCAGCGCCCGCAGCTCCTGAATGAGCATCTTCTCGCTGATTTCGGGTACCAGCCGCCGGAGCTCGCCGTAGCGGCGCGGCCCCTCGGCGAGGTACGCCAACAGCAGCAGCTTCCACTTGCCGCCGATTAGGTTAGTTGTCGTCCGCACAGGGCAGCGCAGGGAGTCCGGATCAGCCGGATTCAGGCTCCAGCCGGCTTCGGCACGCTGCTGCCGAGTAGGTTTAGTTGGCATAGGGAAAGTTTTTGAAAAAAAATTGTCCTGATAGTCAGCAAATCTAACCTGAGGGTCAGTACCTTACTTTTAGGTTAGTACTTGTGTTTTGGTAAGCAAAGATATTCCTTTGCGGCGGCCTATCAAATCAATCGGGCCTTTGTCAATTATGAGTACTATCGCAGTAACTGGTGCAACCGGCCAGATCGGCTCCGCCCTCGTCCATCATTTGCTTAAAGCCGGCCACCGCGTGGTTGCCATCTCGCGCCCGAGTGCCAAACTCGACGCGCTCAAAACTGCCGGCGCCGACGTGCGGCCCGTCGACGTCGCCACTGATGCCACTGGCCTCACTGCTGCCCTGCGCGATGCGGACGCCGCGTTTCTGCTGGTTCCGCCTAACGTGGCGCACCCCGATGTGCTGACCTTCGCCGATGGCGTATCGGCCAACTTTGAGCAGGCCATCAAAGCGGCTGGTATCCGGCGCGTGGTGCAACTCTCGTCGCTGGGGGCCGACCGTGAAAGTGGCACCGGTCCGATCGTATATCTCCACCGCCTCGAAAAGCGGCTTGAAGGTATTGCCAACCTCGATCTGCTGGTTCTTCGCCCAACATACTTCTTCGAGAATCTCTACTCCTCCATCGGCATGATCAAAGGCATGGGTATTAATGGCGGCGCACAAGAGGCAACAGCTAAAATTCCGATGATCGCCACGGCCGATATCGCTGCCTACGCTGCCCAACGCCTCAACGCGCTCGACTGGCACGGCACCGAAGTACAAGAACTGCTTGGCGACCGCGATTATTCGATGCAGGAAGCTACCCAGCTTTTGGGCCAAGCCATCGGCAAGCCGGAGCTGCCCTACGTCCAATTCCCGTACGCCGACGCCGAACAGGGAATGATCGGCGCGGGGCTATCGCCCTCAATGGCCGGATTGTACATTGAGATGGCGCAAAGCGTCAACGAGAGTGCTCTGTTCCGCAACGTTCCGCGCGATGCCCGCGCTACCACGCCCACTTCGCTCGAAGACTGGGCCGCTCAGGCTTACGCGCCGGTGTTTAAGGGATAAACTCCGCCCACTGCACCAAAAAAGACGCGTCCACCAGCTCGTCTTTTTTGGTGCAATACGGTTAGGGGGAAGAGACTGCAGCTCCCAATTAACTGAAAAATGGGCGCGTAGCCACTGAATAGTAGCTGTTCTGAAACACGACCACAATGCAGGCGTAGTTCTAAAGCGGTTTCGCAGTTACGGTACGGACGTACTGCGAAACCGCTTTGAGCAGCTATTTGGGTTAACGCTATCGGGCACTTGCCACCAACGGAGACCCGCGCTCCGACCCGCGCCATAAAGCAATGGCTACCTCAAACAGCCTCTTATTTTAGGGTCTTAGAGCAGCGCGAGCAGCGCGAGCACGATCCCAAAAGTAAAGAAAATCAACAGGCCCACGTACCCGCCAAACAGCAGGGCACTTTTCCACAGGGTTCGGCCCCAGCCCTGACCCGAAAAGCGCCGGAGCGCGAGCACCCAATAGACCCACGCCCCGCCCACCAGCGCCCCGATGAGCCATCCGGTGGGCAGGCCGTAGCTAAGCAGCAGCAGCAAGCTGAAAAACAAAAAATAGAACGCGTGCAAATGCACCGAAAACATCAGGTGCTGGATGTAGAGCGGGCGCTGCCGGCGGTAAAACGACTTTAGCAAAAGCGCGAAGAGCGGCATCAGCAGAAACATCCCGATCGACAGGTGCCGTAGCAGCGCGTGCGCCGCCTCTTGCTTGGTGGCCAAGTTGGTGCGGGCAATGCGTTTGAGCAGCAAGCGGCTAGCCCACGTCGGCGCCGCGCGCTGGGCGCGCAGCACCGAATCGGTCAGCGGTTGCTCGCTGGCGGCGAGGCGTACGAGCAAGGGCCGGTCGCTGAGCTGCGCGTGCGTGAGCGAAACCCGGGTGCCCCGGCCAAAGCTGGCCTGAACGCCGCGCTCATTTCCCCTAACCCCAAAAAGCTGGTGGGCCGAGTCGGGGCGGGAGGATGCTCCGGAATCGGGCGTCGGGGTAGCCGTCCGCCGGGGCACCTCCTCGCCGATGGTGAGGTTCAAGTTATCGGCGCCGTGGAGGTTGAGCAGAAAAAAGAAAACGACTGAAACGAAGATATACAGCCGAATGGGCGGCACGAACCGCGCCCGCCGGCCGGCCAAGAAATCGACCGTCAGCTTACCGGGCTGAAACAGCAGCTCGCGGAGCGTGAGCCAGACTTTTGAATCGAAGTGAAAGAGCCCTTCGAGCGTTTCTTCCAGCACGTGGCCGAACGTGACGTTTACATCGTGGTTGGGCTGGCCGCACGTAGGGCAGAAATTTTCCCCCTGACTCAGATCAGTGGCGCAGTTGGGGCAGGCGGGCAGCTTAACGGCGTGGGCAGACATTGGGGGGCAGGTGGCGCGAAAGCACAAAGGTGCGTCCCCGGCCGAATCAGGCCAAGGACGCACCTCGCGCCCGCCGTGCTGGGCGGCTTAGACCATTACTTCGTTCAGCGGCGCGGGTATGGGGAAATCGGGCTCCGTACCGGCCATGAGATTGAAGTAATTGGTGAAGATGTTGAGGGCTACGTGGCCCACCAGCTCGCCAAGCTGACCGTCGGAGAAGCCCGCGGCGCGGGCGGCGGCCACGTCGGCATCAGTCACTTGGCCGCGGGTTTCGGTCAGGCGCTGCGCGAAATGGAGCGCGCCGGCGGTGCGCGGATCGGCCGACTCGGCGGTGCGTGCCGTGTGCAGGGCGTCGGACGGGACCCCGATCAACCCACCGATGGCAGCGTGGGCGGCCAGGCAATAGTGGCAGCTGTTGGTTTCGGCGACGGTAGTAGCCACCAACTCACCGAGCTTGCCGCCGAGCGTACCGCGCCCCAGCGCGCCGCTAAGCGCCACGTAGGCATCAAGGACGGCGGGGCTTTGCGCCATCGTGCGCATCATCGCCGGCACGGTGCCCAGCTTGGCCTGGAAGCTATCAAGCTGCTGGCGGGTAGTACCGGAGGTAGTGGCCGTAGCCACCGGAGCAATGCGAAAAGTCATTGGGGGAATGAAAAAAACGTGGAAAAAACCAAAAAACCTTGTCTGCTGCAGCACCACAAAGGTTCAGGTTGGCCCCAGCTCCCGAAATGGCTCGTTTGCCCAACTACTTGGATGAATTGCCCACCGCCCGCCGGTAACCCTCCGGCGACACGCCCGCGCCGCGCCGAAAGTAGCGGCTGAAGTGCGCTGGATCGTCGAAACCCAGGCCGTAGGCTATGGCCTTCACGGACGCATCCGTCAGGAACAGCTCGCGCTTGGCTTCCATCAGCACCCGCTCCTGAATCAACTCGCTGACCGAGCGGCCGAAATGACGTTGCACCACGCGGCCAAGGGCTTTAGCCGTCAGCCCGAGCAGGGCGGCGTAGTCGTGAGCGGTTTTGAGAGTGCGGAAATGCTGTTCGAGCAGATCAGGCAGCCGGCTTGCGGCAGGCGCGTGGGTCCGCGGCAGGGTGGCCAGCGCGGTGGTGCGAGCGGGGTGCTGGTCGAACTTGAGGCGGGTGGCTTGAATCAGGAACATCTTGAGCAG
>JBKJUQ010000419.1:0-14217 GCA_046590685.1 Hymenobacteraceae bacterium
TGACTGAGCTGCTCGATCAGCTGGCGAAGAAGCCGAAGCAGGTCGAGATCATCCTCAGGTATTTGCAGCACGTGCCCGCCTTCGACGGCTCGGCGCTCAACCACCGGGGCCTGCCGAAAGCCACGCTCGCCCACGACCCGACCTTGAATGATTCGGCGCTCAACACGCTGCTCCGGAACGGCGTGTTCGAAGCGTTCGATCAGGTCGAAAGCCGGTTTCCCTTCGACGACCGCGCGCCTTCGGCGGTTATTAATCTCTCCGAATCGCAGACCCAGGCGCGCAACGAGATCATCGCCCACTTCGGCCAGAAAGCCATCGTGCTGCTGCACGGCGTCACGGGTTCGGGCAAGACGGAAGTCTACATCGACCTGATTCAGTCGGCGCTCGACAACGGCGGGCAGGTCTTATACCTGCTGCCCGAAATCGGCCTCACCGCGCAGATCGTGCAACGGTTGCAGCGCGTGTTCGGCACCCGGCTCGGGGTGTACCACTCTAAGTTCTCGGATAACGAGCGCGTCGAAGTCTGGAATGGCGTACTAAGCGGGCGCTTTTCGGTGGTGGTCGGCGCGCGCTCGGCCGTCTTCCTGCCTTTCCACCAGTTGGGGCTGGTGATCGTCGACGAAGAGCACGAGTCGAGCTACAAGCAGTACGAGCCCGCCCCGCGCTACCACGCCCGCGAGACGGCCCTGATGCTCGCCCAGTACCACGGCGCCCGCACCCTGCTCGGCTCCGCAACGCCCGCCGTCGAAACGTACCATAACTGCCAGACCGGCAAGTGGGGGCTCGTCACGCTCAGCCAACGCTTCGGCACCGGCGGAATGCCCGATTTCCGATTGATCGACACGAAGAAAGCGCGCGCGCAAAAAGCGATGCAGCACGACTTCACCCCCGACTTATTAGCCGACATTCAAATCCGAATCGACCGCAACGAGCAGGTTATTTTATTCCAGAACCGGCGCGGTTACGCGCCGTTTATTTCGTGCGCGGCGTGCGCCTGGATTCCGAAATGCCCGAACTGTGCCGTTTCACTCGCGCTGCATTACCGGGCGGGCGAAATTCGTTGCCATTATTGCGGCCACCACGAGCCGCGCCCGCGCCTGTGCCCCGCGTGCGGCGGTATTCACGTCAATCCGATCGGGTTCGGCACCGAAAAGATTGAAGAAGATTTAAAGACGTTATTGCCCGCCGCCCGGGTCCAGCGAATGGACCAGGATACCACGCGCGGCAAAAACGGCCACCAGAATATTATCAGCGAATTTGAGAAAGGCGCCACCAACGTGCTCGTCGGCACGCAGATGGTAACGAAAGGGCTCGATTTCGGCAACGTCTCGCTCGTCGGAATTCTAAATGCCGACGCCATTATTCACTACCCCGATTTCCGGGCGCATGAGCGGGCTTTTCAATTATTCACGCAGGTCTCAGGTCGCGCCGGTCGCGCCGCCACGCGCGGCGAAGTGCTGATTCAAACCGCCAAGCCCGAGCAGCCCATCTTCGAGCTGGTCGCGAACAACGACTACACCGGTTTCTACGAAAAGGAAATTCAGGAACGCGCCAATTACGAGTATCCGCCGTTCGTGCGCGCCGTCACGATCACGATCAAGCACGCCGAGGAAATGGTGGCCGAAAAAGCCGCAACGATGCTCGTCGAGGAGTTAGTGGCGCGTCTGCCGCGCCACTCCGTGCTGGGTCCGGAGCAGCCGTATATCAACCGCATTCGCAATCTGTTCCTCTACGAGATTCACATCAAGCTCGCGCGCCACCACGAATCGCTCAAAGAATCGAAGCTCCGCATCCGCGAAGCGATGACCGCCGTGCAGACGAGTGAAGCGGGCAAAGGCGTGCGGCTGGTGGTGGATGTGGACCCGGTGTAATGGAAAAACGTAGCGCGGGGCGCTGGCCCGCGAGCGCGGCAGCGCTTCCGCATCAAGCGCGCTGAGCATTATGCGGAACTCGCTTTGCTCGTCGCGGGCCAGCGCCCCGCGCTACATTTAATTGATTATGCGCCTCCTTTCGACTCTGTTCCTGTTACCACTTCTCGCCTGCCGCGAGCCGCGCAACGCCACCGCCCCGCCGCCCGCGCCGACCGCCAGCGCCACCGCCCTTGACCCCAACGGCATCGGCAAGGTGTACATGGGCCGGCAGATCGCCCAAGTAATGGGCCACGAGGGCGCCGACTGGCTCGAACGCCCCGGCCGCGACCGCGAAGAAGCCACCGAGGTGCTCCTGCGCGAGCTGCGCCTGCACGACACCGACATCGTGGCCGACATTGGTGCCGGTACGGGCTACTTCACCTTTCGCTTGGCCCCACTCGTGCCCAACGGGCGGGTGAAAGCCGTAGACGTGCAGCTCGAAATGATTGATGCCCTGGAGGAGCGCAAACGCAAGCTGGGCGTGGATAACGTGGATGTCGTGCTCGGCACGGAGCGCTCGCCGGGTCTGCCGCCCAACTCCATTACACTCGCGCTGTTCGTCGATGCGTACCACGAGTTCGCGTATCCGCGGGAGATGATGACCGGCATTTACAAAGCCCTGCGGCCGGGCGGGCGCGTAGCGCTCGTCGAGTTCCGAGCGGAAGACCCGACCGTGGCGATCAAAGCCGTCCACAAGATGAGCGTCGCGCAGTGTAAGCGCGAGCTGGCGGCCGTGGGCTTTACGTTCCGCGAAGCCCGGTCAGGACTACCGCAGCAGCACTTGTTGATTTTTGAAAAATCGGCGGAATAGATTTATTGTATAAAAAGACGGAAGTCAACGGAAAATACGCGAATTTTGCGGACCCGGAGTCCGCTCGCTTCGGGCTCTTATTTCCCACCCTCTCGTCGTTCGCGTCTCGTGAAACCAAGTACGCTGCTCCTCCTTGGCTTGGCATTCGGCACCAGCTGCACGTTTTCGCAAACGGAAAATGTGTTGACCGAAACGGGCGACAGCGCGGCGGCGGCAGCCGAGCGCCCCGCGCTCCCCACGCCGGGCGCGGCGCCGGCCTCCGCTACGGCGTCTACGGCCCGCGGTGGCGCGGCCGCGCCGTCCAGCGAAGCGCCCCTCGACCCGGCGGGTATCTCCCGGCGGTATATGGGTCGGCAGATTGCCCGCCTGATGGGGCACGAGAGCGCGGCGTACTTCGACCGCCCCACCCGGGAGCGGGAAGACCGGCCTGATATCCTGCTCAAAGAGCTAAATCTGCGGCCTACGGACGTCGTGGCCGACATCGGGGCGGGTACCGGCTACCTCACCTTCCGCCTAGCGGCGCTCGTCCCGCAGGGCAAAGTGTACGCCGTTGAGCTACAGCCGCAACAGGTGCTCCGCCTCACCAACGAGGTAATGGCCCGCAAGCTGAGCAACGTAAAAGCGGTGCACGGCACCACGCAGAGCCCTAACCTGCCGGCCAACTCAGTAGACCTCGTGCTGCTGGCCGATGCCTATCACGAGTTCACGTACCCCAAAGAGATGATGGCGGAGATCATCCGCGTCCTCAAACCGAAGGGACGGGTGGCGCTGGTCGAGTACCGCGCCGAGAACGCGGCGATTCCGATGAAGGCGGTACACAAAATGGCATTTGAGCAGTGCAAACGAGAGCTGACTACGGCTGGGCTTACCTACCGCGAGGCGCGGGAAACCCTGCCGCGCCAACACCTGCTGTTTTTCGAAAAACTACCCGAGTGATGCACCCGTCCGCGGCGTTCCCGCCCGATCAACCCGCCCCGCAGCACTTGCGCATCGTTGATTTTGCGTACGAGCTACCCGACGCACGCATCGCCAGGCATCCGCTCGCCGACCGCGATCAATCGAAGCTGCTCGTGTGCCGCGGCGCCGAGCCCCTTGCCGACCATAGGTTCCGTGACTTACCCGCGCTACTGCCCGCTGGCGCGCTGCTAGTCTTCAACGACACCCGCGTGGTGCGCGCGCGCCTAAGGTTTCCCAAAGCCAGCGGTACTACCATCGAAGTATTTTGCTTGGAGCCCGACCAGCAGGCACTCGAAGCAGCGCTGCAACAGACGGGCGCGGCCACGTGGCGCTGCATGATTGGCAACCGCAAAAAATGGCGCGACAACGCCCCCCTCACCCTCCCCCTATCCGATGCCGGCGGTACGCTCACGGCAACGCCCGCGGGCGAAGCGCCCGATGGGCAGCCGCTCGTGCACTTTCAGTGGGACCAGCCGTACACGTTTGCCGAAGTGCTGGAGCTGGCCGGCCGGCTGCCCTTGCCCCCGTACCTGCACCGCGAAGCCGAGGCCGCTGATCTGGCGCGCTACCAGACCGTTTACGCCCGCCACACGGGGGCAGTGGCGGCTCCTACCGCCGGACTGCATTTTACCCCAGAGGTACTCGCTGAGCTTGCAGCGCGCGGCGTGGAGTCGATGCACGTCACGTTGCACGTCGGGGCCGGTACGTTTCAGCCCGTGAAGGCCGCCGAGATGGCCGACCATTCGATGCACGGGGAGGTGATCAGCGTGACACTGGCCACGCTTCAGCAGCTCCGGGCGACACTCGCCGCCGGCCAACCGTTGATAGCCGTGGGTACTACCTCGGCCCGGACGCTCGAAAGCGTGTACTGGCTGGGCGCCCAACTAGCGCAGGGACTGCCGTGGACCGGCGTGCTGGGGCAGTGGGCACCCTACGCATCGAGCGCGTCCGCAGTGCCTGCCCTCGCCGCCGTGGATACCCTGCTCGGCTACTTAAGCCAAGCGAACGTCCCCGCGCTGTTGGCTACCACGCACCTGCTCATCGCGCCAGGCTACCGCTTTCGCGTGGTCAACGGGCTCGTAACCAACTTCCACCAGCCCGAGTCCACGCTGCTGTTGCTTGTAGCGGCGCTCATCGGCGAGCGCTGGCGCGAAGCATACGCCCACGCGCTGGCCAACGAATATCGGTTTCTGAGTTACGGTGACTCGTCGCTTCTGCTCCCCTGATTGGCGGACCGGCACGCGCCGCCGGGGTATTGGGCCCTTACGCCGGCCGCGCACCACGGGTCATCGGCCGAACTACCGAACCGAACCTACGTACACGGGCCCGGACATTAATTCCAACCCCATGATTCAGATGAAAAAGCAGCTTCTTCTTGCCGGTGCAGCCATACTCTTGGCCGCTCCTGCCTTCGCTCAAAGTGAAAAGGTGATCGTCAAAGACGGCGTAACCGGCGCTAAATCAACCACGGAGGTTAAAGTACGTGACAACGGCACGATGAAGGTGGAAACCGATTCTCGTACCGGCCGCACGAAAGCTGGCGAGGTAGTGAACGAAGCCGGACACGATACCAAGATGGCGGGCAAGAAAGTCATCCACGGCACGGAGAAAGTCGCGGATAAAACTGTGCAAGGCACCAAAAAAGTAGGCAAAAAGGCGGTGCAGGGCACCAAAAAAGCCGGTCAGGCAATTGACCGCACCGCCGAGAAAGGCGTCGAAAAAGCGAAAGATGCCGTCGACTAACCATCGATCACTCCGTTAGCGCAACGCCCCGCTGGCTACTAGCCGGTGGGGCGTTGTTGTTTTGCTACCGCACCCACTGCTTCTGTCCCATGGAAATTACCCTCACCACGCCAGCGCTCCTTTTCCCAGCGCTCTCGCTCCTCTTGCTGGCGTACACGAACAGGTTTATGGCGATCGCGAACCGCGTGCGCACGCTCAAGCCGCAGTACGTCAGCACCCATTCGGCTTCCGTTATGGGGCAGCTCGTCAACTTGCGCAAACGCCTATACATCGTGCGCAATATGCAGGTAGTCGGTATCGGCGCGATGTTCGGCTGCGTGTTGTGTATGATGCTGCTGTTTCTGGGGTTACATACGGCGGGCGTGTGGGTATTCGGCGCATCGCTAGCGGGGTTGCTCGTCTCGCTGGGAATGTCGCTACGGGAGCTGATCATCTCCATTGAGGCCATCAAGATCGAGTTGTCAGATCTGGAAACTGCCGAGGAGCAGCGCATCATTGAAGAAGTGAAAGTCCGGCCATCGCCGCCAAAGGCAGCAACGACCGGACTTTCCATTGCTCCCGATATAGCCACCGAAGACCGGGACGGCTAGAATACCGCGCTAGTGCGTCACGACCAGCCGGCGCACCACGCTGGTGCGGCTGCTGACGACCCGCACCAGGTAAGTACCCGCCGGCGCGGTGCCGAGGTCGATCGTAGCGGTCAGGCCGCTGACGGTCTGGCGGGCAATCGTACGGCCTTGTACATCGAGGAGAGTAAGCACGAGCGGCCCGTCCGTCAGATCCGGCCGGGAGAACCGCACGGTACCGCTAGTTGGGTTGGGCGCGAGCGCCAGACGGTTGGCAAACGCTTGGGCGTCGGCGCGTAGACCCTGCACGACGGCCGGCGTCACGGCGAAGTCATCGAGGGCAATATCACTGGCGAAGTCGACGCCCGTAATGCCGCGTAGCTTGACGATCACCGTGCGCCCGCGAAACGGGGCGAGCGATATCCGGGCCTGCCGCCACTGGTTGCCCTGATCCCCAATGATTGCCGGAATGACGTCTACCACGGACGCGCCCGAGTCGGGAACGATGTCGACGTGCAACTCGCCCGTGTGGACTCCAAACGCGTGGTACCAGAAGGTAAAGTCCTGCGCGAGCGAATCGGCGGCAAGGTTGAGACAGGGCGACGTAAGGACGGCCACTTTACCGAAGCAGTTGCCCGACGGCTCCAGGTAGAGGTAGTGCCCGGCAGCAGTACCGAGCGTATGGTCTACATCTGGTCCCGTATTAGCTGACGGAGTCAGACCGGCATTTACGCGCCAGTCGATATCATCGCCGGCACCGTTGGCCGCGTTAAGCCAGCCGCCGCTGAGCCCGCAGACGGTTGTTTCGCAATTGGAGGCCGTGCTGCACACCCTCCAGCTATCCATCGTTTCGGTTAGGGGCAGGGTAGCAACTGTACCCGTAACAATCGTCAGATTTGCGCGTGCTGAATCGTTGTAGCGATTTCCATCGTTCCCAAAACGGGCCCAGACGCGCAGCTGCGTCGAACCGGCAGCGGGTAGGATAGCCGGAACGCTAAACGTGTATTGCAGCACGGCACCTGGTGCAAGAATACTGGTAAGTGAATCCGTCACGACTGGTCCCGCACCAACACGATAGAAAATCTGGGCACCCGGCAACGGCTGCGCCCCGGCGTTGCGCAGCTCTACGGTAACGGCCGTTGGTCGGGGAGCCCCGCAAACGGTCACAAATCCGCTGGGGGGAGATACTAGCCGGACTACTTCCCCATCAAAAGCGAGGGTGCAGTTGGAAGTACCCGGCGCCCGGCGGATAGCTATGGCCCGACGACTACGGGCACCGTTGGCCATCACCGCGCGTACACTCAACCAGTCTTCGACCTGCGGGTTGGTGCCAGGTACCGCAAACTGAGGCTGACGCGCCGAGCCGATACTGTCCATTGAAGTTGCGCCTAGCCGAAAGATGTCGTAGCGCACCGCATCGGTCACGGAATTCCACTCCAGCATCGCGGAATCGGGGCAAACGCGGGTGACGCGCAGGTTACGTGGAGGGCTCTGCACGCTAACGGCGGCGGTAGTACGGCCTTCAATGGTGCCCCGCACCACCCGGAACAGTAACCGCTGCCCGTTGAGAGCAGCTCCGGGAGTCCACTGGTACTGCCGCTGGGCACCTGGCACTGTGGCGATCGATTGCCACGTACTCCCCGCATTTGCCGACATCTCGATCATAAACTGCCCTCCGTTGCCGTAAGCGTCCCAGCGGATGATTTCAGCATCGGCTGGCTCGAACGACTCGCCTCCCATCGGATACGTCAAGACAATGGCATCGCGGATAATCTCATAGACGGCATAAAACCGCTGTGGTCCTTGGGGTACGCTCGTTCCCTTCAGCCGGAACTTATACGTTCCGGGCGCCGGCGAGTCGAGCGTGATCAGCTCGGCATTGTTGAGCGAATCGCGAGCGCGCACGGCGGGTGCACCGATCGTGCTAAGGTTAGGTCGAGGATCGAGCACCCACGGCTTTAGCGTGTCGTTAGCGACCCCGATCAGCACACCGTCCAGATCGTTGACCAGCGCGCGCCCCGCGAGCACCGAGCCTTCGTAGTCAGTCCAGTGCGTCAGGACCCGGACTTGCTGCGTACCTGCGGGCACCGTAAACGAAAATGAGCGTACTCCGCCCTGATCAATGGAGTCTGAAAAAAAACGCTCGCCTTCCAGAGCGAGCGCAGCCCGGCGGGCATTTAGCCGGCCGTAACCGTAGCGGAAGTCGGGCCCCGGAGTACCGAGATCGTCGGCCGTACCGAGCACCGCGGCTTTGATAAGCGCCGCATCCGGATCCTGGCCGTTATGTCGCCCCCGCCAGAGCTGGTAGAGCTGCGCAGCCGTGCCTGACATTCCCGGGCACGCCATCGACGTGCCGGAATTAGACCCGTACGTGTTATCCGGCAGAGTCGACATTACGTCAACGCCGACGGTACAGAGATCGGGCTTGATGCGGCCGTCGGTCGTGGGACCGCGCGAAGAGAACGAAGCCAGTTGATCGTTGCCATCCACAGCGCCGACGGCGAGTACGTTCTTACCCGATTTGTTGCCACCCGTGATGTTACCCCAACCCGTTAGGAAGCCGCAATTGGCACCTCCGGAGTTGCCAGCTGAAAATACGTGCAGCAGCGCCGGTTTCTGGCGCGTCTGGCGGTCTACTTCCTGCGCGGCGGCTGTGTAGCCGGTGTTGCAACCGTCGCCGTATGACGTAGAGGTGATACGGACACCCTGCGCATCGAAGTCTACCGGCGCCGCCGTGATGTTTTCAAATGGGTCGTACACGCTCAGCTCAGCGGCCGTGGCCATCCCACGCTGGCGTGGGTCTAGGTTGCCGGCTCCCATAATGGTACCGGCGACGTGGTCGCCGTGCTCCCCGTTGTCGGCGACGACGCGGGATTGATTCAGGCGGCCAGTGTAATCGATGTGCGGTCCGAGAATACCATCATCCCCAAGCGCCACGCGGACCCCAGCGCCGTCGTAGTGGCGGCCCAGCGGGTTATCGGAGTTGATGTAATTGGAGCGGTGGCTGGAACGGCCGGGACGATCTTCGCGCTGGGGAGGAGCAGCAACGGCTTCTACGCTCAGCACGGTGGGGACAGCCGCCACCGCGCGCAGCTTAGCCAGCGGCACGCGCGCACGCAGGCGGTGAAGAGCAGTAGAGTCAGGCGCGATTAGGTCAGTGGCACCCGCTGCCAGCAGCGCCGCGCGGGTGGCGGCACGCAGGGCCGCTGGATCGGGGGCCGCGGTGGCGGCCACCGTTTCAATCAACACCTCGGCCGTACCCCCCGGGCGCAACGCGTGAGCCGGCACGTTGCCGGTGCGTAGCAGCGGATGTAAACGTTGCTCAGCGCCGAGTTGAAAGACGCTGCGCACATTGTAGCCTAGCAGTAACTGCCGGTTGAACGACGCGGGGAAAGCCACCACGTAAGTGTTCATCGGCAGGTAATCGAGCAGGCGGGCGTGCCATGCATGCTCCAGCCGAGCCCGGCGCTCTTTGGTAGGCAGCTCCCAGAACTGCACCAAGCGGTAATACACGCCCCCCGCGATGTCGGTAGGCTCGGCGGCGGGCGCAAAAAACTCTTCCAAATTAGCAGGGGGCGTAAACGCCCCACCCCGTAGCTCTAACCGGTAATTCGGCGCACCACGCGGTGGCAGCGCAGACTGAGCATAAACGATGGAATGGGTCAACGTAAGCGATAACCCCAAAGCCGCGGCGAAAAGCGTGGTGCGGCGGAAAGCGAAGAAATCAGGCATCTACGGGGAGAAAAGCGTGGATCCAAGCTAACCGGAGTGGCTTGGCGCTCCGAAGTTACGCCGGACGCTGTTGAATTCGTTCGATGACTCCACGCCCGAACAAGCAAAGTCCGGCATTGAAAACGGAGAGGGCACCCGTGCCGGCCGCCAGCCATTCGAGTAGCGGTGCGCCGGCGGTTTTCAGGTGATCGGCCCACAGGATGAGGCACTGGCCGCAGCCAATGACCAACAGACCGGATACAACAAAGAAATAGTGGCGAGTCACGAGGAAAAGAGGGCGTGTGGTGAGGTAGAAGTGCCCGCGACAATCTGTCGGCACGTCTGGCGGCAAAAAGCGACGCGCGGCTAATTGTTTCAGCCGCCTACCTTTGGCGCTCCCCCCACCCGGCGAATCCCGCCGCTGTCTCCGATGAGCGTCGTTACGTTTGAAACCCTGCTGCGACTAGCGTTCGGTGAGCGCTACGATACCTACTTTACTGAAACCGAAACAACGGCCTACACGCGCTTCGAGCGCGCGGTGGGTGGCCGCATGCCGCCGGGTGCCCCCGCTCACGAGTTATCGTTTGCTTTTGAGCGCGTTCGGCTGGCTGTCGCGATGGCCCTGCTTCAGCTTTTGCTCGACCTAGCCCACGAAGCGCATCCCGACAATCATGCCGTGGACCCCGCTGAAGATGAGGCTGCGATAGCTCTCCACGTTCTCCACCGAGCGCTGCGCGAGGCGAATTCCCCCCCGGAAATTGATGCGATCGTGAGTGCTGAAGCCGATGTATTCGAGCGCCTCTACACCGATTTGTTCGTCAATGAGGCCGGCGAGCAGGTCTTGCTGCTCTTCGAGCGCACGCTCCAGGCCGACACCCGTCGCGAGCTCGACGGCTGCCTGAACGAAGCGGCTAAGCTGGCGCAAGCCCTGGCCCTGTAAAGTACCGGAGGAGGAGCGCGTCAGACCACCACCTTCCGTTTGGCCGCCGCTGTTGCTACCATTTCTGGGTGCTCCAGTTGCTTACCCATTCCTAGATTTTTACCAACTCAACGCATCTGTCAACAATGTTCCTTTTCATCCTCGGGCTTCTTCTCATCGCGGCCGGCGTGATCGTGGGTCGCAATACCTACACCAACGCGCCGGCCGCGCGCGCGCGTCTGCCGCTGATGTTCGGTGGAATAGTCCTCGCGGGCTTGGGCTTCTTCACGAGCACAATCCGGCAGATCGAAGCGGGCGAGGTCGGCGTCAAAAAACTCTTTGGCAAGGTGCAGCCCGAAGTACTCGGGCCGGGCCTGCACATCGTCAATCCGCTGATGGACGTGGTGGGCTTCGATATCCGGACCCAGAACTACACCATGTCGGCCACTCACGACGAGGGCGATCAGAAAGGCGATGATGCCATCCGCGTGCTGAGTGCCGACGGGCTGGAAGTCGTGATCGACCTAACGGTGCTCTACCGCGTCATCCCCGAGCAGGCGCCAAGAGTGCTGCAAACCATCGGTACCGACTATCAGGACCGCATCGTGCGGCCCATCGCCCGGACCCGCATCCGCGACAACGCCGTGTTCTACGACGCGGTAGCGCTTTACTCCACCCGGCGCGACGAGTTTCAGAACCGGATTCTGAAGTCAATCGAAGCCGACTTCCGCGCCCGCGGGCTGATGCTGGAACAGCTGCTGATTCGGAACATCCAGCTCCCGGAGTCAGTCAAACAGACCATCGAGTCGAAGATCAACGCCGAGCAGGAGTCGCAGAAGATGCAGTTCGTGCTTCAGAAAGAAAAACAGGAAGCCGACCGCAAGCGCCTCGAAGCGCAGGGCATCGCCGATTACCAGCGCATCATCTCCGCGGAGCTGACCGATAAGCAGCTTCGCTATGAGCAGATCAAGATGCAGCGCGAGCTGGCGGGGTCGGCGAACACCAAGATCATCGTTTTGGGCGACTCGAAGAATGCCCAACTCATGATTGATACGAAGTAAAAGTGTAGCGCGGGGCGCCGGCCCGCGACGAGCGAAGCGAGTAAAACACGCGCCCCCACACGCTACTTACGCCGCCACGCTCAACGCCGTAGCGCTGCCGCGCTCGCGGGCCGGCGCCCCGCGCTACGTTTCATCGCTGCCGCCCCCGCCGTACCTTCGTCACTCCCAAAAAAACTGACTAGTAGATGGCAATGCGAACCCTGCAGTTCCGCGAGGCGCTGCGCGAAGCGATGAATGAGGAGATGCGCCGCGACGAGCGCGTATTCCTGATGGGCGAAGAAGTAGCCGAGTACGACGGCGCCTACAAGGTGAGCCAGGGAATGCTGGCCGAATTTGGGGACAAGCGCGTGATCGACACCCCGATTGCCGAGCTGGGCTTTACGGGCATCGGCGTGGGCGCGGCGATGAACGGGCTGCGGCCGATCATCGAGTTTATGACGTTTAACTTCTCGCTCGTCGCGATCGACCAGATTATCAACTCGGCGGCGAAGATGATGTCGATGTCGGGCGGACAGTATTCCGTGCCGATCGTGTTTCGCGGCCCCACGGGTAACGCCGGCATGCTCTCGTCGCAGCACTCGCAAAACTTTGAGAACTGGTACGCCAACTGTCCCGGCCTCAAGGTAGTGGTGCCAAGCACCCCCGCCGATGCCAAGGGGTTGCTCAAAACCGCCATCCGCGACGAAGACCCGGTGATCTTTATGGAGTCGGAGCTGATGTATGCCGACAAAGGGGAGGTGCCGGAAGAGGAATACCTGATCCCGATCGGGCAAGCCAACACCGTGCGCGTTGGCCAGCACGTCACGATCGTGAGCTTCGGCAAGATGATGAAGGTGGCGCTGCTGGCGGCCGAGGAGCTGGAGCGCGAAGGCATCCTGGCGGAGGTCATCGACCTGCGCTCGGTGCGCCCGATCGACTACAAGGCCATCGTAGAATCCGTGAAGAAGACAAACCGGCTCGTGGTGGTCGAGGAAGCGTGGCCGCTGGCGTCGATCTCGGGCGAGATCGCCTATCACGTCCAACGCACGGCCTTCGACTACCTCGACGCGCCCGTCATTCGCATCACGTCGCAGGACGTGCCGTTACCCTACGCCCCCACCCTTATCGAAGCGGCTCTGCCGAACGTAGCGCGCACGGTGAAGGCCGTCAAGGAAGGGCTCTACGTACGCAAGTAAGGCCGGGGCTCGTGCCTGCTGCCTAAGCGCAACGCCCCGCCCGGAAGCCCTTCCGGGCGGGGCGTTGCGCTTAGGCGACCGGCACCGATTCCACCAGATTCACCAGCCTCCCGCCGTCGTGGGCGGGCTCCGTGTAGGGCTTCCCCTGCCGGAAGCGATGGTAGGCGCGCAAGGAAATCAGCCACTTCAAGAGGTTGTTTTTGCGTATTCGCGCGCTGTCGTTCCGCGGCCGCTTACCAATCAGCCCCAGATGCAGCGACAGCAGCGCGTCGAGGGCCACCGTGCGGTCGGGCACCACGTCATCGAGGCTGATCTTGCACAGGTCCTCAATCGATTCCAGCGTCGCGGAGTAGTTGTCGGGGCCCTTGGGGTCAAGGGGTTGAGCGGAAAGCCAGGCGGTAAACCCGGCGCGATCAAACGCCATTATTGAAACTGATAAAGGATTAAAAGCTCGTTTTCCGCCAGCCCCAGCCGCGCAGCACGCTCTCCCAGGTGTCGGGGTAGTGGGCGAGGGCGAGGTGGAAGAGGCAGCGCAGGGCTTTGTCGGTTTTTTCGTCGAGCGGGGTGGCCTCTCCCACCGCCGTCGACCGGTTGATATCGATGCGGCCGGCGGCGTCGAGGCTGGTGGTCAGGCGCGCGAGCAGCGGCGCCCACACGGCGGTGCCGGTGTCGGGGTCGTCCTGAAACCCGTAGGTAGTGAGGGCGGGAATCAGAAAATCGCGCAGGGCGATTTCGAGGTCGTCGCGGTCGTCGGGCAAATCCCAGTTCTTGCTTTCCAGGCGCAGGCCGAATTGGGGGTAGTAGCTCTGGTAGGCGTCCTTAAATTTCTTCTTCAGCACCCCGCGCAACTCCGTGAGCGGGGTGCTCGTGTCGCGCACGACAGCCTTTAGCTTCTCGGTCTCGGCGGGACGGGTGGCGGCCAGGCCGGCTTTGACGGCGGTAGTCGCCACGTGGTCCTGCGCGTGGCGCTCCAGCTCGGCGTTCGGCAGCCAGTCAAGCTCCTTGTTGGCGCTGACCAGGTGCGGATACGTATCGAGGAGCTGCCGGGCGCGGCCGGCCTCGTCAGGCGCGATCCAGGCAACGCGCTGGGGGGCCTCAGGGGCCGGGGTGGGATCGGGAGAATCAGCCATTGGAAACTAAAAAAAAAGAGATCGTGAGCCCAAATCTAGTAAACTCCTGCCCGCCGAACCGTTCGGACGTCCGAAGTGCCCTGCCGCCCCCGCGCGAGGGTACTTCGGACATCCGAAGTACCTTCCCGTGACGGTGCCCGACTACTTCGGACGTCCGAAGTACCCCGCCGCGCTAGCGCGCGCCCCCTTCGGACATCCGAAGGGCCTCGCTATTCCCGCGGCGGGGTACTTCGG
>JBKJUQ010000454.1:0-6093 GCA_046590685.1 Hymenobacteraceae bacterium
TCATGGGTAGCCAGGTCGTATGTATTGACTAGTAGTGGCCGGCCGGTTTCACGCTCAAAGCCCGCCAGCCAATTCCGCGACACGAGGTAGTGCCGGAGCGTGTTTCGCATCAACCCCCGGCCGCGTAGCACTTCCCGGAACGCATCGAACTGATCGAGTAGCAGCAGACACGGCGGGGGAGGGGCAACTACGCTCGGCGGGTAGAGCTCGACCAGCGCCGCCCGAAGGTTGTCCGGCGTCGGGGTACCGGCGTTGATACGAAGGTGACGGTAAGCTGCTTCGATGCGAGCCTCCAGCGCCCGCAGGTTGTCATTGGCATCCTGGTACCCGCCACCAAAGGAGCGCCGAACCTTGAATGAGCCGGCGTCCCAATCTTTCGGTCGGCAGCGCTCCGACGTGCTCAAGCGAAGACGGTGGCCGTCGAAGTAGGCGCGTAAGTGAATCTGGCAGCGGCCGTCGGCATCGGGCCGGTCAGTACGCAAGTCAAACTTGATAATCATCGTGGCCGGTGGGGGTATAAGTGGGGGTGTGAATGGGGGCACACATCCGCACAAATCCGGTCACAAATCCGAAATGCCACGAACGCAAAAACCCCGGAAAACTGCTTCTGTGACCAGATTTGCAGCTTTCCGGGGTTTCCGGTAACAAGTAGTTGAGCCTCCTGCCGGGATCGAACCAGCGACCTACTGATTACAAGTCAGTTGCTCTACCAGCTGAGCTAAGGAGGCGTTTGCGACCCGCGAACCCGGGCCACGCCACAAAAGTAGCGCGGCCCGGCCCGTAGGCGCAACCTAATCCAATAATCTAGCGCCGGCCGCCGCCGCCGCCAAAGCCCCCGGGCCGGCCGCCGCGGTCGCCACCGAAGCCTCCGCGACGGTCGCCATCGCGGTCACCGTAGCTTTCGCGCTGCGGCTGCGCCGGTGCGATCTGGCGCAGCGTTTTGAGCTGTGCTTTGGCGTGCTCCACGCGCGACTCCGCTTCCTGGATTCGGCCTTCATACTCCGTGCGGAGTGTGTCAGCGTTTTTGGAGCGGGCGAAGAAGCCCAGGTTCGTTTTAAGGGTAGCGATCTCGTTTTCCTGCTCCGTGATCACTCGGCGCAAATCCTGCTCGCGCTTCGCGAATCGCTGCGCGGCGTCCGGCGCGCCTTTCATCTGCTCCAGCTGGAGGCGGAAGAGCAGATCCTGGCGTTGCGAGTACGAAATCGCCACGGTGTCGAGGTACTTGCCGAGCAGCGAGAAGAAGCGCTCTTCCACGCGGGGCGCGACGGGCACCCGAGCACCGTCAGCGGCGCGGTCGGTGTCGAACTTGGTCCAGGCCGCCAGAATCTCGCGGTACTCGTCGAGAGTGCCTTCCGTGCCGGGCGTGGCTTGGGTGAGGCGTTCGGCGAGCTGGTCGAGGTAGGCGTTCTTCTCCAGGGAAAGCTCGTTTAGCTGGGCTTCACGCGCGATGTTGGACACCTGGCGCTGCTCCGCTTCGCGGTTGGGGCGCTCAAAAAAGGCATTGCAGGCGGCGCGGAAACGGTTCCATAGCTTTTGCGACAGTCGTTCGGGCACCGGTCCGATCGTCTTCCAGTCTTTCTGCCACTGAATGTATTTCTCGCGGGTAGCGGCGTAGTCGGGATCGTCCTGGTGCCCCTCCGCGAACGCGATGAGCTCTTCCTTGCGCTTGATGTTAGCCGAGCGCTCGTCGTCGAGCGCTTTGAAGAACACGCTCTTCTGGGCGAAAAACTTCTTGTAAAGCGTCCAGAAGCGCTTATTCATCTCCGTGGCCTGCGCGCGGGGCACGAAACCGGCGGCGTCCCACTGCTGCTTGAGACTCTGGAGCTCGTCGGTCTTGGCTTTCCAGTCCTCGATCCGTTCTGAGCGAAACTCCGCCAAGCTTTCGAGCTGCGTCATCAGCTCCTGCTTGCGCGTGAGAGCTTCCTGCTCGGTCGCCCGGCGGCCAGCCAGCTCCTCCGTACGACGACCGTGCACTCTATCAGATGCGGCCGTGAAGCGGGCCCACACTTCCTCGCGCGATTCCTGCGGCACCGGCCCAATGTGCTTCCACTCCTCGTGCAGACCGCGCAAGTCGCGAGCCGCCTGACCGGGATTGGTCTGAGCGAGCTCCGCCAGCGTTTCGGCGCGAGCGACGAGGCCGTTTTTGAGTTCCATGTTCTTGCGCCGGTCGAGATCCTTGAGCTCGAACGTCACGTTTCGCTGCGAGTAGAAGCGGTCGAGCAGCGCATCGTAGGTTTGCCAGAGCTCTTTCGATTCCTTGTAGGGCACCGGGCCCACGGCCTTCCACTCGGTTTGCAGCACCTTCATGGTGGGCGCGATGGCGTCGGCCTGCTCGCCGCCCGATTCCAGCAGCGTCCTGATCTGGTCGAGCAGCTCGCGCTTACGTTCCAGGTTCTGCGCCTGGTGCTGTTCTTCCTGGCGGCGCTGTTGGGCGCGCTGCTCCCGGAATTGCTGCCAGCCTTTCTCCAGCGCGCGGTGGTCGGGGGTTGGAGCGTTATCAAAGGTGGTCGGGTCGCCGCCCGCCGCCGCGAAGCGCTTTTCCGCTTCCTGTCGCTCCTGCTCGTAGCGAACTTCGTATTGCCGCTTGCGATCAATGAGTGACTTCGCCTGCTCCGCCGCCTCAGGCCGCTGGATAGCGGCGAGCAGCAGCCGGCTCATCTGCCCGGCATCGAGGGATTCGAAATTGTCAAATTCGATGGGTGCGGTCGTGGTGTCCTCCGCCTCATCGTCGGCCGCGTCGGCTTCCGCCGTCGTCATCGCGGTAGCGGGCGGGCCAGCCGCTTCAGGTTGTAGGTCAGCCGTAGCTGCCGGCAAGGCGGCTGGCTCGGCCGTGATCGGCTCGTCGCCAGGTGTGGTCGCCATCCCCCCGGCGATCTCGTCGGTCGCGGGTTGGGTGAGCACTTCCGCGGCGGCGGTCACCGAGCTTTGGGCTTCGTGGGGTGCCACGGCGGCGGCTTCGGCGGGCAGAGTTTCGGCGGCGGCGACGAGTGCTTCAGCCGGCGTTGCTTCCGGCATTTTCTCCGGTTGAGCGGCCGGCATTGCTTCCGGTTTTGCCTCCGGCTGAACTTCCGCAATTGGCTCCGGCTGAGCGGCCGACGCCTCGTTGAGGGCCTCGCTGGCCGATTCAGTGATCAGCGTATTGGCCGCCGAAGAAGGCGTTTCCAGCGTAGTTGGCGACATCGTGCCCGTCGGTACGATGTCGGCCGGCGCCTCGGCCTGGGGCTGATCGCCCGCGGGTACCGGATCGGCAGTAGGGGATGGGGTAGAAGTAGCGGCCGGCTGGCTTTCGGCGGACGCTGCCTTTCGTGCGGCAATCTCCGCCAGACGGCGTTCCAGAAGACTCATCGAGTCGTTCTGTTCGGGGGTGGTAGGGGTGTTCATTAAACGAAGAACGGGTAGAAAATACAATCAAGAGGAGCCAGCGAAACCGATGGTCGCTGGGGCGATGATCAGTTCAGGCTCGGGTCAATGGGGTAGTTGGCCAGCACTCGATAACGGCCGCCCATTTCCAGCAACACGCCGCGCCAAAGCTCCTGGGGCTCAAAAGTAAAGATTTTTTTGGCGCCGTTGGCTTGCACGACCCACGTATCAGCTGCAATCTCTCCTTCCAGCTGCCCACCTGACCAGCCCGAATACCCGACAAAAAAGCGCACGTCGGCTTCCGTAGCCCGGCCGATTTGCAGCCAGTCTAGCAGTACTTCGTAGTCGCCGCCCCAGTAAAGGGCTTCATCCGGCGCAGTATCTGCCGGGGTCAAGGCGATCGCCTCCGGCAGATCGGCCAGTCGGTGCACGTAGTGCAGGGTGTTGTGCTGCACCGGACCGCCCACGCCCAAAGGCAGGGCTGGGCCCGCGTAATCAGGCAGCACATCACCGAGCGTTAGCTCAGTTAAGCGATTGAGGACCAAGCCAAACGCGCCATCAGTGGCATCGTGCCGACAGACCACGACTACCGTGCGTTCAAAATTAGGGTCACCGAGAAAAGGCTTGGCGAGCAGGAGGGTGCCAGGAGTCATAGGGGAGTGCGGAAAAGCGAAACGTGGCGTTCGCCGGTTGTGGCGAAAGAGTTGAGTTAAGTACGGTACGCGCTTCGGGCGTTGCCGTTTCTTTGTAGTGGCGCGCGGTTCCTTAGGAGGACCCGCCAAACCTTAAAATAGTCTTCCGTGCCGATAAATCTTGCTGATATTCGCCTTTCTTATTCACAGCGCGAGCTTACCGAGGAGGCCGCCGCCGCCGATGCGCTCCAGCAGTTCCAGCAGTGGCTCACCGAAGCCATTACCGCGCAGGTTGAAGAGCCCACCGCGATGGTGCTCGCCACGGTAGCAGTCGATGGCCGCCCGACGGCCCGGGTGGTGCTGCTCAAAGACCTGACCCTGGCGGATGGGGGCGGCTTTACCTTTTTCACGAATTATGAGAGCGCGAAGGGCCAGGCCCTGGCCCACGAGCCGCGCGCGGCCCTCACCTTTTTCTGGCCCGCGCTGGAGCGCCAGGTGCGGGTAGAAGGTCTGGTGGAACCCGCCCCCCCGGAGCAATCCGATGCGTACTTTCAAAGTCGCCCGCGGGGTAGCCAAATCGGGGCGTGGGCCTCGCCGCAAAGCGAGCCCGTAGTGGATCGCGCCTTTCTGGAAAACCGAGAACAAGAACTAGCGCGGGCCTTTGAGCAACAGGAGCATTTGCCCCGGCCGCCGCATTGGGGGGGCTATACGTTGCGACCCGCCCGCATCGAGTTTTGGCAGGGTCGTCCCAGCCGGCTTCACGATCGACTGGTGTACGAACGTAAACCCGCAGAAATGTTGTGGAGTCGGGTGCGTTTAGCTCCCTGATTAGGTTGAGTTTATCGATACAATTGCACGCCAACTACGCGCACGGAATCGTGGATGGTTTCGCGCCGCACGGGGAGCTTACTGGCTTCAATAGCGGCCGCATCGAGCAGGAAGCTCATCTGCCACGACTCCGCGGTTGCCGCGATACCCATCGGATTTGGGCCGACGAACGTCAGCGGGGCGGCCAGGCGTAAGTCGCCGTAGCGGCTGCCGACCCCAAGGCCGGCGGCTGTGTGGTAAGCGGGGTCACGGATGGTGATGCGCCAGATGCGGCATTGATCAGTGGGAGCACCGATGGCGTCCTCCTCGCCGTCTTCGCAGAGCGGCTCCAGTAGCAGGGCAGGTAGGCCGCCACGACCAACTTTCCCTACCGCGAAGGCGGGGTAGTGTTCGCCGTCGCGTACGAGCGTGACTTCGCGTAGCGTCAATCCAAACCGACTCCGGAGCTCGCCGACGCGCATTCCAATGCGAACTGTGCCCGCGTGGCCAGCAGCGAGCAGATGTTCCTTTTCCCGCTCCTCGACCGGTGCCGGTACTGTGGGAGGCGTTACGGGTGAGGCGGCGTTCCTGGACGGCGGGGCTGGGGCGAGACGTGAATTGGTGGAACTGGCCGGCGACGGCGAATCACAACACAGTAAACCAACCAAGATTGACATAATGACTGAAACTAAGGAATATCTTGTGTGTGGTAGAGAATGAGTCCAGTTATTCATTGCCAGTATGTCGAAAGAAATGGAGCAGGAGTAGTAAGCGCCTCAGCAGAGAGAATTGCAAACTTAGTGGGATCCGGCGTGGTACTGGGGCTGCGGTCGGGCTTTGGAGCGAATGCGGCGCGCCTTCGCGCTGCGCGAGCCTAGTACTTTTGGCGGCCGCACCTTCACTTATTAGCAATCGCAATGGCTCGTCCACTCATTCTGGTTTCCAACGACGACGGCATCACCGCGCCGGGCATTCTCCAGCTCGTTTCCATCGCCCGACGGATAGGGCAAGTCGTCGTCGTGGCGCCTAATTCGCCGCAGTCGGGCAAGGGGCACGCGATCACGATTGGCGATCCGCTGCGGCTTGACCGCTCCACGGTATTTCAGGACGAGGCGCCCGACGAGGTGGAAGCCTACGAATGCTCCGGAACGCCCGCTGACTGCGTCAAACTCGCCAAGCACCACGTCCTGCGCGGCCGTCGGCCGGATCTGGTGGTGTCGGGCATCAACCACGGCTCTAATTCGAGCATTTCGGTGCTGTATTCCGGGACGATGTCAGCCGCGATCGAAGCAGC
>JBKJUQ010000137.1:0-3170 GCA_046590685.1 Hymenobacteraceae bacterium
GCATATTCTGCTGGGTCCAGTCGCCGTAGATGCGCCGCACGGTGGGCGTGCCGTGGCGCGAGATTTCGGCGATCAGCTCGCGGATGGGCGCGGCGGAAACGTTATCGGCGTCGATGATGACGGCCAGGCGGGGTTCGGAGGTGAGGCGGGACATGGGGCGGCAAGGTAGGGGAAGAAGTCAGTCTATATCGGGAATGGCCGCTTCTAGCGCTAGCAGCGCCAGCAAAGCCATTGCTACAGCCGATGCCAGCAGCCATTTTCTACTTGGAGTCCTCCCAAATAACTTCTGATTAACTATCCGTAGAAGTACGAACGTAGTGCTGCCTACTACCAGCAAGTAGAGTATAACCAGCGCAGAAATGTAGAGCAGCGGAAAAATGTAGGGTGGGGGCTTCATAGAGGAAGTTCAACGCCCTTCCGGCACGAACATCAGCCCGCTCAACCGGTCCTCCGCCAGCACTTCGTTGGCGATTTCGAGCAGCTCTTTGGCGGTGATGCGGCGGATTTGGGCGAAGACTTCCTCGATGGATTCGACCCGGCCCAGATCGAGCAGCGAGCGGCCGAGCAAACTCATCAAACCGGCGGTGCTTTCCTCGGCCATCGCGAGCTGGCCCATCAGCTGGGCTTTGGCGGTGTGGAGCTGGGTGGTGGTGAGCGCCACGTCGCGAATCTTCTTAAGCTCCTTTTTCACCAGCCCGACGGTACGGGCGAGCTGCTTCTTCTCCGTGCCGAAGTAGATGCTGAACTGCCCGGTGTCCTGGAAGCCGTTGTAGGCGGCGTCGATGGCGTAGACGAGGCCGTACTTCTCGCGCACCGCCAGGTTGAGGCGCGAGTTGGCGCCGGGGCCCCCGAGCACGTTGGTGAGCAGAAACAGCGCCACCCGGCGCGGGTCCTGGATGGCGAAGGCGGGCGCGCCGAGCACGCAATGCGCCTGCTGAATCGGCTTTTCCTCGGTGATCCACTGCGCCTGGTAGCCGCTGGGGGCCACCCGCGCGGGCCGACCGGCGCGGGCGGGCAAATCGGACAGGTACTTCTCGGCGAGGCGGAAGACAGTCTTGGTCGGCAGGTTCGAGACGGACGCGAATACGCCCTGCGCCGGGGAGGTCTGGTGCTCGACGAACCGCTGGAAATCGGCCTGCTGAAACGCGCCGACGCTCTCCTTCGACCCCAGAATGTTGGTGCCGAGCGGGTGACCACCGGGGAAGGTGAGGGTATCGAACTCGTCGGCGATGGCGTCTTCCGGGGCGTCGAGGTACATCGCCATCTCCTCCAGAATCACCCCGCGCTCCTTCTCGATCTCCTTTTCGGGGAAGGTGGAGTGGAAGGTGATGTCGGTGAGCAGCTCCAAGGCGCGCTCGAAGTGCTGGCTGAGCACCGAGGCGTGGAAGGAGATCTTCTCCTTCGTGGTGTAGGCGTTGAGCTCGCCGCCCACCGTTTCGAGGCGGTTGAGGATGTGCCACGCCCGCCGCTTGCGGGTGCCCTTGAAGGCCATATGCTCCCAGAAGTGGGCGAGGCCAAGCTGGTCGGGCGCTTCATCGCGCGAGCCGGTATCGAACAGAAAGCCGCAGTGGCTGACTTTGGTATGCGCCACCGGCTGGTGAATGACCCGCAGCCCCGAAGGCAGGTCGAGAATGGCGTAGGGCGCGGCAGGAACAGTAGATTCGGGCATTGGATGGGCAAAGGTACCGGTCAGGTTATCGCGAAACGCCAGCTTCTCCCGGTGCCTACTGCCAAACGGATTTTTAGGCAGGCAGCTGGGCAAATACCTTACTTACCCGTCACTTCCAGTGGTACCTCCGTTCCATCCGGGTTTAGCCAGTATACTTCTTGTAAATTGGCTGGTATGGGTTGGTCGTAGAGGCCGTTAAGGGGAATCCTCTTTAGGTTGCCGTATTCTCTGAAGCTGGTTCTGCCCAGAAAAAACACATAGTACCGCTCGTTGATACGCCGGCCCATTACCTGAGGGCGGTTCTCTATATGATTTTGGGGAATAGTGATTTGGTAGGATAAGTACGTGCTGCTGTCGGCAACCTCGATGTGCGGAAAGACCGTGAACGCTACATCACGAAGCTCTATGCCAGGGCGATACCACGTAGCGCAGCCGGTCGCAAGTAACAGTAGCACGATGGACTTCTTCATCTTTAGCTGTGCCTGGATGGCTATTGGAGTGCCTTAATGCGCCCTTAATACACTGTGGAGGGCAACTGGCACTAGCCCGTTGCCCTCCACAGATGCTGTCACAGAAAATTACTACGCCGCCCTACTCACCAGCCTCCTGATCGTGCTCGCCGGGGAGCAGCAGGTGGAAGGGGAAGAACTTGGCGCACCGTGCGGAGTCGCGCAGGAACTCGCCGGCCACGATTTTTACCGCGTCGGTGAGGCGCTGGGTGAGGTCTTCGCGGGCGCTGAGGCCCTCGGCGCGGGCGGTGGCGGTTTGCTCGTCGCCTTCGCCGGTGCCCTGGCGGCCGGCCTTGAACTGGGTGTAGAGCGCCGTGTACTTCGTGGCGTCGAACTCGGCGCCGAGGGTGGCGGCGTGGGCCGTGGCCGCGTTCACCGCGCGCTGAAACAGCAGATCGGCGGTTTCGAGGGTGGCATTGGAGTACTCGGTGCGGCTGTTGGGGAAGAAGGCCGGCCGGATCAGCGCGTTCTTCTGCGTCTTGTAATCGATCAGGGCCTCATCGGCTTCGAGCAAATCCTGGAGCCCTTCCAGCGCGCCCCACATCTGGGTGGCGTAGCCGCGGCGCTTGCCGGTGCCCGCGTCGGCGGCGAGCATCGTGCCGAAGAGGGCATCGTGTTTCGCCTTCAGATCCGCGAACAGCGCCGTAAACGTTCCGCCGGGGTTGTCTTGCTCCAGCCGCAGAATGGCGGCGAGCGAAAATTTCTTGAGCCGGCGCAGAATCACGTCGCGGGTATTGAAGAAATCGGAATCGAAGTAGGGGGTGGGATTGATCATGGGGTTTCCGGCTCGTCGGAGAAGTAGTTTGGTGCGGGTTCCGGTCGGCCGACCTGCAAGTATACAGAAAGACCGTGAAACTGGCGACGGGTCGGCCGAACGTCTCGGGCAGGGTGTCGACAACGTCGACAGGGCGATCAACGGTGTCAACCTACCTGTCGACAACGGCGACAGGGCGATCAACGGTGTCAACCTACCTGTCGACAACGGCGACAAG